>JAWXBM010000139.1:0-7280 GCA_034440115.1 Lysobacterales bacterium | reverse complement strand
CAATGACGCAGTGACGCTGTCGACACTGAGCTATGACGCGCTGGCATGAACCATAGGACAGGCACGCACCGCGAATCGCGAGCCGGTGTGGAGCTCTCGCCGCGCTCAGTCCACCTTCGCGCCTGATGCTTTCACCGCTGCAGCCCACTTGACGATCTCGGCGCGTATGAATGCGCCGAGCTCTTCCGGCGTCGAGGGCTCGGGCGCCGCACCCTCGTTCAGCAGCAGTTGGTGCACCTCGGGCGCTTGCAGCACGCGAATGAGCGCGGTGTGCACTTTGTCGACGATCGGGCGCGGCGTGCCGGCGGGCGCGACCATGCAGTACCACGAGGAAACATCGAAACCCGGCAACCCCGATTCCATCATCGTCGGAACATCGGGTATGGCCGGTGAACGTTTTGCGCTCGACACCGCGATCGGGCGCAACCGGCCCGACTTGATGTAAGTCATAAAGGATGCCGCCGAACCCACGACCATGTCCACTTCGCCGGATAGCCCCGCTATTGAGGACAGGCCCGAGGACCTAAAAGGGATGTGGGTGATCTGGATACCGGCGGCCATCGTGAACAGCGCGACCACCAAGTGGCCGGAGGTTCCGCTGCCGGCTGATCCGTAATTCAGCTTCTTCGGGTAGGCTTTGGCCAGAGCGATCAGTTGCGTCAGATCGCGCGTCGGCACCGACGGATGCAGCAACAGCACTTGCGGCACCTTCAGGATCATGGAAACCGGTGCGAAGTCCTCGGCCGGGTTGTACGGCAGCTTGGAACCGTAGAGGCTGACGTTGATTGCCAGCGGGGAAGCGACACCGAGCAGAAAGGTGTAACCGTCGGGTGGTGATTTCGCCGCGATCCCGCTGCCCAGGTTGCCGGCAGCGCCCGTACGATTGTCGATGATGATCCGCTGGCCCAGGATCTTGCCCAGTTCGTTGCCCACGATACGCGCCACGACATCGGGTCCGCCGCCTGGAGCGAAGGGGACGATCCATCGGACTGGCTTGTACGGATACTCTTGCGCATGCGCCCAGGTGCAAAGCGACGCGACGATCAATCCGGCTGCGACAGGTCGTTTCAGCAACTTCATCGGACCGCGTCCATTGACAAGTAACCTCAGGGTACCGTATTTCACTACTGCCCGATGATTAATCGACCAGATTTAGTTGGTTGCTGTCGGTGATTATTTCGTCATTGTATTGTGAATAATCAAGTAGTTGATCCATTGATGTTTTCTCAAAAAGAGCGAGACTGAAGACCTGTAGAAGTGCCCTGATGTCTAACCCGCAGGAGAGACGATGCGACTGGTGGCCCTGATTGCAATTGCGATGTCGCTGGCTGCCAGCCTGAATCCATGTTCTGCAGCGCAACCAGCAGTTGGAACTTCGAGTTATCCCGCGAAAGCTATTCGTATTGTCGTTCCATACGCGCCAGGTGGAATATCGGATCGTTTGGCACGATTGGTCGGGCAGGAACTCACGGTTGCATGGTCGCAGCAGGTTCTTGTTGATAACCGGCCGGGCGCCGGCACGAATCTGGGTAGCGAGTTAGTTGCCAAAGCGCCACCTGACGGATACACACTGCTGTGGGCGGGTATTGCCAACACTATTGGCCCGGCGCTCTACAAAGATTTGCCTTACGATCCGATCAAGGACTTTGATTGGGTGACCAATATGGCAAAAGTTCCGGTGCTAATCGCCGCACACCGGTCTTTTCCTGTAAAAAATGCCCGCCAATTAATTGAACTCGCGAAACGACAACCTGATGCAATCGCGTTTGGTACTGCCGGTATCGCGACATCAGGCCATCTTGCTGGTGCATTGTTTAATACTATGGCTGGCGTGCGTCTGACGCATGTGCCGTATCGCGGTGCCGGGCCGGCACTGGTCGACTCCCTGTCTGGACAAATCCCGCTCTACTTCGGCGCGATGGCCTCGCCCGTGCAGCATGTGAAATCTGGTCGACTTAATGCCATTGCAGTGACAACCCTCAGGCGTTCCGCTGTTTTGCCAGAGGTGCCAACGCTGGATGAGCAAGGCGTGAAGGGTTTTGAAACTGCCACTTGGTATGGTGTTGCTGCACCTGCAGGAACGCCCAAAGACATCGTCGCCAAAGTCGCTGCTGAGATCGCGCGCATCATCAAACTGCCGCAAGTTCGCAGGGGCCTAGAGAGCGAAGGTGCCGATTTTGTTGGAGACACACCTGATGAAATTACAGCATTTGTAAAGCAGGAGATTGCGAAGTGGAGCAAGGTAGTCAAGCAATCCGGATTAAAGGCTGAATAAATCCGGCGCGGACTAAATTTGGATTGCCGTTTTATCTGAAACGGTATGAACTCGATCAGCATGATTGGTGAATGTAAAATGTCCGAATCACGAACTGGCAATAAACCCGATCTTTCCCGTTTGCTTGACCCCTCGGCGATTGCAATAGTCGGTGCCTCGACCAATCCGAAGTCTATCAGCGGACAACCGCTTGCCCATATGCTGGCCTGCAGTTTTGAGGGCAAACTCTACCCAGTCAATCCGAAGCGGACCGAGGTGCTGGGGGTAAAGGCCTATCCCGATGTGTTGTCCATTCCTCGCCCTTGCGACGTAGCAGTTATCGCCGTCAGGCGCGAACATGTTCCCGAAGTGCTGGAGCAATGTGGTCAGGCAGGCATTCCCTACGCTGTCATTCTGACAGCCGGCTTTTCCGAAACGCATACGGAATCGGGGGCGGAAATGCAGCATCGCCTTGACGCGGTCATTGCGAAAAGCGGTGTACGAGTGGTTGGTCCCAACTGCGTGGGCGTGATGAACGTAATCAAGCGGGCCTACATGGCATTTGGTGGTGCCTTGTCGGATAAAACGCTCAGGCCGGGACCTCTTGCCATCGTTTCGCAAAGTGGCGGGTTCGGTCAGTCAATGATGACGTTCGCCAATGCGCATGGCGTCGGCTCGAATTATGTGGTGTCCTGCGGCAATGAGGCGGATCTGAGTTTTTTTGACTTTGCACACGACTTTCTCGATCGCGATGAAGTCAGAATGATTGCCACCTACATGGAGGCGACCACGGAAGGCAAGCAGTTGCGTGAACTTGGGCGACACGCGCTTGAAGTTGGCAAGCCCATTCTGATGCTGAAGGTCGGAAACGGTGGCGCTGGACGCCGTGCGGCCTATTCTCATACTGGGAAGCTAACTGCCGACTACACGTTGTTTCGTACCACGTTCCGCGAAGGCGGATTCATTGAGTTCAACGATCTCGATGAGATGGTGGACGTAGCCCGACTTGTGATGGGCGGTAAATATCCCAAGGGCCGCAATCTCGGCATTCTGACTGGGTCGGGGGGCTGGGGTGTGCTCATGGCTGAGCAATCCGAAAAAAACGGCCTACACCTGCCCAGTACCTCGCCCGAACACCAGGCGAAGTTGCATGCTCTGAAATCGACGTTCTCGTCGGTTGAGAATCCGATCGACATGATGGCCAACTATGGGGATCAATATAAGGCCATTGAGTGCGTCATGGATGATCCGGCGTTTGACATGTTTCTGGTGCGTTCCGCGGCTGGTCCCGATGTGGGTATATGGGCGGATCGGTTTATCCAGACCGCCGCCAAAACAGACAAGCCGATGATTATCAACTGGTCATCCATTCCGACGCGTGATGTCGATGTTCGGGAAAAGCTTGAGCGAGCAGGTTATCTGTGCGCCAACTACGCAGGGCGCGCAGCACGTGCTGCTGCGATCTTTGCCGATTTTGCACTTAAACAGGATCGGTTCCGAAAGGGTGCGCATCAGGTTACTCGTCCAATTGAACAGCTATTCCTTGATATCAAGACTGGGAGTGGCCCGTGCTCCGAGCGGGCTTCAAAGTTGTACGTTGAGCGTTATGGCGTTCCGGTTACGAACGAGGCCCTGTTGTCACTGAAGGCGGTGCTGGCGCTGAATAAATGCCCGGTTCCATTCCCGGTTGCGGTCAAGCTGGCTTCGCCTGACATTCCGCATAAGACCGAGGCCGACGCGGTGCGGCTCAATATCAATTCAATTGATGATCTCAAGCGTGCAGCGCAGGAGGTTTTTGACAGTGGTCATCGTTACGCTCCGGCCGCGAGGATTGACGGCATTTCAATTCAGGAGATGGCCAGTGGCGTTGAGGTGATCATAGGCGCGGTCAGCGATCCTCAGTTCGGGCCCTATGTGATGGTCGGTCTTGGCGGTGTGCTGACCGAAGTGCTGGGCGATGTGGTGCATCGATTTGCGCCAGTTGGGCTGGATATGGCTCGCGAGATGCTCGGCGACCTGCGTGGACGAGACATTCTGAAGGGGGTGCGTGGATCGCCGCCCGCTGACATTGATGCGCTGGTTGATGTGATTGTGCGGGTTTCGTGGTTGATAAAAGACCACGCCGATGTGATCTCTGAGATCGACATCAACCCGTTGTTTGTGCGGCCTGCTGGTAAAGGTGTGGTCGCTGCAGATGCACTGATAGTCCCGTTAACAAAACAGGATCTATCGAATCATCAAGGAGCAAGTCATGAGTTGGGAGCCTGAAATAGAAGAGCTGCGGGAGCGTCAGCGTTTGGCACAGCAAATGGGCGGAGCCGAGCGGGTGGCCAAACATCGCGCCGCCGGAAAGCTGAGCGTGCGGGAACGTGTCGAGCAGTTTCTTGATCCCGATTCGTTTCATGAGGTCGGTAGTGTGACGGGCAAGGCGCAATACGATGACAAGGGGAACATCACTTCCTTCACATCGAGTTATCTTGTCATGGGGCGCGGACGTGTGAACGGCAAGCCAGTTATCGTGGCCGGTGACGATTTCACGGTGCGGGGTGGTTCATCCGAGGGTGGTGTTAAAGACAAGCTGCTTCGGGTTGAAGCGATGGCGCGCGACCTGCGCTTGCCGCTGATTCGTCTGGTCGATGGCACTGGTGGTGGCGGTTCCGTGCGTACCACCGAAGTACTGGGTTACATGAAGTGCCCGAGCCTGCTTGGATGGGGGCTGGCAGTGCAAAACCTGTCTACCGTGCCAGTGGTGAGTTTGGCGCTTGGATCGGTCGCCGGGCTGGGTGCCATGCGGGTAGCGGGAAGCCACTATTCGCTGATGATCAAAGATACCTCACAGATATTCGTTGCGGGGCCACCTGTAGTGAAGCGTATCGGGCAGGACTATACCAAGAATGAATTGGGTGGCAGTCAGATTCATGCCCGGAATGGTACGGTTGATGATGAAGCGGCGACTGAAGCGAAGGCCTTCGAAATGGCGCGGAAGTTTCTGACTTATCTGCCGCCGTCCGTCTACGAATTGCCTGAACGCACCGAACCTGCCAACGATGCTTCGCACATCGTTGAGCCGCTGATCAAGGCAATTCCGAAAGATTCGCGCCAGGTTTACAAGATCCGTCCAATCATCAATTCGGTGGTCGACAAGGATTCCTTCTTTGAAATCGGGCGTCTTTGGGGGCGTTCGATCGTGACAGGCTTTGCGCGGTTGGACGGATGGCCGGTAGCCGTCATGGCGAGTGATCCCTATTTCTATGGCGGCGCATGGACCGTGGATGCGGCGCGCAAGATCCGTCGCTTTGTTGATCTGGCGCAGACATTCCATCTGCCTATGATGCACCTGGTGGATTGCCCTGGTTTCATGATCGGCCTTGAAGCGGAGCAGGCCAGTGCTGTGCGCTTTGGTATGGAAACGATAACCGCAATCAATGAAAGCACCATTCCCTGGTGCGGCATCATCATGCGCAAATGCTTCGGCATTGCTGGTGGTGCACACGTCAACAACGCACGATATTCAATGCGTTACGCATGGCCCTCAGCGGAATGGGGATCGCTGCCGGTCCAGGGCGGCCTGGAGGTGGCATATCGCAGCGAGATCGAGTCTGCACTGGACCCGAAGGCAAAAATGGCGGAGATCGAAGAACGGCTGCGGCTGTTGCGTTCGCCGTTCCGCAGCGCAGAAGCCTTCAACATTGATGAAATCATCGATCCACGTGAAACGCGTCGCATTCTCTGTGATTTCGCCAACGTTTCAGCAGGGGCGAGAGTGGCCGGCCCCCCAAGCTTTGGTTACCGGCCCTGATATCGAACCGACGGAGGAATCATGCACCGCTTTGGAAAATTAGGCATCAACCTTGTTGTTGCACTGACGGGTATATCAGTCTTTCCAGCGTTCGCGCAGAACTATCCTGAACGTGCGGTTCGTATGATCGTGCCGTTCGCCCCGGGTGGTACCACCGATGTGCTGGCTCGAATTCTCGGTCAACGTTTGGGCGAAAATCTGGGTCAACAGGTTCTTATGGATAACCGCGCTGGCGCCGCCGGCAATCTCGGCACTGCCATTGCGGCGAAAGCACCACCGGATGGCTATACACTTTTGTTGGGTGTGGTGTCGCCACTGGCGATCAACGTTACCCTCTATGGAGCCAAGCTGCCGTATAGCCCGGTACGTGACTTTGCGCCGATTTCGATGATTACCAAAGTTCCTCAGGTCATTGCACTGCACCCGTCGGTCCCTGCCCGCACTGTCAGTCAGCTCATCGCGCTGGCCAAGGCGCATCCCGGCAAGATGACATTTGGCAGTGCTGGAAACGGTACATCTAATCACCTTGTTGGTGAATTGCTGAAAACCATGACCGGCATAAAGATGGTGCACGTACCCTACAAGGGGGCCGGTCCAGCCTCGGCTGCTGTTTTTTCGGGGGAGATCGACATGATGATTTCCGGGCCGCCAGCCGTGATGGGTTACTTCAAGCAGGGGCGCCTGTATCCGCTGGCAGTCACCAGTGCAACGCGTTCGCCATCCTTGCCGGCTGTGCCAACGATGATTGAGTCGGGGCTGCCGGGGTTCGAGGCGACCGCATGGTATTGCATGATGGCGCCGGCAGGAACGCCAAGACCGATTGTTGATGTCGTTCGGTTGGCGTTGATCAAGGCGCTCGATGCACCCCAAGTCAAGCAGCGATTGCTCGACGAGGGCGCTGCGCCGGAATCATCAACACCGGAAGAGCTCGGTGCCTTTATCAAGGCCGAGATCGACAAGTGGGCTAAGGCGGTGAAAATTGCCGGTGTAAAGATTGACTGAACCCAACATTAAGTCCGTCCTTTGATGCGGCATATCGAATAGTTTCGGCCACGCATAAAGCTTCAACCATGGCTTTTAAGAAATGCGCCGCGCGCGTTGGAGAGGGCGGAATGTGGTGCCATGTGCGCAGTCACAAGGCATGCTGCAGGTATTCCTCAATGTCGTCGAGTACGGCATGACCATGCAGCAGGCCGTTGAAGCACCGCGGATTTCCTCGCAGAGTTT
>JAWXBM010000138.1:0-8822 GCA_034440115.1 Lysobacterales bacterium | reverse complement strand
CGTGGATGTTGCGAATGCTGCTGGAAGCGGCGTTGAGGATCCGTGCTGATGCCGGTATAAAGCGAATCATCATCGCAACGAATCATGTAGATCCACCAATTAGGTTCAGGCTGCTCTTCTTGTCTAGCGCAGTCCGTCATCGAGTGCTTGCTTTGACCAGTTTCCGTCTCATGTCAGCAGTGTACACCGCCCCCTTTATGGGTGGCATCAAGCGAAGCGGCCTGAGGCGCGAGGGTAGTTCAGCGGGCATCGAAAAATTTACCGAGCTGAAGTATGTTTGTATCGAGGTTTAGGGCTACTGTATTCCAATGCCACTACTACTCAGTAATGGCGGGGGGGCAAGCTAAATCACCACTGGGCAATTCGGAGGGGCTGCTGCTCTTTGGTGTGGCCAGTTGGTTCATATAGCGCCATGCATTGGGAAATTGACAAGCAACCCGAATCAGCTTGTCCATTGCTTCACTTTGAATGACCTCGCCTCTTTCGTATTTAGAAAACGCGTTAAGGCCACCTCCAAAAATCCTGGATGCTTCGTGCTGTGTGAGGCCTAAATTCTTTCGGGCGCTGCGAATTTCCTGCGCGCTCAGAAGCCGATCAGCAGCTCTTTTAGCGTCGGCAAAACGAGCTTGATTTCTTTTCGCCTGGTCAGCAAGAACCGGATCAGCACCACAGGACTTACAAACGGAACATTCCAAATTTGGCACATCAAGATCATTGCCTTTGTGCTGAATCACGCCGGTATAGGTATTGCTGACAAGAATTCCTGTTTCGCAGATTGGACAGTTTTCGCTTTTCATGCGTAATACTCAGAACGATGGAACGAAGCGAGTACCACTACCGTGCCCGAAGGAGTCAGTTTCAATTTGAGGTAGATGGTCTCGCCGCGAAACCGGCAAAGGTGAACATCGAATGCAGTAGGGCTGTTTTCATATTGCAGTGTCGTCCTGTATGTATCTGTTGAGATCGCTGTAATGCAATGACAGACATCCAAATGGTTGAATCCTTCGTTGGCAGTTCTCTGTTCCACTTTAGTGCTGGCAAAATGCACTTTTCCCGCCTGTGCAGCTGCGATCACGCTTGCAATATCATGGAGAGCATATTTAACCATTATGGTTTATTTGTTTGAGTTGTCAACCACAGTGAGTTGAAAGTGAGGATTAGAATAAGCTGGGGGAGTTCGCAGACTCATTGTGAACTGCAATTGACATGCGGGTGTATGGGATGAAACCCCTTTCAATGTAGGAAATACATTGAATTCAATTAAATCTCACAAAAATCAACATTTACTAATCAGTTTTCCGGAAATGAAATTAATTGTCACACCAAGAAGTTACTGGCAGCTTGCCCGGCAAGGTCTGGTCGCCACTTGGAGTGTGGCATTCATAGTAGATTTAGACGCTGCTGATGCTGACTTTGGTTAGGGATTTATCCTGCCAATGTTCTCAGCAGCATACGAATCGCTACGATCAACAGAAAGCTGCCGAACAGCAGGGTCAGTGTGCGCTTGGACAATGCATGCGCCAGCCGGGCACCCAATGGAGCTGCCAAAACCGTGGTGGGTGCGATCAGGGCGAGGCCAATCAGGTTGACAAAACCAATGCTGCCAGCAGGTAACAGCGGATTGCCATAGCCTGTGATCATGAACCCTATGGTTCCCGGTACGGCGATCAATAATCCGAACACGGCGGCAGTGCCGATGGCACGGTGAATGGGCTCACCAAATGAAGTCATGGTGGGCACGCTTAAAGAGCCGCCGCCAATTCCCATCATGGCCGAAATCAGGCCAATCAGGGTGGGTACGGGAATCATGGCCGGCCCCCTGGGCACACCGCTGGTTAGAGTCTTGTTATCCAACGGCAACATCATCTTCAGCGCAACCAGAAAGGCCACTGCAGCGAATATACCCGACAGCACCCGACTGTGGACCTGGCTGGCCAGCCAGGCGCCGGCCAGTGCGCCCAGGAAAATCCAAACGGACCAGTTCTTGATCAAGGCCATATCAACCGCGTTGCGTGCATAGTGGGCACGCGATGATGAGATGGACGTGGGGATGATGGTGGCGAGCGATGTGGCCACCGCGATGTGCATGCGAATCGATGGATCAACGCCGACAAAGCCCAGGGCAATTTCGAGCATTGGAACGATAACGATGCCGCCGCCCACTCCCAGCATCCCGGCCAGGATACCGCCAACCAGGCCGGTAAATAACATGGCAATGGAAAGCGTAATCAGGTCAAACACAGGCGGGATCTCTCATAGTGCTTCAAGCTCATGTCGGGTGGTGGTCTGGTCACGTACGCATGCACACACAGAACAGCTCCAGCGACATCGAGGCGGCTGTTATTTCGGGCTGGATTCATACTTCGGCCTTGAGAGTTACTTTTACAGATTGTCGCAGACTGATGAAGAGAATACCGGCCAGTACCAGGCTGCCGCCTATCAATAGTTTCAGCCCAGGCCGATCACCCCAGATCAATATGCCAAACAGGATGGCAAACAGCGGCATCAACAACATGTAGGGCATTACGGTTGAAACGGGATGGCGTTGTACCAGCAGGAAAAGCAGGCCGTAGCCCACAATGGAGGAGATCAGTCCGGAATACGACACACTGGCCCAATCCAGCCAACTGGCAGTTTGAATGGCTTCTAACTGGCCGCTTTCCAGCAACAGGCTTGCGAGGATCAGAACAGGCAAAGACAACAGGGCCGTCCAGGCCTGAAAATTCAGCGCGCCCACGCCTTTGATGCCACGCATGAATACCGAACCCAGCGCCTGTGCAGCCGCCGCAAAAAGGGCGATCAGCAGTACATCAAGCTGGCTGAAAATCAGTGGATCAAAACTCAGCACCACCAAACCAGTGAATGACACGCTAATAGCGACCAAAGTACGCCAGCCGACCTGTTCACCTAGAAAGCTCATGGCCAACAGTACTGAAATCGGAATGTAGGTTTGCTGGACTATGGCGATGGAGGTCAAATCTTTGGAAAGAGATATGGCCCAGAAAAACGTGGTGAAATGGACTGCACCTATGGCGAGGCAGACGAATGCCAGTCTGCCCCACTGTCCGACCGGAGGTAGCCGCAGGAACGGCAGCATCACCACCAGCACTGCCAGAAAACGCAGAACCATAAAGACCAAGGGCGAGAAATGTTGCATGCCCTGTGCTGCTGCAATGAAATTGAAGCCCCAGATCAGGCAGACGAGCACTATCAGGCTGATGTCGCGAAGTGGCATTGAAATTGGGGCTCAACAGGCGGCAAAGAATGACCTGCAGCATGGCGAATCTGCTGCTGTCAGTCAATTGGGCCAGCTTGGATGCCCAGTACTCTATTCGTCATACCGACCCACGAGCCGGTAGCCAATATCCGGTGGTTTGTGGATCCCGGATCGACGCGCTTCGCGCTGCCCGGGATGACGTTTAGTAGCCTTCGCGCTGCCCGGGATGACGTTTTTAGTAGCCTTCGCGCTGCCCGAAATAACGAGCTAGCCAATCCAGGACAACGCTGTCAGGTGTCCTTGTCAGGCGCTGACTTTAGCGATTGCAGCGCTTCCAATGCACGCTCACGGCCACGCTTGTGATCAATAATGGGGTGAGGATAATTTTTACCCAGGTTAACGCCCGCCATTTTCAGTTCCATCGCAGACGCTTCCCAGGGCCGGTGAATGATGCTGTCCGGAAGCTTGGCAAGCTCAGGCACCCATCGCCGCACAAAGTCACCCTGGGTATCGAACTTTTCGCCCTGGCCAAAGGGGTTGAAGATACGAAAGTAAGGCGCAGCATCCGCGCCGCTACCTGCCACCCATTGCCAACCCATGCTGTTACTGGCCAAATCGGCATCGACCAGAGTGTCCCAGAACCAGCGGGCACCATCCTGCCAGGGTTGCAGCAAATGCTTGATCAGGAATGAAGCCGTCACCATGCGTACACGGTTGTGCATCCAGCCGGTATTCCATAGTTGTCGCATTCCTGCGTCGATAAACGGGTATCCGGTTTGGCCTAGTTGCCAGGCGCGCAAAAGCCTTTTATCCGGTTGCCAGGGAAAATCTGCATAGCGCGGATTCAGCACCTGTAAATCAGTATGAGGAAAGTGGAGCAGCAGGTGGTAGGCAAACTCACGCCAGACCAGTTCACTCAAAAACGTAAATCCGCCATTACTTTCCTGCGCCCCGGCAGCATGGGTAGCCGCCCAAACCTGGCGGGGCCCGAGTTGGCCAAAATGCAGGTAGGGTGACAGGCTGGATGTGCCATTCACTGCAGGCAGATCGCGCTGGATCTTGTATGCGCCCACAGCTTCTGTGAGAAAGTTGCTCAGGGCATTCTGCGCACCCGCCAGGCTGGGGTTCCAACGCTCCTGCAGCCCGGTATCCCAGCGAACATTCGGCAGTAAGTTGAGTTGTGCCAGCTTCAAGCTGAGTGGCAAGCTGGCCGGTGCTTTCAATTGCTTGATATCGACACGCACCGGCGGCTGCATGGGAATCTGCCGCAGCTTTTTCCAAAACGGTGTGAACACACGATACGGCAAGCCACTTTGATTGGTGATGTGTTCAGGTTCGACCAAAAGGCTGGCGTTGAACTGCTCCCAGCCAATTCCACGCTTAACAGCAAATTGTTGAACATCCATGTCGCGTTGCACTGCCGCGGGCTCATAAAGCCGATTGCTTATGACGGCGTTGACGCGATATCCGGCTTTGGCCAAAGACTGCAGCACATCATTCAGTTGTTCTTCACTGCTGCCATGGCGAAGTATCAGCGGCAGGCCCGATTTTTCCAGCTCCGCTTGCAGAGAGTTCAAGGCGTGATGCAACCACCACTTCGATGCACCGCCTGCTGGCCAAACGCCTGCTTCTTCCGGCGCATGGATGTACAGCGGCAATACCGGTATACCCGTTGCGGCTGCTGCGGCCAGCATGGGGTTGTCCTGGATGCGCAGGTCCTGTCGGAACCAGACGATGTTGATGGTAGACATGATTGATTGCGCGATATCCCAAGGTGGACCAGCAGGATAGACAGTTAGGAGTGATGATCAGGTGAAACTAAGCCAGCCCAGAAAAAAGCCCGGCATCGACCGCCGGGCCTGGGTTGAAATTCAGGCTTACTTGAAGATTTTGATAATCGTGCCAGGGTATTCCCAGGCGATGCCTTCATTGGCTTTCAGGCCTCCAACAACGGCGAAAATTATGGTCGCAATGCCTAATACCATAAATCCAAAGATGCCAATCACCACGATCATCAGGATGAAGCATATGGCGGCGTAAACCAGCGAAGTTACCATCCAGTTCATCACGATATGTGCGTGTGGAACGATGCCCGGCAGTTCGTCTTTTTTAATCTGCCAAAGGATGATCGGGACGATCAGACCGGCTAATGGAATTGCCCACCCGGCCAGTATGGAAAAATGAATGAACATGGACCATTGGCGTGTTTCGCGTTCGCGATCAGTTACCGGGGGCGCAGTTGTTGTGGATGCGGTTTCGGGTGAGGCTATGGGCGCTGGGCTGGAAGGTGTTGCGTTTTCGGTCATGATTCCTGCACTCCTGGTTCAACACATTGGGTGATTGGATTTCAAATGTAAAACGGCTGGAAAGTAGGAATTAGTCCAACGTTCCAGCCATGATTGTAACAACAACTTCGGGCGGAACTCAGCTGATGCGCCAGAATCCCATCATGCCCATCCTCAGCAGGATCAGCACGCCCACGTTGCATTTACCCTCAGTGATCCCAATTTATTCGTTAACATCAGTCTATTTGCGCTGAAATCAGGAAACGGAAGGGAGTGCAATGTGAATAAGATTTGCAAAGTGGTCTGTCCCTCTTGCAACACGATTAATGCCCTGCCTTCTGACCGCTTGGGTGATGGACCGCGCTGCGGTAAGTGCAAGCAAGCGGTTTTCCAGGGTAGTCCGACAGAACTGGACCAGGCGGGTTTTGATCGCCAGATCGCAAACAGTGAAATACCGGTGCTGGTAGATTTTTGGGCGCCCTGGTGTGGCCCGTGTCGAACCATGGCTCCCGCCTTTGCTGAGGCGGCGGCGAAACTGGAGCCCAGTGTCAGGCTGGCCAAGCTCAATACCGAAGAGCTGCAGGCGCCTGCAGCGCAACACGGGATCCGCAGTATTCCTACCATGATCCTGTTCCGCAACGGTCGCGAGATCGCTCGTCACTCCGGTGCCATCATGGCTGGAGAAATCGTTAGTTGGACGCAGACACAGCTGGCCAAATAGGGCCGGTTATATAACCCAAGCCACGGCAAGCCCTGGCGACCCGGAGTGTATGCCGAATCGGGGTACTTATTCCGCTGCGCCACAAGCATGGCTGCCCAGCATTATATTGACCCGTGTCATGCATCGTTCCAGGCATTAAACTATCATGATCCGGTAAATTAACAAGGTGATCCCATGACTGATACGCACGACATGAAACGCGACTTGAAAAAATTGCGCGATGAACTGGAACTGAAAATGCACTTGGCTTCGATGGAAATGAAGCAGGAATGGACCGAGATGGAAGGCAAATGGGAAAAGTTTTCCGCCAAAACCGGTCTGGATGAAAGCGCCCATGCTCTGGGCGGTTCACTGGAAGCGTTGGGTGAAGAACTGAAAAACAGCTACAAGCGTTTCAGGGCGGGTCTGAAGGACTGAAAATCCGACAACGCTTTTTGGGGTTCGCTCTTTCATTGGCATCCGGGGAGCCCCAGATTAGCCGCATGAGTAGGCAGAAACATGGCTGAGGCCTCCAGCAGCGAGCGGCCCAAGGGTAAGTCCCTGCGGCCACTGCAAGCCCTGTGGCCGTTTATTCGCCCCTACCGCCTGATGCTGGCTGGTGCCATGGCGGCCTTGGTGATTGCGGCAATAGCCATGCTGGCCTTGCCGGTTGCGCTGCGTTATTTGATCGACAACGGTTTCATTGCCCAGGATTTCTCCACCGTTAATCGCTACTTCGGCTGGTTTCTGGTCGCCGCTTTGATCTTCAGTATTTTCGCTGCCCTGCGCTATTACCTGGTCAGTTGGTTGGGTGAACGGGTGGTGGCGGACATTCGCAACGCGGTTTTCGACCGCGTGATCCGCATGGACCCGACTTTTTTTGAAGTTACCCGCACCGGTGAAGTGTTGTCACGCCTCACGACAGATACCACGCTGGTACAGAGCATTTCTGGTGTCGGTCTGTCCATCGCTTTGCGCTCTTCGCTGACCTTGATGGGTGGCCTGGCCTTGATGGCCTGGACCAGCCCGCAACTGGCCGGATACATGTTGGTTGGCATACCCATGGTGGTTTTGCCGGTCATCATCGTCGGGCGGAAAATCCGCAGCCTGTCGCGCCAATCGCAGGATCGTGTGGCCGATACCAGTGGCCTGGCGGGCGAAACGTTGAATGCCATGCAAACGGTGCAGGCGTTCACCCTCGAAGATATGCAGTCCGATCGGTATGGCGTTGCGGTGCAGCTCAGTTTTCGCACGGCGCTGAAACGTTTGCGCATGAATGCCTTGCTCACCGGCCTGGCCTTTGCGCTGATGTTCTGCGCGCTGACCTTCCTGTTGTGGAAAGGCTCCCACTCGGTGATCACTGGCCAGATGAGTGGCGGTGAACTGGGCCAGTTCCTGATGTATGCCATGTATGTGGGCTCGTCCGCAGCAGCCCTGAGCAGTCTGTGGGGTGAAATCCAGCGCGCGGCCGGGGCTATGGAGCGGTTGGCAGAACTTCTGGCAGCAGAACCAAAGATTGCTGCGCCTGCGCAGCCATTGCCATTCACGGATCGTTGCAATGGCAACATCCGCTTTGAGAATGTGAATTTCTCTTACCCTTCGCGACCAGAAACACGGGCATTGGACGGCTTCGATCTGGCCATAAAAGCCGGTGAGACGGTTGCCCTGGTGGGCCCTTCGGGTGCTGGCAAAACCACGGTGTTTCAATTACTGCTGCGCTTTTACGACACCAACTCAGGGTGCATACGGATTGATGGGCAGGAAAGTGCCCAATTGGATCCGCAGGATCTGCGTCGACAAATCGGTCTGGTGCCACAGGACACCATGTTGTTCGGCACCTCCGCGTTGGAGAATATTCGCTATGGTCGGCCTGAAGCCAGCGATGCCGAAGTGCATCAAGCTGCTGAAATGGCCGCTGCTGATGGCTTTATTCGCGCACTGCCCGAAGGCTACGACACGTTTCTCGGTGAGCGCGGTACGCGTTTGTCAGGCGGGCAACGGCAACGTATAGCCATTGCCCGTGCCATTCTGAAAAACCCGCCCATCCTGTTATTGGACGAAGCCACCAGCGCGCTCGATGCAGAAAGTGAATTGCTGGTGCAGCAGGCATTGGAAGAACTGATGCACAACCGCACCACGCTGGTGATCGCCCATCGGCTGGCCACGGTGAAGAAAGTGGATCGTATCGTGGTGCTGGATCATGGCCGGGTGCAGGCGGTAGGCAATCATGAGGAGCTGATCCGCACCGATCCGCTGTATGCGCGCCTGGCGGCGTTGCAGTTTTCGGATGACGTCATCCCGGCTGAATCTAACTACGTCATCCCGGACTTGATCCGGGATCCATAATGGGTGCGGAATTGGATTCCGGGTCAGGCCCGGAATGACGGTGAGAGAGGTCAAGTCCGGGATGACGGTGAGAGAGGTCAGGCCCGGGATGACGGTGAGAGAGGTCAGGACCGGGATGACGGTGAGAGAGGTCAGGCCCGGGATGACGGTGAGAGAGGTCAGGCCCGGGATGACGTTTCTGTTTCGTCATCCCAACCACTAACTCCGTCATCCCGGCCTGCGAGCCGGGATCCAAACCTTTCAGGGTTGAGAGGTATTCTGCGACTGTGCCTTG
>JAWXBM010000137.1:0-5990 GCA_034440115.1 Lysobacterales bacterium | reverse complement strand
TTCAGGGGCGATCGGAAACCTTGGGCACGAATTTCACGATTGACTCGGACGGGAACGGAGGAGACACTTCAAAAAGTGGCGTTGAAATTCCTATCCTTATCCTTTCGGTAGCAGTCGGCGCGGCAACTGCCTCCCACTGCCCAATCTGGCGCTTCAGGTCCTCCACCTCCTGCCAAAAGTCCCACCAGCGCTGCTGATCCTGCTCTGTGGCCGGGTCGTGTTGATAGTCCATCTGCAGCGCCCCACTGCGGCGCTGTTCTGCCGACAGGTCGTCCCACGGCATAGGGAAAAACTCTTCAACAACGCGCTTGCGAATTGCATCAGGCAAGTCGCTCAGGGGGGTATCGAACCAGGGCTCAAGAGCCAAGGTCAGGGAGTCAAACTCACGCATGCGGCGCATTGGGCATCTGCCGGAAGAAGTCTTTGGTTGAATAGTGCCGGGCCATTGTTTTTCTCCCTGGGATGGGGTGGAGTCAAGGTGGTGCTTATGCCATCGGCTGCTTTTGAACTTTACTGTACATTGCAGCATATTCAAAGTGCAAATATAGTGAATGTGCTGATTCCGGAGCATCGCCATATCCGAGCAGGGCGCTTTGATCGATGCCACGTAGAAACCCACCGTAGACAAGAAACCATGACTGACCCGATGACCGACGCAAGCGACATTGGCCAATCGCCCGACCCCGCTGCGGAGCGCCGTGCACAACTGGCCGCACTGATTCCCGAAGCCTTCTCAGAGGGCCAGCTCGACGTATCCGCGCTCAAACGCGCCCTCGGGGGCGAAGCACTTATTGAAGGCGGCGAGCGCTATGCCCTGACCTGGGCGGGCAAGGCCAACGCCTACAAAGTGCTGCAAACGCCATCCAGCGCCACGCTGCGGCCACAGCGCGACTTGTCGATCAACTTCGACGAGGCGCAGCATGTATTCATCGAGGGCGAAAATCTGGAAGTGCTGAAGGTCTTGCAGAAAACATACTTCGGCAAGGTCAAACTGATTTATATTGACCCGCCCTACAACACCGGCTCGGACAGTTTCATCTACCCCGACCGCTTTCAGGAAAGCAAGGAAGACTACCTGCGCCGCATCAACGAACTGAGTGATGACGGCACGCTGATGCGCGAGGGCTTCTTCCGCAAGAACAGCAAGGAAAGCGGCCACTACCACAGCAACTGGTTGTCGATGATGCTGCCGCGCTTGTACATCGCACGCAATTTGTTGCGTGAGGATGGGGTAATCTTCGTGTCGTGCGACGACAACGAGGTGCATAACCTGCGGCTGTTGATGAACGAGGTGTTTGGTGAAGAAAATTTTGTCGATTGCATAGTTTGGAAGAAAAGATACGGAGGTGGCGCAAAAGAAAAATACCTCGTCACGGTTCACGAATATGTACTCATGTACGGTCGTTCTACAGCTTCACTCCCCGTAATAGAAATAGATACAAGTCAAGAATCTATAGATCGCTACTACTTACTAAAAGATGACAACTTTGAAACTCGTGGCCCTTATCGTACCCACCCCTTAGAAGCCACTAAAAGTATGGGGGATCGGATCAAGCTCGCGTTTCCCATACAAGCACCAGACGGCACCCCAATTAACCCAAAGCGACAATGGCTTTGGAAGCGTGACCGAGTTGAGTTGGCTATTAAGAATGGTGAATTGGCATTTCTTAAAGACAAAGAAGGTAATTGGTCAGTTCACAGCAAACAATACCTACGTGACGAAAATGGCCAGCAGCGAATGGCCAAGGCTTTTTCATTAATTGATGACGTTTTTACCCAGCATGGCACTAACGAAATAATTGATCTTTTCGGTGATGCTCAAATATTCTCGTTTCCTAAACCCACACGTTTTTTGGAACGGCTTATCGATATTGGTGCTAACGGCGACAAGGACGCTTTAATTGTTGATTTTTTCTCTGGCTCGGCAAGTACATATCAAGCGGTAATTCAGAAGAACGCTGTAGATGGTGGTCATCGAAAAATCATTCTTGTGCAACTTCCTGAAGCAACAGAGGTAGATAGCTCTGCAAATAGAGCAGGATTTAAGACCATTCCTGACATCAGCAGAGAGCGGATGCGCAAAGTAATTGCAAAGCAAACTACCAATAGTGATCTGTTAAGCACAAGTGAAAAAAACGGTTTCAAGTCATTTTTACTGGCCCCCTCCAACTTCAAACAATGGCGCGGCGACGGCATTGACACGGCTGACCAGTTAGCTGAGCAAATGCTGATGTTCACCAAGTCGGAGAAAGAGGGCGCACAGGTCGAGTCTATGTTCTACGAGTTGCTGCTGAAGTTCGGCCAGGAGTTGACCACGCCGGTGGAAACGCTGGATGTTGCTGGCGGCAAAGTGTTCGCCATTCACGAGCGCAAGATGCTATTTGTGTTGGAGTCGTTCACCGATGCGATGATCCAGCCGCTGGTGGCATTGAAGCCAAGCGAGATCATCGCCATCGACGGCGTGTTCCACGACAGCGACGAACTCAAGACCAACCTTGACTTGCAGTGCCGCGACGCCGGTATCAGGTTCACCTGCCTGTGAGCGCGCGCAAATGAAACTTCAATTCGACGCCAATCAGGATTTTCAGCTCGAAGCCATCCAAGCTGTGGTGGCGCTGTTTGTGGGGCAGCCGGATGCTTCGCATATCTCTGTGTCACGGGACGATGAGCTTTCCAGTTTGAAGCTCACCGAGCGCGGCGTAGCTAACCAGCGCGTTATTACCGACGAGCAGTGGCTGACCAACCTACAGGCAGTGCAGAAGGTGCATGGCATTGAGCCTTCTGCCGCGCTGGAAACCATGAAGCTGGACGACGGCAAACCGGTCGGCAGCTTTCCGAACTTCACCGTAGAAATGGAAACGGGCACCGGCAAGACCTACGTTTACCTGCGCACCATTCACGAGCTATCGAAAACCTACGGCTTCAAGAAGTTTGTGATCGTGGTTCCTTCGGTGGCGATCCGCGAAGGGGTACTCAATAGCCTGAAAATAACCAAGGAACACTTTCAGACGCTGTATGGCTATGAGCGCGTCGAGTTCACGATGTACGACTCAGCGAGGGTCAACCAGCTACGCAACTTCGCGCTGTCGGATGCGATCCAGATTCTGGTCATCAACATTGATGCGTTTGCCAAGGACTCAACGGAAGCGAACGGCGATGCGGATGCCAGCAAAGCCAAGAAAAAAAGCAAGGGCAACGTCATCAACCAAATGCGCGAGACGGGCATTAAGCCTATCGAGTTTATTCAGGCGTCCCACCCCATCGTTATTCTGGACGAGCCGCAGAATCTGGAGACGGACATCCGCAAGCAGGCGATTGCACGGCTTGCCCCCATGTGTACGCTGCGCTATTCGGCCACGCACCGCAACACCTATAACCTGATCCATTCCCTAGACCCGGTGCGCGCCTACGAACTCGGTTTGGTGAAGCAGATCGGCGTGGATTCGGTAATCGAGCTGAAGGATGCCAACCAAGCTTTTGTGGAGGTTGAAAGTTTCAGGACGGGGGCGCGCAGCGTATCGGCCAAGCTCTCCATCTGGGTTAACCAGGCGCAAGGCCCGGCGAAGAAGAGCGTGACAGTGAAGAACGGCGACGATCTTTTTGCCGACAAATTTTCCAACAAGCGTGAGATTTATCGCGACGGTTTCATCGTTAACGAGATCGACGCTGGGGAAGGCTTTGTCACCTTCGCCAACGATGTGAAAGTGCGCTTGGGCAGTCCGCACGGCGCGCTCACTGATGCCATTTTGCGCTTGCAGATCGAGGCCACGGTGCGCCGCCACTTCGAGAAGGCGCATAAGCTGCACCCGATGGGCATCAAAGTGTTGTCGGTGTTCTTCATCGACCGCGTAGCTAATTATCGTGCCTACGGCGAGGACGGCACGGCAACCAAAGGAAAGTTCGCCGAATGGTTTGAAGAGATTTATGAGCAATACCGCACCCATGAAGATTACGCGGGCTTGATGCCGCACGATGGCATAAAGGTTCACAACGGCTATTTCTCGCAGGACAAGCGGGCGGTGTCGCCGTTCGAGACCGTGACCGGCAAGACCAATGCAGATGCCGAGGCCAACACCTTTGAGCTAATCATGCGTGACAAGGAACGGCTACTGGACTTGGCTGAACCGCTGGCCTTCATCTTCAGTCACTCAGCGCTGCGCGAGGGCTGGGACAACCCCAACGTGTTTCAGATTTGCACCTTGGCCGAAAGCAGCTCCGAAATCAAGAAACGGCAGGAGATCGGGCGTGGCTTGCGCCTGTGCGTGAACAAGGACGGCGAACGGGTGCGCGACCGCGCCATCAACCGCCTGACCGTGATTGCAAACGAGAGCTACGAAGACTTTGCCAACCAGTTGCAGACCGAGATGGTTGAAGCTGGCGTGAAATTCAAGCGCGAGATGGTGCAGAACGAACGCGACAAGGTGACGGTGCGGTTAAGAAAGGGCTACGACACTGACAACCAGTTTTTGGCCTTGTGGGAGAAAATTCGGGCACGCACGCGCTACCACGTTGAGTACAAAACGAGCG
Organism: Lysobacterales bacterium; assembly: GCA_034440115.1. Taxonomy (GTDB): domain Bacteria; phylum Pseudomonadota; class Gammaproteobacteria; order Xanthomonadales; family SZUA-36; genus JAWXBM01. The sequence continues at coordinate 1,463 of JAWXBM010000137.1, read as the reverse complement.
AGTTGATTGCCAAGGCAGCGAGCCGCATCAAGGCCAAGATGCCCGCCATCGAGCGTCCAAAGGTTGCGTTGACTAGAGCAGATATTGCTATTAGCACCGGGGGCGTAGTGGGCACGCAAACGGGTTTTCAAACGCGAACCGTAGAAGCTAAATACGTGATGCCGGATTTTGTCGGACAGGTACAGGCCAAAACAGGACTGGCAAAGTCCACAGTGGCGCGCATCCTGCTCGACTCTGGGCGACTGGCGGATGCTGTGAATAATCCGCAGGCGTTTGTGGATCACGTATCGGAATTGGTGAACGACGAGAAGCGCGATTTTCTGGTGTACGGTGATGGTTCCGAGGGCAGCGGGGTCAAGTATGTGAAGCTGGACGATGCTTTTTTTGAGATGCGCCGATTCGAGCGTGACAATTTGATGGATGTATTTGCATCCAATGTGCACGCTGTGGACAAGCAGGAGAAGACGCTGTTCTCGCACATTGTCATCCACTCGAATTCAAAACCAGAGCGCCTGTTCGCGCAGGCCTGCGAAGACAACGACGACGTGCTGTTCTACATCAAGCTGCCGCGTTGGTTCAAGATCGAAACGCCGGTCGGGCCGTACAACCCAGATTGGGCTTTGGCCTATCGCAACGACAAGACGCTGTACTTTGTAGCGGAAACCAAGAAGACGGGCAGCGGTGACCATGTACAACTTGGGTTGTTGCGCCCGATTGAAGAATTGCATATCGAGTGCGGTAAACGGCATTTTAAGAATTTTGAGGAAGTGCGATTCAGGGTGGTTAGCTCGCTGACTGAATTGGTGGCGTGAAATGAATGTTGACACGACCGAAAGCCTTGTTGCCTATTGTCGCGAGAACAAGCGTGTTTGCCCGATGCCCCAGCATTGGAGCAAGCTTTACAACATGTTGCCTGATACAACGCGAAAGGGAGCAGGCTGGGAGCCCCCGCTGCCGCTAATTCTGGGCGCTTGGGACGACACACCGGCAATACTCAAGATGATGCGATTTACTGAACATATTGAATGGGCCGCAGCCCGCGGCTCGCTGGAGGTGGTAGCCCTTTTCTTGCGTGAACTGCGCGAGGAGGACTGGTTTCATGTTGGCGAATAAACCCTGGACAGCCTTCGCTCGTCCCCCTTCACTCGCTCACTGCGAGTAATTTCTGAACTTGAGCACAGGTGAACGGCAAAATGCCCCGTCCGTTTCTCGGGTGCCCATGGGTGTAGTCACTGCTGTCAACGCATTAATCAAGCACTCCGATGTGCAGTCGGTGTCGTTTCCATTCACCGATGAGCCGCTGCCAGCTCCCATTTGTGTCTTAGACTGACTCTGCTTTTGGAGAACTGCGATGACCGATTCAGAAGAGGTGAGCCACGTGCTCTGCCAGTCGCCAGCGGTTTCATTTTGCTCACCACTTTAGACAGAATTCGATAGGTATCTCGATCAAATTGCGCCTTCTG
>JAWXBM010000136.1:0-6358 GCA_034440115.1 Lysobacterales bacterium | reverse complement strand
TAGTTTTAAGCAAAAGCCCGACCCAATGTATTATTGGGTGGGGTTTTTTCTTTTTGACCGGTTTTAATCAGGCCCAAACAAAGCGACTGATTGCAGTACAATCCCAGCTGGGTGAAAAGTTCAGGACCATAGGCAGATGACCGAATCACCGAAGCCACCACAGATTCCGGCTAACCCAATGAGCGCCAAACCGCGCCAGCAGCGACGCTCTGCCGGCCTGCGGCTTTTTCGCAAACTGCTGCTTTACCACCTGGTCTGTGCCGTTCTGATCATCGGCATGGCTATCGTGTTTCCTGGCTTCACCTCACAGCTACCTATAGGCGGTGTAACCGAGCTTGCGGAAAGCGGCGACCTGACCGTTGCAAACGTTACCGAGCACCCTATGAGCGGCGAAGACATTGCCATAGTCGAAACCTTGTTCCGCACCACCGGTGAATTTGATCGCCTGGGCTATGCCCGCATTCTGACCATTACCCTGATTGGTGTCTGGCTGCTGATGCTGCCGGTTTCGTGGGTACACAAAGGCATACACCAGGTTAACTCAGCAGATCATTCGCTGGATGAGACCGTGCTGGTTTTGCCTGGCGTTGTTGCTGCCATAGTTTTGGTCGTGCAGCACAGCCTGGCCTTGGCTTTCAGCCTCGCTGGCATAGTGGCCGGGGTACAGTTCCGGCGCGCATTGCAGGAAACCTTTGATGCCCTGTTCATACTGGTGGCCATAGGCACCGGCATTGCCGCTGGCGTGAAAGCACTGGAAATCGCCCTGGTGCTGACGGTATTTTTCAGCTATGCAACGCTTTATGTTTACACCTTTGGCGATGGCTTTGAGTCTGACTATTCGGTTCGCGACAAGGCGCTGAAACGGCTGCAAAAGGAAAACGGTGCTCAGCCTGCTGAGCAACAAAAGGGCGATCAGGCTAATTAACGTAACTGGCTGTCTTTGCTGCCGCGGCGATTGCTGCCGCCGGCATTGGCCTGCTCACGATCCATTACTTCCTGGCACACGATGCAGTAGCGCACGCCGGGAACTGCTTCACGGCGTGCCTGAGGTATGGATTCGCCACATTGTTCGCAATGGCTCAGGCTGCGCCCTTTAGGCAGGCGGCTGCGCGCCCGCTGCACTGCATCATCAACGCTGGCGTCGATTTGATCCTGTACCGCACCATCGCGGCTCCAGCCACCGGCCATGTCTCGCTCACCCGCTCAGAAACACCACCAAGAGCACTAACTCAGTGCTTGCGCTTAAACCGATCCCAGAAGGTCTTGTGCACCAGGTCGGTAAACTCGCCCGCATCCAGGAAAGTGCCATGTCCGTCGGGACAGGCTTCATAAACGATGTGAGGTTGGTCGGCATCGGACTGCTCCAGCATCCGCCGACCGCACTCCGGGCATTGGATGGCGTGGATACGATTGAATTCCTTGCCTACTTTGGCACTACCTTCATCGAGAATGAAATCGGCCATCCACTCATCATTGCGCAAGCGATCGAGTTCCCCGGTCTGGAACCATAAACCCCTACAACCCGTACAGCGGTCAACCGCTGTCCCGCTATAGGAAACTTCTTCCATACTCGCACTGCATTTCGGACAATCCATTTTTCGTATTCCAAACCAAGGCAGGCGCTATTCTATGACCAGATGTCCGGGGTGGTCAAAACTATTTATGCCTGTGTTGCTCATTTTGTTGAAACAACGGGTTTCTGCCTGGGCTAAAATCTGCAGTCGCCGCCAAACGGAACCGCAAAACTGTTTTGGCTTGAACGCGAGCGAAGGACACGCACATGGCCAATAAATATTTTTACCCACCGCTGGAACCCTTTGCCACCGGTGAACTGATCGTTGACGAGCCTCACCGGCTTTACTGGGAACAGTGCGGCAATCCACAAGGTGAACCCGTGCTATTTCTGCATGGCGGGCCGGGCGCGGGTTGTACTGAATTTGACCGGCGCTTTTTTGATCCTGAGCACTTCCGCATTGTGCTGTTTGACCAGCGCGGTTGCGGCCGCTCCAGCCCGGTGGGTGTACTCAGCAATAACAGCATGGCCGATACCACGCGGGACATTGAGCAATTACGCGAATCGCTGGGTATTGAGCGCTGGCATGTATTCGGCGGCTCTTACGGTTCAACCATTTCGCTGTATTACTCGCAACAACATCCACAGCGCTGCAAAAGCCTGGTATTGCGAGGTATCTGGATGCTGCGTAATGAGGAAATCGACTGGTGGCTGAATCGGGTTGGCTTCATTCAGCCGGAGCTATGGAAAATTTTTGCCGAATTCATTCCGACCGAAGAACGTCATGACCTGCTGGAAGCTTATTGGCGACGATTGACGGGTGACGATCAGCAATTAGCGCTGGAAGCTGCCAAACACTGGGCAGTCTACGAAGGCTCCTGTTGCACGCTGCTGCCCAATCCTGAATTCAGCGAAAAATTTGCCGAGGAGCAAACTGCCTGGGCCGTGGCGCGCCTGGAAGCCCACTATTTTCGCAATGTGAGGCTGGAACCTGACACGCAACTGCTGGCCAATGTCTCGCGCATTCGAGCCATTCCTGCATTCGCAGTGCATGGCCGCTATGACATCGTCTGTCCGGTCAAAAGCCTGTTGGACCTGGCTGCCGCCTGGCCTGAACTGGACTGGGAGATCGCACCAAAATCGGGCCATTCCTCACATGAAGCCGAGATTACTCAGGCTTTGGTGGCCGCTACGCAACGTATTATGCAAACGGGAAGGCCTGATCGGGTTTAGTGCTCCGGACTGTTCGACCCACACCACTCAGCAATCGCTCGGTTGACGATGTCTGCATGCGTTTCCATAAACCAGTGTCCGGCCCCGTCTATGCCCTGGCAGCGCCCACCGCTATCGAGAACAATTTTCAACCATCGTTGTGAGTGGAACATCACCGGTTTGCCCTGGCCAAAAAGGTAAAGCACGCGGCAAGTCGGTTGGTAATAACCCAACAAACTACCTTTCCAATGCGCCAGGAACATTCCGCGCCAGAAATAGAAATAGGGATAGTTGAATCTCGATTTCAACCGCGCCACCTGGCGTTCAGGCACTTGAATCAGCCTGGCCAGAGCGCGTGACAATGCGTTCCCCAGCGGTGGCACAATGCCACCAATCAACCAGCAAAAAACCAGCGTCCATTGATAGCCGAGAATAAACAGCACTTCCTTGACGCTACCCGGCCTGGCATGACCACCCACATCCATCGCCACCATGCGGGCTATCAACTCGGGGTGCGTGCGTTGTAATAAATAACCGGTATAAGCGCCCCAGTCATGCGTCACCAGGCTGACCGGCGCATTGTTTTTCTGATGCTGTCGAATGGCCGCAGCCAGGCCTGCCACCAAGGCGGGAAAATCCATGCCACCCGATCGAACCGGCACAGCGCCGAAGTTGGGCAGATTGACCGCAACACAATAAAACTGCTCGCTCAGAACCGCGAATTGCTTGCGCCACAAACTGGCATCATCCGGCCAGCCGTGAATAAAAAACAGCAAGGGTGATTCGGGATTACCCGCTGTAACGACTTCAAAAAGCGATTCGGACTGCACTTCAGCTCTGCTCATGGGTTACATACACCGGCGGATCGCCTTGCTGCCAAAAAGGCTGCTTCTGCATCACCTGCAGGAACAGATCGGACTGTAACAAGCCGTGTAACCAGGCTTGCAGCTTTGCGTAGGGAGCCTGATCAAACCAGGACTTGTCAACAAAAGCAAACTGTCGCACAAATGGAAAAATGGCCACATCGGCCAGTGTCGATTGTTGAGCGAGCAAAAACCGGCTTTGCGACAAATGCTCTTCCAACTGCAGCAGAAAAACTTCTGCCTGTTGGCGATAGTGGCTTTGCGTATACTGCGGAAACCGTTCCCAGTATCTGTAATGATCCAGATGGGTTTTGAATTCCTGATCATTGGCATTGACCAGGGCCTCTGTCAGTTGGTGCAATTCATCCGGATACCAATCTTGTGGATCTTCGCTTTGCTGCACATTTTGCTGCACGGCCCAGACCATCACATCGATACTCTCATCAATGATGCGCCCGTCCGGCAGGCACATAACCGGCACGGTGCCCTTGGCTGAGGCCTGCAACATGGCTGCAGGTTTGGCACTCAACAACACTTCGCGCAGTTCATAGACAATGCCCGCATAGCGCAGCGCCATGCGGGCCCTGATCGCATAAGGGCAACGGCGAAAAGAATAAACGATGGGTAACCTAGCGTCATGCGTATCCAGTTGCAAAGGAAGAAGTGACATTTTATTGGTTGCCTCGCTGGTCCGTTGGTCAGGATCTTTTCAAAACAACAAATGGCGTAAATCGGGCAGGTATTTTTCCAACGAACCCGTATTGAATACCACCACTTCATCGCCGACCCTGATCTGGCCATGATCCAGTAAGGCTGGAATAGTCGCCAGGCAAGCTGCGCCTTCAGGGCAAATCCACCAGCGTTTGTCCTGCCAGAGCTGTGACAGCGTTGCGTGGATATCCGCTTCGCTAACGGCCACTGCCATGCCGCCGCTCTGGCGAATGATATCAAGCACCTTGAAATGCCCTACTCCACCTGGCACATTCAGCCCATAGGCCAGTGTGTTACCGGCTTCAGCCGCAACCGTATCATCAAGCCCGGCAGCAAAAGCGGTTACCAAGGGTTGGGTGGCTTCGGCCTGTACGCAGATAATCCGCGGCCGTTTGGAGCCAATCAGGCCCAGGTCTTGCAGCTCCTGAAAAGCTTTCCACATACCCAGTACACCGGTACCACCGCCGGTGGGATAGATGAGCACATCCGGCAGTTGCCATGCATCACCCGGCTGCGCCGGCTCGGCCAACTCCAGACCCAGGGTTTTCTTGCCTTCGATGCGCCAGCCAGGTTCCTGGAATGTCGCCACACTGAACCAACCTTGTGGAATCCAATCCTTTTTCAGCAATGCACCCGCTTCCCGTATGGTTCCTTTCACCGTCAGCAAATGAAACTTCTCGCTGGCATGTGCCAGCGCCGCCACGCGCCCCAGGATGGGTAAAGGCGTATCTTACGGCATGGCTACCACGGCCGACATGCCAGCCACTGCGGCGTAAGCACACAGTGAATCACCCGCATTGCCCTGCGTGGGCACGGCCAGACGCTCCAGACCATGCCACTTGGCCATGGAAACGGTCATGACCATGCCACGGTCTTTGAAACTCTGCATTGGATTGACGCCACAGCCCGAATGCGCCTTGCCTTCATCTTTTACCGCCAGGCTGAAGCCATATTGCTGCGCCAGGGATGGTCCCGATAATCCAGCAAAGGGGTATAACCCCCGCCCAGGCTGACGATTGATTTCTGCTCTTCCGGATGGTTGATATCCAACGGCAACAAACCACCGAAGCGCCACAGGTCATGACGCTCAGGGTGATACCAGGCCAGATCGGGCTGCTCCCGCTGCAAACGCGGTAAGTCAATGATGATTTCTGCCGGCCGCTGCTCCACCGGGCACAGGTTTATCAGGGTATCGGCTGGATACTCAGCTCCGCAACCGCTGCATTTCAGGCCTAGCATCATGGTTCAGTATTCCTGTGGTGGGCTTAAAGTTTGATTTCTTAACTCACTACGAAGTAGAAACAAATACGGTTTAGGTACATTTTCCGTCATCCCTTTAATTCGAATTCATGCGTCAATATGCCCATCCGGGGCAAAATTTGAAATCATTTATTGTGAAAAATCATTAGCCTATTCACAGAAAGCTAAAGAAGAGTATAGAATGCGGAACATAAGGTCGGGACGTGGCCGGAACAGGGCCGGAACAGGCCAGAACAAAAAACAGGGAAGGAGAGAAAGATGCAGAACCGACTCAGCTTTATCGCTACGGTTGCGCTGGTTTTCGCAGCCAGTGTTCCCAGCCAGGCAGCAACCCGGCATTTCACCGACCTCAAAGGCAACCCAGGCCTGCAATCAGCATCTGCCCTGGTCACCGATCAACAAGGCAATGTTATTTACGGTAAAGACCTCGACACCATCAGACCAATAGCCTCAATCACCAAGTTGATGACCGCCATGGTGGTTATCGACGGCGGACAAAAACTCGATGAGATGCTCACCATCACCAAGGAAGACCGCGACGCCATTAAGTTAACCGGCTCGAGGCTGGCCTATGGTGGCAAACTCAGCCGTAAAGACTTGCTGCTGATCGCCATCATGTCTTCAGAAAACCGGGCAGCAACCGCATTAGGGCGTAACTGGCCGGGTGGTAGCAGCGCTTTTGTAAAACAAATGAACTTGAAGGCCGCTGAATTGGGCATGAGCAACAGTCGGTTTGCCGATGCTGCCGGGCTGAACCCTGGTAACCGCTCCACCGCCCGCGATTTGGGCAAAATGGTGG
>JAWXBM010000135.1:0-4579 GCA_034440115.1 Lysobacterales bacterium | reverse complement strand
GTACTCACAGCTGATGGCATTGACCACATTTGGATCACCAATAGTCGTGTACTCACCTGCGTAGCCGGCCTGGCCATCTTCAGTGATGGTGCAGTTCAGGGTACCGTCATCAAAGCTGGTGACCACAAACTCCACTGAATCACCGTCGCCCAAATCTTTGTCCTGATCCAGAATCAAGCCGGTGTTGCAGTCAATCACAACTTCAACTTCATCCACGTCGTTTCCATCAGCAAAGGTCTTCGTTACCTTGAAAGTGGCACGGGTCGTTGCAAATACCAGGGTGCATTCGGTTATTGCTTCATCCAACCCAGGGTTGCAGTCGCTGGCTGCGAGGTAGGAACCACCGGGGGTGCTGGTAGGTGTTGCAGTGCAGTTAAGAGGGTCAAGGTAATTGATCACCTCAAAGGTCACCATGCCGCCACTGGTCGTCTTGGTGGCGTCATCAATCGTGCCGTTGCCGGCACAATCCAGCAAGACATCGACATCGCTGTTTGCGCCTTCTACAAATACCTTCAGTTCGATGTCGTCATCAATAATGTTGCCAGTGCCCGTCGCGGCCGCAGGTTTTAGACCTGCTGGTGCCTCCAGCATTTGAGGCGAAGCAGGCACAACAGTTACACCCGGGGTTTCAAACAGGTCGACAAAGAAGTTTTGATCGCCTTCGATCTTGGCGTCCTGAACGATATCAATGGTTATTTGTTGCGTTGCATTGCTGGAGAAATCCAGGGTGCCAGATTGCGCCTTGTAGTCATCATCGCCGTTTTCATCTTCAGCGGTGCCATCCCGCGTCTCGTAATCCAGTTGGGCGTTGATGCCAGAATCACCGCTGGGATTTTCCAAAGAAGCGTCATTTTGCACTGAAGCCGTCACGTTCCAGGTTCCGGTTCCAGCCGCTTCACTTACCGTAAAGCCGACAATTTCAACGGATGCCAAAACGCTGGCACTGAAGAATGCAGCGGAGACCAGCATTAATTTGATAATCGCTTTCATAACATGACCCCAGTAAGCCAACCTTGACGATAATACGATTTTTATGCAAATTCAAAGTACATACCAGTCCAACTATACCCCAACTCTCGCAGCACTTCAGTCTCTAGTTTAAAATTATTTCCAGCTTGGAAGAAAAATGACCGCTGTAGTCAGCCATCTGGAGGTTCAGTACTCGCTATTCAGCAGGCTCGCGCCCTTCATTTTGGCGACCGGCTGTGCAACTATTTACCCCGATCAACCCCTGATCTGCGACATTCAGCCAGAAGCGGTCTCAAAAAAATGAGCAGAGTTCCACACCTTGCGTGACCAAGTCCTGGCCTACGGCGCACCCTTTTCACTCAAGGTTTCATCAAATTCCAACCGCAAGCCGGTATTGTTTGATTGGACAGCCCACCCATCGGCAGCAACCGTTGACACGACTGTCTGCATCAATGGCGGCATTATTGATGCCTGGGACAAACCGGGCCGCAAAATCGGCTGGCTTTGCGAATCACCCGCAATCATGGAATGGCAAAAGATTACCGCCACCCTGCATGCAGACCTGGACAAGTTCATGGCAGGATTTGAAGTCGTTCTGACTCCCAATCTGGCCCAGTGCGGACTGCACTCGAAGTTCATCTATCATCCAGCAGGCAGCAACCTGCCGTGGATACCAGAAGACCAGTACGCCATTTACAAAAAAACCAGAATGTGCTCGATGTATGCTTCCACTAAAACCATGGTGGACGGCCAACTGTACCGGCAACAGGTAGCTGCGAAATTAAAAGACCAGTTGGACCTTTACGGCGGAGCCTGCGGCAGCCGAAGAATTGGCATGGGTCCGCCGCCAGACAAGAGCCCGGGACTTATTCCTTACCGCTTTCATGTAGCCATGGAAAATTGCCAGGTACCGCTCTATTACAGCGAAAAATTGATGGATTGTTTTGCCACCGGCACCGTTGCTGTTTACTGGGGCGCTGATGGTATTAAAGAAATCTGCGATATAGCGGGCGTCATCGTACTTGACGACAGCTTTGATCCAGGTGACCTGAGTGAGGACCTGTATCAAGCCATGCTGCCGGCTGTGCGACATAACTTCGAAATGGTCAAGCAATTGGAATCGGCGGACGACATGCTCTATCGCCTGTATGTCAAACCTGGCCGGTCCGTGGCGGTAGCCGCCACCATTAGCGCTACCGAACCGAAAGCAGCATTGGATGGATGGACGCCACCCAGGGTATTCGGCAGTTCAGCGCTGTCAGGGCAGCCTGGCCGCACCTGTCACCTACCCTGGCCATCCTGGAATCCAGAACCCATCCAGAATCTTCCCCCAGTCCCGTCGCAAATCGCCGCAAGCCTTATCGAACAAGTGCGCGGACGCAATCGCAAAAACATCCGCTGCCTGGGTGAGGTCCCACCCAGCATGCTCAGCACCCGCAAAATAACCACCACCCTGCAACGGCCCAGGTCGCTGCGCCTGGACACCGAGTCCATGGACTGGTTTCCCCAGTTGACTGACGCCTTTCTTTTGCACCTGCCGGGCGGCTTTATTGGCGACAACGTCGTTTTTGATAACGAACGCTATTACAACTTTGATCGGTGGTGGCTGGGCTCAGGTGCGGACTTGTACGCTCAAACCGAAAGAATGATGCATATCGACAGCGCCATTTCCATCGCTTCCTGGGGCGGGGAAGCTTTTCAGCATTTCATTCTGGACACTCTGCCCACCCTGGCAGGAGTAATCGATTTTCTGGAAACACGCGAAGGCGAAGATTTCAGAATTGTCAGCCATTTCCGGGGCTCGCCAGCGATCCGCTACTTCTGGCGGAAACTGGGCCTGACCCACCGGGTTATTCAAAAGCCCATCAATGCGGCTGAACGGTTCGTGATTCATGCCGACCGCGTGCTGTACTCCGGCTATATGCCAACACTGGGCGAGTACGGCCTCTATCCGAGAAATGTCCTAAGACCACTGCAATGGCGATTGGGGCTGCTCCAGCCTGTGCCCAGGGATCGTGTGTTGTACCTGCGCAGAGACCGGAATTCCAAGCGCAGCATCGAGGGTGAGGATCAGCTTCTTAGCCGCTTGCAAGCCGAACTGGCTGACAGTGGTCTGAAACTGGAAGTGTTCCAGAGTTCGCTGGACCAGGATCAGGACATGGAATGTTTCAAGCGGGCCCGAGTGATTCTCGGTCCGCATGGCGGCGCCTTTGCCAACCTGATTTTCGCGCAACCAGGCACCCACGTAATCGAGTTCCTGCCGATTTACGAACTCTTTCAAGCAGGTCAGGACACCCGCGCCATGTACTGGGGGCTGTCACAGGCCGCAGGGCTGGATTACTGGACGGTGCAACCGCGCAACTTTGATTTTGATTCCATGAACATGAAAGTGGATGTGGACGAGGTTATCGAAATCATTCGCCATCTGCTGAAGACATGATGGAATCCAGCCTGGATGCCACTAGTGACAGGGGTGTATACCACCTTCGCAATGTCACCATTTCCGTAGGGCCGCGAAAGCCTGTTCTGGTGTTCTACAACGAGCAGGCCCGAGTGCCGGAGCCCATATGCTCAGATCACGCCACCGGAACGTGGATTGAATATGAGGCCATACCCAGCAAATTCATGCCGACCATCACTGCCCTGGAAGCGCAGGCCCAACCGCCCGTTCTTTTCCTGTTACCTCAGCCCAATCCCGCCCATGTTCTTCACGATTTCATCTTTTCAATCGCACTGGAAAACCTCAACCGGGCCGATGGAAGCCCATTTTCTTACGATTATTATTTCCATGCACAGCACCAGCCTGTCGGCCCCCACTATGCAGAATGCAACTGGAGCCACTACCTCTATCGGCAACTGCGCCTGATCGATCCGGCGGGTGAACTGGCGCCGAATATGGTCAAGGAGCATCAATCATTTTTCTTCCACCACCTGGTCATGCCCAAGTACATGCGGCATCGATTTGCTGCAGATTGGGGCAGCATCGGCCCGCAACCTGGTGCCAATCCTGGTGCCAATCCTGGTGCCAATCCTGGTGCCAATCCTGGTGCAAATTATGTTGATCAATCAGATGGCTTATACCCAGCAAGAGTGCTGCATGAAATGCAACAAAGGCTATTCAGAAATTGTTTCAAACAAAGCGTAACCGTCAGCGACTCACCGCGCACAGCCAGAAAACTGCTGATCTACGACCGGGGCGACACCGGCCGTCGTAAATGGGTAAATGCTGCTGAAGCAATCGGGTTGATCACGAACGAATTTGGCGATCAGTTCAGCGAAATCTCTTACCTGTCGGAAGACTACGGGAAATTAAAGCCCGCCCAACAAGCCAGGCTGTTCAACCAATCCGATGTCATCATCACGCCGCATGGCGGCGCACTGGCAAACCTCATATTCTGTCGGCCTGGGACGTACGTGATCGAGTTTAGCGATGAGTCGTGGCCCTTTGGCTGGTTTCACTTTTGTCGGCGCCTGGGGATGAAACACATCATTCATGAGACCGCTGCCCTTAACCTCCACAACGTCAACTCTTTTACGGTGCCGCTGGAAGAAATCAGGGCTTTGATGAAATCGTGGAAGCTTTGGAATCTTCGGCCCTAATCCCCGACCC
>JAWXBM010000134.1:0-10330 GCA_034440115.1 Lysobacterales bacterium | reverse complement strand
CCTACCCTGAAAAAGCCTACCCTGAAAAAGCCTACTCTGGTAAAACCAATGGGGATTAAGCACGAATGATTGCTGAACTGGGGCAAATACTACTACTGGGCGCCTTGCTGGTGTCGTTGATCATGGGCGTATTTCCCTTGCTCGGAGCCCATTGGCAAGACCAGCGACTGATGCGGGTGGGACACACGGCCGCCATGGCACAGTTTGTACTGGTGGCCTCAGCGTTCACTGTGCTGACAATGGCCTTTGTCAACCAGGATTTTTCGGTCGAATACGTAGCCCGCAACAGCAACTCCCTGCTGCCCTTGCACTACCGCTTCACAGCGGTATGGGGCGCACATGAAGGTTCCCTGTTGTTGTGGGAGTTGGTTCTGGCTGGCTGGACTGCAGCGGTCGCTTTGTTCAGCAAACGCCTGCCTGACGATTTCCGTGCCAGGGTACTGGCCGTTTTGGGCTGGGTCAGTGCGGGCTTTTTGTTGTTCGTGCTTTACACCTCCAACCCCTTCGGACGCTTGATCCCAGCAGCCGCAGAAGGCATGGATCTGAATCCGTTATTGCAGGATCCAGGGATGATCATTCATCCGCCTATGCTCTATATGGGCTATGTCGGCTTTTCAGTATCCTTTGCCTTTGCTGTGGCTGCCTTGCTGGGCCGTCAGGTGAATCGCGAATGGGTGCGCTGGTCGCGGCCCTGGACGCATGTTGCCTGGTCGTTTTTGACCATAGGGATCGCTCTGGGTAGCTGGTGGGCTTACTACGAACTGGGCTGGGGCGGCTGGTGGTTCTGGGATCCGGTAGAAAATGCCTCTTTCATGCCGTGGCTGGTTGGCACGGCTTTGATTCATTCACAAGCCGTTACCGAAAAACGTGGCGCGTTTCGAAACTGGACATTGATACTGTCCATTGCCGCATTTTCGCTGAGCCTGCTGGGTACTTTCCTGGTGCGTTCCGGCGTGCTGACTTCGGTTCATGCTTTTGCTTCTGACCCCACACGCGGGGTGTTCATACTCACTTATTTACTGGTGGTTGTGGGTGGCTCGCTATTGCTGTTTGCCTTGCGGGCACCCGGCATGATCCAGGGCAGTCGCTTTTCCGGCTTTTCACGCGAAACGATGTTGCTGCTGAATAACCTGCTGCTGATAGTAATGGCGGCCATGGTTCTGGTTGGAACGCTTTATCCCTTGCTGATCGATGCGCTGGGCGCCGGAAAAATATCCGTTGGACCACCTTATTTCGGCACCTTGTTCGCTTTGCTATTGATTCCTTTATTGATTCTGCTGCCGATCGGCTTCAATACGCGCTGGCAAAAGGATGAATTAAAACGGGTTGCAGGAGAGTTGGCTCTGCCGGCCGGACTGTCCGTATTAACTGCCGCTGGAGCCTGGTGGCTACTGCCTTCTTCAACAGGGTTCTGGGGCCTGGCCGGTGTAACGGCGGGTAGCTGGCTGATCTTCAGCAGCATTCGTAATTATTTGCGACTGCTCGCAGCCTCTACAAAAGCCTGGCCCAGTCGCAGCATTGCAGGCATGACACTGGCACATCTGGGCGTTGGTGTTTTTATTATTGGCGCTTCTCTGACCAATGCCATCAGTAGCGAAAAGCACTTGCGCATGAGCGCGGGTGACCGCTTCGACATGGCAGGTTACAGCTTTGAATTCAGAGGCACACATGTAGTTGAAGGTCCCAATTTTGTGGCCGACCAGGGCGTGTTTAGTGTGGAAAAAGATGGCGAAGAAATCACGCTGCTGTATCCCCAGAAGCGACGCTACAAGCTTCAGGGTCAAGTAATGACCGAGGCTGCGATTGATCCGGGGCTGTCGCGGGATCTGTATATTTCTTTAGGCGAACCGCTGGATGAACAGGGCACAGCGTGGGCCGTCCGTATTTATCACAAGCCGTTTATTCGCTGCATCTGGTTGGGTGCATTGATGATGACGTTCGGAGGCTTGCTGGCCGCCAGTGACCGGCGTTATCGCGCCAAACGGACCGTGGCTGAAGCAAACGCACAGGCAACAACACCCAAGACCGACCTGCAGGAACTGGGTGCATGATGTCGCGCGTCATTCCACTAGTGCTGTTCCTGTTGCTGGCTATATTGCTGGCGGTGGGCCTGACCATAGCCGATAAAAAAACCGAATTGCCGTCACCCCTGATCGGCAAGGCCATACCGGAATTCACCCTGCCCGTGCTGGGACAGCCCGACACACTTGTGGCTCATTCTGATTTGCTGGGCGAACCCTTTTTACTCAATGTCTGGGCCAGTTGGTGTATTACCTGTCGAGTGGAACATCCGGTAATCGAAGATCTGGCCAATTCGGGAAAACTGAAAGTCGTTGGCTTGAACTATCGTGATGACCCGGCGGATGCGCAAGCCTGGCTGCAACACTTTGGCAACCCCTTTGCCTTGATCCTGGCCGATGAAGCCGGACGAACCGCTATTGATTTCGGCGTGTATGCCGCACCCGAGTCTTTTTTGGTGAATGCGCAGGGCCAGATCGTGTTCAAGCAAATCGGCGCCCTGACACAAGAAATCGTGCAAACAGAAATCCTCGACCGGCTGAACAAAGGCGAATTGCAATGAAGCCCAGATTAGCGGCATCGGTGTTAATTTTGGTGCCAAGTTTAGCTCTGATCCTGTTGCTTTGGCCCATGCTCACGCTAGCCTCCGCACCGCTGATATTCAACGACAGCAATCAGGAGCAGCGTTTTCAGAGCCTGACTGAGGAACTGCGTTGTCTGGTATGCCAAAACCAGAACCTGGCCGACTCCGACGCACCCCTGGCTCAAGACCTGCGCCAGGAGATCCATGACATGTTGATGGACGGCCGAACTGATGATGAGATTCGCAGCTTTCTGGTGGACCGCTATGGTGATTTTGTACTCTACCGTCCTGCTATCAAAGGCAACACTTTAATGCTTTGGCTAGCGCCCGCCTTATTGCTTTTAGGTGGGGGAATGGTTGTGGCTTACAACGTGCGCAGACACCGCCTGACAGACGATGGCAGCGTGTTTGAGCCAGAACATACTGATCAGGACTCAACGCCTTGATGTTCTGGCTGATTTCCCTGGCAATTATTCTCATGGTTGGCCTGTGGGTACTGTGGCCACTGCTGCAGGGTGACTCGCGCTGGAAAGCTTCGGGACTGGTGTTGCTGTTGGTTCTGCCCGCGCTGGTGTACTTCCAGTACCAGTTGGTGGGCTCACCGCGAGCGATGCAAGCGAATAACACAGCTACAATGGCCCAGACCAATGGCAGCCCTAATGCCAGCCCTAATGCCAGCCCCGATGCCAGTCTTGATGACCTGGTGTTATCGCTGCAACAAAAACTGACCGAGTCGGCTGCAGACCTCGAAGGCTGGGTGTTGTTGGGACGCAGCTATAAAACCCTGCAGGATTACCCAGCAGCCTTGCAGGCTCTTGAAACCGCCAACCGTCTGGTTCCCGATGAGCCCGTGGTATTGGTAGAACTGGTCGAGGCACGCTTGTTTGCTTCCGGCAACCCGCAAATTACCGAAGAAATGGTCCAACTACTGCAGCAAGCCGTTGCTGTACAGCCCGATCTGCAAAAAGGCTGGTGGCTGTTGGGTCTGGCTGCAGCCCAGCAAGGTGACGACGCTCAAGCCATCAGCAACTGGCAGCGATTGCTACAAGGCATGGAGCCGGGTAGCAGTGTGGCGCAGTCGGTACAGGCGCAGATTGCAGATGCCCAGGCGCGCCTGCAGGTCAGTACCGGTCTGCCAAACCAGGAAACGCCTCCTGCTCTTGGCTGGCAAAGCGTAACCGTGCGGGTTGAGCTGGATCCAGCAGCAAGCAGCATTCTGAACTCCCTGCCAGAAACCGCAACCTTGTTTCTGATTGCTCGTGCGCCGGGAGAGACGTCTGGCCCACCTCTGGCTGTCAAACGCATCAGCCAGCCCAGCTTTCCCCTGGAACTCAGTTTGAGTGATACAGACAGCATGTTGCCGCAACGACCGGTCTCCGGCTTTGCCACGCTCCAACTGCAAGCGCGCATTTCCATTACAGGTGATGCTTTGGCTGTAAGCGGCGACTGGCAAAGTGAGGTCGCTACCCTGTCCAAAGAACAACAAGAAGATTTGAATTTGCTTATCGACCAACAAGTGAATTGACCCGCACTGTGATGGTCGTAAGTAGCACGCAATTACAACAGCTTCTCCGGCATTGATCATTTCATCCGCACTGACCCCAATACCAGCAGCCAGTATCCTGCTTGATCAGTTCGTTTATTTTCATGCGGCGGCAGGTTGTTTGGCGCGGTTAATCGCAGCGATAATGGCGTTCGCTGATGTTGTGTAACGACTATGCCACCTCCTTGGCCAGGCACTCATTTAAATACCCAATACTTGTACATCAGGAAATTGAGAATGGTTAGTCCAATAGTAGTCATGACCTGCGCGGGCCAGACCATCGTTGTGAATGTCAGCAGAATGGCCAGCAATGCCGCATTGAGTATCATTTGCAAAAGCAGCGACAAGATAAAATGAGGCAGTGCGTCAATTACGTTTCTTTCCGGCTCAAAAATATGAAAATAGGAAAAGAAAAATCGTACTGTTGCACCGGCAAAAAAGCCAACTGATGTCGCCACAACGGGCCTTGATTGAAAAGACAGCGCGCACCACATGATGAAGTAATGTGCAGCAGTCGCCAAGCCACCCGACAGCACATGCCGAAAGAACTGAACCTTCCAGTCCTTATCACCACCCAGGGTGAATACCCGCCGCAAAAAATGAATTTGATGACTTACGATGTCTGCTTATCCGCCGTCGAGTTGAACAACGAGCTCCGGTACAGGCCGACCCGCCACAGAAATCCGATGATCGAAGTCGACAGAACTCCAACTCCATAGCGGACTGAACGTCTGAAATTTATAGAACTGGCATCATCAAAGTACCTGGTGGGCACTGAAATCTCACCCAGCCTGAAGCCCGCGACAATTCCCTGCACCAAGAACTGGTTATCAAACACGAAATCATCTGAATTGTGCCGCCAGTTCAGCTCCTGAAGTACCTGACGGGAGTAGGCGCGATAACCAGTGTGATACTCGGAAAGCTTCGCGCCCAACAACAGATTCTGAAATGCCGTCAAAACACGGTTGGCGATGTACTTCCATAAAGGCATGCCGCCGCGTAGAGCGCCTCCGCCGGTAATGCGTGAACCCAAAACGATGTCGTAAATTTGCGACTCCACCATGGCAGCCATGGCCGTAACCAGCCGCGGCTCATACTGATAGTCCGGGTGAACCATCACGATGATGTCGGCTCCATCTTCGAGAGCTGCCTGGTAACAGGTTTTCTGATTGGCGCCATACCCTTTGTTGGCTTCATGTGTGAGCACATCAATACCCAAGCGCGTGGCAATCTTCGCTGTGTCATCCAAACTGGCGTCATCGACTAGCAGAACCCTGTCCACAATATCATGTGGCAGCCCACGCCAGGTCGCTTCCAATGTTTTGGAAGCTCGATAGGCCGGCATGACTACCATCAAACGTTTACCGTGTAGCATTAAATCGATTTCGCGGAGTGTCCACCAATAAAAACATTATCTATCACTAGCACACTCAAAGTATATTCGGGGCTACTGGCATTCCATGAGAGGATATATAGTGCGAGCTTGGTTTGATAACGGCAGCAGCAAGCCAGTGATGGGCAGACTGAACTACCTTGGCATTTTGGCGCTGATATTTTTGGCAGGCGCCATGGTAAGGCTTTACCGTATTGGTGATCAGGTTCTCATCGACGACGAGTGGCATGCTTTAAATGCAGTTCAGCACCATGATTTTAAATGGATACTCACCCACTTTGGTATTTCTGATCACAGTATCCCGCTGGCGCTGTTTTATGAAATTGAGCACCAACTAACAGGCCTCAGCGAAATTCTTATGCGCTGGCCAATGATCCTGGTCGGCTGCATTAGCCTGTTGTTATTACCCTACTTGCTGCGACATTGGCTAAACAAATCCGAACAACTGATTTTTACAGCGCTGCTTGCCATCTCCCCTGTGCTTATTTATTACAGTCGATTTGCACGACCCTACATATTGTTGGCCGTATTGGAAGTTATAGCCTTGTTGGTGGCATGGCATTGGTGGAAAACTCAAAAGCTCAGTTATGGAGTGGCATGGGTATTTTTAATGGCATTTTCCACGTGGCTGAATGTGCCCGCACTCGTGCTGGTAACAGCGCCTTTTGCCATATTTGCAGTTATGGCATTAAGCAAAGTGGTGCGCAATCATGAATGGACCGATCTGATTCGCCTGAGTGCAATAGGTATCGCAACGGTGACGATGCTGGCAACGCTTTTGGGTCCGCCACTGGCCACTGAACCCTGGGCCATTTTTGGTAAGAGCGGTCAGCACCATATGGATTCGGGAACACTAGCTTGGGCAATCTCGCTTGCATCAGGTTCGGGCCGGGTGTGGGTCTACACGTCCATGGGGATATTTGCACTTTTGGGTGTTCGCGTACTGGTGGAGAGGGATAGGGAATTTGCCGGTTACATGGTTGCAGCCGCTGCTCTGGCCATACTTCTTCTCCTCTTGTCAGGTGCTGCTTGGGCCATGCACGGAAATGTGTTTTTGCGATACCTGATCGGATTACTTCCGCTTTACCTTGCCTGCGCTGCACTCGGGCTGGCTTATGCTGCACGATGGATAGTGACGCACAGCAGAACACCCGAGGTAACGAACGGTGTGATCCTGGCCGTGGTCGTATTGGGTCTGGTTGCTTTGGGGCCCATTCCGGACTGGCCAATCCGAGCCAATCAGTTTCTAACTCACCAGAATTATCATTTCCACTACCAACCAGAGCGAAATCTTTATGTCCAACAAATGGCCGACTGGTACAAGCCCGAAGCCTTTTACGAAGAAATTTCCGCGCTGCACAAACCCGGAGAAGCGCTAATCGTGGTGGCGCCATGGAACCTCGCCTCGTACGCAAACCCGCTGAACCTGCAGCAGGAAGTACACCGTCAAAGGGTGCAGATCGGATTCATCAATGGCGTTTGCTCCGGCCCTTTTTTCGGTGAAATTACGATCGGTCAGCCAGGCATGAACTTCCGCAATTTTGTATACTTGCGAGATATTCTTGATGGCAGCCAAACAGCCGATTATCTGGTGCTGACTCGCCAGTTCATGTCGAACTGGGCGGACAAAATAGACATGGATTTTGACCGTTGTGAGCAAGCGGCCAGGGCGAAGTTCGGTGCACCCTGGCGGGAAACTGAATTCTCCCTGGTATTTCGGATTGTTCCAGGCAAATGAAAGGTTAATGTTATCAATCGCTTTAACATTCAGGCGGCCTCAGCCAGACAGACTGCAGAGTCCATTCGTTCAGATCATCCCGGGAAATCTAGTGATCGCAACTGAAATTGAAGTCAAGAGTGGTGTTGGACAAAAGATGGGGCCATGAGCAGCGCTGAAGAACAATCGCAGCGGGGCTTGCCCACTGTGTTGATCAATATTCAGTTTTTGCGCTTTTCCGCAGCGATGCTGGTCGTGTTCTATCACTGCAGCGCACACGTGCGGGCTACAGGCGTTAATCAAGGTTTATTTTTCTCAATCTGCGAGGCCGTTGGATTTGCTGGTGTCGATATATTTTTCGTCATCAGTGGTTTCATAATGGCCTATACAAGCACTGATGCCACCGGTATTGAGCCTGGTTTGGCTTTCACCAAACGACGGTTGGCCAGGATTTATTCAGGCTATTGGCCGTTTTACATCCTGGCGTTAGCCTTGTTTGCCTGGATAGGTGAAAACCATTTGGCTGACGCGGCTTTGTTCCGCTCTGCCATCTTGTGGCCTTCTGGCCGCAACCTGATTCAGGTTAGCTGGACGCTAATTTATGAGCTGTATTTCTATCTTGTATTTGGCCTCATCATTGTGTTCACTGGCTCGAAGCGCAAGCTTCTGCTCCAACTCATGCTAGCGGCCATCTTGGTCTGGTCCATCTACAGTCATTTCATACGTCACGCGTTTGACCAGGGCCAACTTGAAGTCCTAAAGCTATCGGAAGTTTATATGCTCAGCCCCTATATGGCGGAGTTCCTGGTTGGATCTTTGCTGGCTAGCTGGTTGACCCTCAAACAAAAAGGGCGCTCCTGGTCATGGCTTTTATCGGGTATCGTGTTATTCATGGCAGGTGGGTGGCTTAATAATGTACTGTTTGACGGCCAAATCGAGCAGGGCTATTACATTTTCTGGCGCGTCATGATTTTTGGAACGGCATCCATTTTATTGTTGATTGGCCTGGTCCGGCTTGAGTTCAGTGGAAAGACAGCACCAGTAACATTCAGCCTTGTGGCTGGCGGAGCTTCCTATGCCATCTACCTTTGTCACACTCTGTGGCTGACTTTCACCCAACACCTGGGTTTTAACCGTCTGCTTGGGGACTACTCATACTCATCATGGCTTGTGCATCTGGTTTTTCTTGGCTATGCGGTGCTTATTCTCTTTTATAGCATTCTGCACTACCGATTTCTTGAACAACCGTTACATGGGCTATTTAAAAAGTGGCTCAATTGAATCACTCGGGGTTTTGTAGACACCATCGACTGATCAAGCGGGACACTCTAGGCCAGTTCAGTTTTAACCTGGAATAGTGGTAATCCGCTGCTGCGGTATTTTTTCTCAAAGGGCGAACTCACGGCATCTTGCTGCAGCTTATTGACTGCAACAGCATTTCCACCGATTTCACGCAGCGCCAGCGCGAACTCCTGTGCATAGACTTCCCAGTTGCAACGTAATTGGAGCATTCCGCCCAAAGACAGCATGGTTGGAAAAACCGGATGGCCGTGCCAGCGACGGCGCAACTGGGATGGCTTGGGCCATGGATCATCGGGTCTGAAGATGACGTTGCACGACACTTACAAGCTTCGCATGCACTTGCTGTTGGGAGGACCACACCGGGACAGAGGGATTGTTGGTTAAAACGGTCACGGTGGAATAACCATATGTTCAAATAGTGGGCAGCAATAGCAGCATAGTTTGTACCTGCACGTTATCATGTGCGACATTGAGAACTTCCGGCTTAATCCATGCCCAGCACGAATAAAACAGGCAGCGCCACTCAGTATCTGCACCACACCAAGGCCTTCAGGTTTCGTCGCGGCGGCAGTTTGCCGCAAATAACGCTGGCCTATGAAACCTGGGGCAGCCTGAATGCCGACCGCTCCAATGCGGTCATGATACTGACCGGCATTTCACCCAGCGCACACGCGGCATCCAGCCAACTGGATCCAGCGGAAGGCTGGTGGGAGCCTATGGTCGGGCCCGGATGCCCCATCGACAGCAGCAAAAATTTTATCATTTGCATCAACTCGCTGGGCAGTTGCAAAGGCTCGACCGGGCCGGACAGCATCGACCCGCACACCGGCAAACCCTATCGTTTGACTTTTCCCGAGATCACTATCTGGGACATTGCCAAAGCAGCGCAACTGGTGCTGGATCATTTGCACATCAAGCAACTGCGCATGATCGTTGGCCCCTCCATGGGCGGCATGAGCTCCCTGGCGTGGCTGGCCCAGTTTCCCCGCGGCGCGCGACATTTTCTGGGCATCTCCACTGCCGCCAGTGCAGAGCCTTTCAGCATCGCCATACGCTCATTGCAGCGGGAAGCCGTGGTGACCGATCCGAACTGGCACCAGGGTGAGTATACGGCGCAAAGCAGACCTGAAAACGGCATGCGTCTGGCGCGCAAACTGGGCATGATTTCCTACCGCTCAGCCAGGGAATGGCGTAAACGTTTCGGCCGGCAGGAACAGAAACGCATCAAACCCAAACTGTACGGCATGAACTACGCCGTCGAGTCCTATCTGGAAAATGCAGCAAAGAAATTTGTCTCGCAATATGACCCGTGCACTTATGTCTACCTGTCCCGAGCCATGGATTGGTTTGATGTAGCAGAAGGCTTTGATTCATTGCCTGAGGCTTTGGCGGCGATCAAGTTGCAATCGGCTCTCGTGATTGGGGTGGATTCCGATATCCTGTTTCCCTTGCATCAGCAGAGCGAGCTGACTGCCGCGTTTTCTGCCAATGGCATCGACTCGGAACTGGTCAAATTACCCAGCGATCAGGGCCACGACGCATTTCTGGTGGATTACCAACGCTTCAAGCCAGCGGTGGCCAAATACTTCAAGGCAGTTCTGGCCAGCGAATAAACACGGCGCCGTGGCTATTTACAGCAGGTAAAGTTTTTTCACCGAAATCCCCGCCGGGGACAGTACATTCCAATCGAGGTTTGAGTCTGAGCGAACAGGTTTTGTCTTGTATCTGAACTTTGTTCTGATTCGGTCTAACTCATAGGTGCTTCTTCGTTTT
>JAWXBM010000133.1:0-6608 GCA_034440115.1 Lysobacterales bacterium | reverse complement strand
TCAATGCTCAGGCCGGAAGTATGGCGCGAGGGCATCATCACCGTATGCACGTGATCAGCACCCAATGCATCCACGGCAAGGGCCAACACCAGGCTGGAATCTATGCCGCCAGACAGGCCAAACACCACATCCTTGAAACCGTTTTTGCGCACGTAGTCGTGCAATCCTACCCTCAGCACCCGGTAGATTTCTGCCAATGGGTCGGTCAGTGCTACAGGCCAATCCAGCGCCTGTAAACAGCCCACTTCCTGGTCGTAATCAACCAGCAACAAGGCTTCTTCACACAAAGGCCCGGTGGCCGCACAAACACCATCGCGACCATACAACATACTGCGACCATCAAATACCAGCTCATCCTGTCCACCCACCAGGTTGCAATACACCATGGGCAGGCCCGTGTCGGCATGCCGCTGGCAGAGCAATTGTTCGCGGGCAGCCAGCTTGTCAGCGCGATAGGGCGAGGCATTGGGGATCAACAGCAGCTCGGCACCCGCAGCACGACTCTGCAGCGCCGGGCCAGTTTCCCAGGCGTCCTCACAGATGATCACCCCCATGCGGCAACCTTTGAGCTCAATCACCAAGGGCTCAGTGCCGGGCGTGAAATAGCGCCGCTCATCAAAAACGGCGTAGTTGGGCAGGCATTGTTTGTGGTATTGGCCAATGATGGCGCCATCACGCAGCCAACTGACACTGTTGAAGCGCTGCCCTGCTGCGCGGCCCAATTCACTCCATGGATGGCCGATCAATACATCGATGCCGTGCACGGAGGCAGCCAATTCATTCACGGCATCGATGCTGGCGCGCTGAAACCCGGGCCGCAGCAGCAGGTCTTCCGCTGGATAACCGGACAGTGCCATTTCCGGGAAAATCACCAGCTCAGCAGACGCAGATTTAGCCTGCTGCATCAAGCTTTGCGCTTTGGCCAGATTGCCGGCGATGTCCCCAACCAGAAAATCATGCTGCGCGAGTGCCAGGCGGATCAAAGTAACCTCAAGCCACTAATTGAAGGAGGCAGCCACGCTGCCGACCTTTTTAGTGCCTGTGTCGCGAGCATTGCTCGCTCCTACATGCGAGCTGAAAGCGCGGCGCCCAAGTCGGCCGGCGAGTTAACGGTGGTGACACCGGCAGCTTCCAGCGCTTCAAACTTGGCCGCAGCCGTACCTTTGCCACCGGCAATAATGGCACCTGCGTGGCCCATGCGCTTGCCGGGAGGCGCAGTAACACCGGCGATATAGGCAACCACTGGCTTGGTAACATGAGCCTTGATGAATTCGGCTGCATCTTCTTCGGCTGAACCGCCGATTTCACCCACCATGATGATGCCATCGGTGTCGTCATCGTCCTGGAACAGGCGCAGCACATCGACAAAGTTCATGCCCTGAATGGGATCGCCGCCGATACCAATACAGGTGGATTGCCCAAGACCTGCCTGGGTGGTCTGGTAAACCGCTTCATAGGTGAGTGTGCCGGAACGTGATACCACACCCACACGGCCAGGGCTGTGGATCTGCCCGGGCATAATGCCGATTTTGCATTCACCCGGGGTGATGATACCGGGGCAGTTGGGGCCGATCAGCCAGGTATTGGGCATATTGCTGAGTACCGCTTTCACCGTCATCATGTCCTTGACCGGAATGCCTTCGGTAATGGCCACGATCACGCGCACACCGGCATCCGCCGCTTCTAATATGGCATCGGCTGCAAACGGTGGTGGTACATAGATCACGCTGGCCTCAGCGCCAGTTTCCCGCACCGCCTCGCGCACCGTGTTAAATACCGGCAAGCCCAAATGCTGGCTGCCGCCTTTGCCGGGCGTGACACCGCCCACCAGTTTCGTGCCGTACTCCAGCGCTTGTTGGGAATGAAAAGTACCCTGGTTGCCGGTAAAGCCCTGGCAGATTACTTTGGTGTTCTTGTTGACCAAAACGCTCATTCAAAAATCTCCATGTATTCAATTCTATCTGTGGGAGCGAGGCATGCTCGCGACCGAAGCCCTGGAAGGTCGGCAGCATGGCTGCCTCCTACAACAAATTCAGCCTTTGGCCGCTGCAACGACCTTGGTCGCCGCATCATTTAAATCACTGGCTGTAATAATTGCCAAGCCGCTCTGGGCGAGCATCTCGCGCCCTTTCTCCACATTGGTGCCTTCCAGGCGCACCACCACCGGCACTTCAACGCCGACTTCCTTGACCGCTTCAATAATGCCTTGGGCGATTTCATCGCAGCGCACGATGCCGCCGAAAATATTCACCAGGATAGCTTCAACCTTGTCACTGGAAAGAATCAGCTTAAAGGCCTCTTTCACCCGCTCGGCATTGGAACCACCGCCTACGTCGAGGAAATTGGCTGGCTCACCGCCGTTCAGCTTGATCACATCCATGGTGGCCATGGCCAGTCCCGCGCCATTCACCATGCAGGCGATGTTGCCATCCAAAGTCACATAATTCAGGTCGTGACGGCTGGCGGCGACTTCGGTGGGGTCTTCCTGCGCTTCGTCGCGCATCGCGGCCAAATCACGATGACGGAACAAGGCGTTGTCATCGATATTGATTTTGGCATCCAGCGCCAATAAATCACCTTTGCCATCGATTACCAACGGATTGACTTCAATCAGGCTCAGGTCCTTGTCTTTATACAAGCGATACAGACCGTCCATGATGGACGTCAATTGCTTCACCTGCTTGGCATTCAAACCCATACCAAAGCCCATCTGCCGCGCCTGATAAGGCTGCAGGCCCGCGGTATTGTCAACCTGCACAGTTACCAATTTCTCTGGTTCAGTGGCGGCAACCTGTTCGATATCCATGCCACCTGAGGCCGAGCCCATAAAAGTAACGCAACGATTAACCCGGTCGGTCAAAGCGGAAAGATACAGTTCCGTATCAATGTCAGAGGCTTCGGCAATCAGAACCTTATCCACTGGCAAAGCCAGGCCACCGGTTTGATAAGTTTCAATTTTCATGCTGAGCATGCGCTTGGCTTCGCTGCGCACTTCATCCAGCGACTTGACCAGTTTGACGCCACCGGCTTTGCCACGGCCGCCTGCGTGCACCTGGGCTTTTACCACCCAGACATTGCCACCCATGGCCTTGGCAGCAGCCACAGCTTCATCAGGTGTTGAGGCAACCTGGCCGGCTGGCACCGGGATGCCGTATTGGGCGAACAAGTCCTTCGCCTGGTATTCATGAAAATTCATTGCAACTCCTGCTGTGGGCCAGCCTTGGGCCAGCTTTAGGTTTGGGACGATGAGCCGGCAAAGTCGGCTATCTTCCCCTGTATTGCCACGCAAATCAAAGCCGCTGTCAAAGCCGGCCTGCCAATTGTTCCAAATGTTATACTCCCAGCGCCTCTGCCAGCCTGAGCAGCGCTGTTTTAAGAGAAGCACGACATGCAAGCGGTGGATGCCGACAACTTAAACCCCACGCCGAGCAACCTTTATCCGCTGCCGGAATCTCTGACCCGCCGTATCGTCGGCTACTTGGGAGTTTACCGGCTGGTGATTGCGTTGTTGCTGCTGGCTGGCCAATTCAGCCTGTTCAACGGCAATTCATTCAGTAGCCTGAAGTCTGCACTGCTCCCCTCCATATTGTTGGCTTATCTGCTGTTTGCCGCATTCCAGCTGTTCATGGCCAAGGGTCGCGCAAACAATGCTCACCTTATGGTGCGTAATGTTCTGCTGGTTGATGTCATTTTCTTGGGCAGCATGCAGTTCCTGATGGCCAGCTTCAATAGCGGTATCCCGCTATTGCTGGTCTTTACCGCCGCCATGGCCGGTATGTTGTTGCCCATGCGGATGGCTCTGTTTGTAGCCTCTGTTGCCAGCCTGTCGCTGATCGGGCAGGCCGTTTTCAGCGGCTTAAAAGACAGTGACCTGCAAGACCGCGTGGTGATTTCGGCTGTTTACGGCGCTACAGCCATGGTCATCTGCCTGTTATCACACAGGCTGGCCTACTGGGCACGTGACTATCGCCTGATCGCCGAACGGCAGGAAGTACAGATTTCCGACCTGGAGGAAGTCAACGAAACCATCATCCGCAACTTGTCTACGGGCATTTTGGCGGTGGACGCCAATCGTCGCATTCGCATCATGAATGAATATGCCTGGTTTCTGCTGGGTAGCCCAAGGGTGCGTGAATTGCTGCTACGCGACTTGTCGCCCCGGCTGGACCGCCTGGTGGAAAAATGGCTGAGCAACCCGAGTACCGAAGTGAAACCGGTTCTGCTGGAAACCAGTCAAGCCAATATCCTGCCCACCCTGGCCTTTTTGCCGGGCGGTGAAAAGCCAGGCGCACTGGTAATACTCAATGATGAGTCGGTGATCTCGCGCCGGGCGCTGGAATTGTCGGCCAACTCGTTAGCTAAACTCTCTGGCAGTATCGCCCACGAAATCCGCAACCCATTGGCAGCACTGACACATGCTGCGCAGTTACTGGATGAATCACCCTCCATCACGCTCAATGATATGCGCCTGACCAATATCATTATTGACCAGTCCAAGCGCATGAACGGCATCGTGGAAAATATCCTGCAGCTTTCCAGGCAGGAGCAGTCCCGACCCGAGTCAGTGGAACTGAACGGTTTTCTCAAATCGCTGGCAGACGAGTTCCGCTCTTCGCAAGGCGCCAAAGGTCTGGGTTTTGACCTGCTGATGGAAGTCGGCAAGACGCTGGTTGTGTTTGACAAGAGCCAATTGCACCAATGCCTGTGGAAATTACTGGATAACACCATTCACCACGCCAGCGTCAAACGACCGCCACACGCCTTGTTGAAAATGCGTAAAGACGATAGCGCCGGATATTGCGTGATAACCGTTGAAGACAACGGCCCGGGTATTCCGAATTCGCGCATCGCCGACATATTTGAACCGTTTTATACCACCCGCAAAGAGGGTTCGGGATTGGGCTTGTACGTGGCCAGACAATTGTGTGAAGCAAACCAGGCCGAACTTACGGTAGACTCTCAGCCGGGAATCGGCACGTCTTTTCATATAAGAATGGGCCTGGCCCCACAACCGAGCCGCATCATGATGAGTTCCGCCAACGCGTGAAGTATGTGCATGAGGCATGTGTGCAGGTTCACTACAAATTAGCACAGGGAAAGAATGAATCCAGGTTTGCAACGTGTACTGGTAATAGATGACGAGCCCGATATTCGCGAGCTGCTCGACCTGACCCTCAGCCGCATGGGTTTAAAAGTCACCACCGCGGAAGACCTGGCTGAAGCGCGCCGCCAGTTATTGGCCAATTCATTCAGCTTTTGCCTCACCGACATGCGCTTGCCCGATGGCAATGGCCTGGACCTGGTCCGGGAAATCAGCGAGCAATACCCTGAATTACCCTGTGCGGTGATTACCGCTCACGGCAAAGTTGAGGACGCCGTCAACGCCCTCAAGATGGGCGCCTTCGATTTTGTCTCCAAACCGGTAGATCTGGCCGTATTACGCAAGCTGGTAAATACCGCATTGCGGTTGCGCGGCAATGAAGAGGAAGCGCAAGCCAAAGGTGAGAGCCGGGAAAAAGCCGCTCAGCCGACCGAACTGGATCGCATGATTGGCAAATCGGCCGCCATCCGCCAGTGCCAGGCCATGATCGCCAAGCTGGCCCGCAGCCAGGCGCCGGTGCTGATCAGCGGTGAATCCGGTTCAGGCAAGGAGTTGGCAGCGCGTTTGATACACGATTTAGGCCCGCGCGGCGACGGCCCCTTCATTCCCGTTAACTGCGGTGCCATACCTTCAGAACTGATGGAAAGTGAATTTTTCGGCCACAAAAAGGGCAGTTTTACCGGGGCCAATGCGGACAAAGACGGCCTGTTCAAGGCGGCCGACGGTGGCACGCTGATGCTGGATGAAGTGGCCGACCTGCCACTGCATATGCAAGTCAAACTGCTGCGCGTGATTCAGGAAAAAGCCGTTATGCCCATCGGCGCCCGCGAAGAAGTGAAAGTGGATGTGCGTATCGTCAGCGCTTCCCACCAGGTCCTGAAACCTCTGGTAGAAAGCGGCAAATTCCGCAGTGATCTGTATTTTCGACTGAATGTTATTGAACTGCACATGCCCAGCTTGCAGGAACGGCGTGAAGATATTCCCCTTCTGGCCAAGCATTTCCTGCAGGAAATTTCCGAACAATGGCACGAGGGCGACCTGCCGGAAATATCACCGGCCGCCATGGAAGAACTGAAGAACCACAACTACACCGGCAATGTACGGGAACTGATCAATATCCTGCAGCGCGCCGTGACCATGGCAGAAGGCAGTGTGATCCACCCCGAAGACCTGATGCTGGAGCATGTGGGTAACCCCACTGAAGCCAGCGCACCCACAGCTGAACAGATGGATTCCGGCGACGGCACGCTCGATACCGTCATCGAAGACATCGAAAAGCAGATGCTGGAAGAAGCTCTGAAGAAAGCCCGTTACAACAAAACCAAGGCAGCAGAAATTCTCGGCATCAGCTTTCGGTCGTTTCGTTACAAGCTCAAGAAATATGGGATTGAATGACAAACGTCACCCCGGCATTTTATTCGTCACCCCGGCCTTTTATTCGTCACCCCGGCATTTTATTCGTCACCCCGGCCTTTTATTCGTCACCCCGGCATTTTATTCGTCACCC
>JAWXBM010000132.1:0-8512 GCA_034440115.1 Lysobacterales bacterium | reverse complement strand
GGGCTTGATCCGGGAATCCGTGATCCACCTGCGTTAAAGGACTGGATGCCGGATCAAGTCCGGCATGACGGTGGGCATAATCAAGTCCGGCATGACGGTGGGCATAATCAAGTCCGGCATGACGGTGGTGGAAAATGATGGCAAAAAGTAACAAGACAGGAACAGTACGAATCATCGCCGGCGATTGGCGTGGCCGCCGTTTGCCAGTACCCGACCTGCCGGGCTTGCGGCCGTCCGGCGATCGCAGCCGGGAAACGCTGTTCAATTGGCTGCAGGCCGATTTGCGCGGTGCGCAGTGCCTGGACCTGTTTGCCGGCACCGGTGTGCTGGGCCTGGAAGCAGTCTCGCGCGGCGCAAGCTCGGCAGTGCTGGTGGAAAAAAACCACAGTGCAGCAGAGCAACTGCGGGAAAACGTAAATATGCTGGCTGCCAGCCAGGTTTCGGTGGTGCAGAGCGATGCCCTGTTGTGGCTGCAAGGACAAGCCGCTGACAGTTTTGATCTGGTATTTATCGACCCGCCTTTCGGTCAGGGATTGACAATGCTGGCCCTGCAGGCATTGTCATCGGGTCAGCAACTGCGTGCCGATGGGCTGGTTTACCTCGAAACCGCCCGTTCTGAAGTCGTTCCTGCCTTTAGCTCTGATTGGGAAATCCTGCGGGAAAAGACTCTGGGAGAGGTGCGAATGCAACTAGTGCGAGCCAGTCGAACATCAAAGCCCGACAGACTGCTAGAATGACGGTTTAATCATTATCGACGGCAGCACTACCCATGATTTCGCACCGTACGGCCATTTACCCAGGCACTTTCGATCCTATTACCAATGGTCATACTGACCTGGTGAAGCGCGCAGCGCGGGTATTTGAGAAAGTGATTATTGCCATTGCCGAGAGTCCGCATAAAGAGCCTTTGTTGCCGCTGAAACAGCGCATTGCGCTGGCACAGGATTGTCTGAAAGAGCTCAAAAATGTGCAGGTTGTAGGCTTCAGCATCCTGTTGATGGATTTCGTGCAGCAGGTAGGCGCGGGCGTGGTGGTGCGTGGTTTGCGCGCGGTGTCGGATTTCGAATACGAATTCCAGCTGGCCAGTATGAACCGCCACCTGGCACCTGAAATAGAAACGCTGTTTCTTACCCCGGACGAGCGTTACAGCTTTATTTCATCGTCCCTGGTCAAGGAAGTGGCGCGACTGAATGGCGATGTTTCCGAATTTGTTGCCGCTCCCGTGCGCATGGCTTTGCAACAGCGCTTCAAGGAAGTCAATGGCGGCTGAGCCTTGCCCGACGGCGAGATTGCGCGCTTTTTAATTGCATCACGAAAACCCAAGCAAGACGAAATGGCCCTTAAAATCACCGAAGAATGCATCAACTGCGATGTTTGTGAGCCCGAATGCCCCAATGAAGCCATTTCGCAGGGTGTTGAGTATTACGTGATTGATCCGATGAAATGCACCGAATGCGTGGGCCATTTTGACCTGCCGCAATGTGTTGAGGTCTGCCCGGTAGAATGCATACCCAAGGACTCTGAGAACGAAGAAACTGAGGACGAGTTATGGTTGAAGTATCAAGGCTTGATAGCTCAAGCAAAAGGACTGGCCAAAGCACTGGCCTAGGTGCGGGACTGAGCACTGCACCGTGCACTGGCCTGAGCAATGACGTGGGCCACATCAGGTCACGACTTTGCATTGCCGCTGTCTTGCTGCTGGCGGTGTTCAGCAGTTCTGTTTCCCAGGCCGCTTCTTTCGAGCCGGCCTGGGGCCGAGATGGCATGGTGGTCACCTCGGTCAGCCCGGCAGCGGCAGCCGGTCAATTGATATTGGAACGTGGCGGCAATGCCGCCGATGCGGCCGTTGCCACAGCTTTTGCGGCTGCGGTGGCTCATCCGTTCAGTTCCGGCCTCGGTGGTGGTTTACTGGCGGTGATTCACGATGCCAAAACCGGCCAGAGTTTTACCCTGGATGCGCGTGAAACCGCACCCGCTTCGGCATCGGCTGAGTTTTACCTTAAAAATCCAGATGCCATTCGCAGCGGTCGTTATTCGGTTGCCGTACCCGGCTTTGTGCAGGGCGTGTGGGCCTTGCACGAGCGCTTTGGTTCCATGCCCTGGGCCGATTTGATCGAGCCCGCCATTGCCCTGGCAGAGAACGGTGTGCCGGTCAGTGTCTGGCACCACAATATGGTTAATGCGGTGGCTGCGGCCCTGGCAGAGTATCCGGCTACCCAGCATATCCAGACAGTCGATGGTCAAGCGCCGCCGCTCGGCTACATGCTGCAACAACATGATCTGGCCAACACTCTGCGCCTGATTCAGCGCTCCGGGGGCCAAACCCTGGCGATTGGTGCCATTGCCAAGATGATTGAGCAAGCCACCAAGGGCGTGGTCACCGAGCTGGACCTGGTGCGTTACAAAGTCATCTGGCGCGAACCCATCAAGGCCAATTATCGCGGTTATGAAATCGTCGCCATGCCACCGCCGAGTTCGGGTGGTGTGCTGATCGCAGAAATGTTGAACGTGCTGCAACGCTATGACCTGGTCGCTATGGGCAAGGATTCCAGCGATTACATTCACCTGGTTGCCAGCACCATGAAACTGGCCTTTGCCGACCGTGCGCAGCACCTGGGTGATCCGGATTTTTATGCAGTGCCGGTAGAGCGCCTGACTTCGATGGCTCATGCTGATGAACTGGCTGCACGGTTACGCACCGATGGACAACCCATTGTGCCGAAAACCCTGACCTCGCCACCGGATGATGAGGGCACCACTCAAATCAGCGTGATGGATAAGAGCGGCAACGCGATTTCCATTACGCAAACCATCAACACTTTGTTCGGTTCAAAAATCACTGTGCCTGGCACTGGTATTGTGCTGAACAACGAGATGGATGATTTTTCGGTGGATACCACCACGGCCAATTTATGGGAGGCCGTTGGTTCGGACGCCAATGCTATCGAGCCTGGTAAACGGCCTTTGTCTTCCATGACGCCGATGATCGTGCTGAAGGATGGCAAAGCGGCCATGGCGCTGGGCTCGCCCATGGGCACCATGATTATTTCTGCTGTGCTGCACACCTTGTTGAACACCATTGATTTCGGCTTTGATCCGCAACGTGCGGTTATGGCGCCGCGGTTCCACCACCAGTGGCAGCCCGATACGCTGTTTCTGGAGCCGGAGTTTCCGCGGGATGTGCGTACGCGGCTGGAGGCTCTGGGCCACACGCTGGGCGAGCGGTCCATGATCGGTGCTGCGGAATTGGCGGTGTATGACACAGAATCCTGCTATTTCTGGGGTGGCGCTGATGGCCGCCGTGACAGTGGCGCATTGGGTGCAAACATCGGTGAGCCCCAGGTTGATGCCGGGGAGCGTTGCGCTCTGATCAATACCGCCAGAGCGAGTGCAGTGCCACACTAGAGTTAGCGTATAAGTAGTTTAAACGCTCTATTGCCAGAAAACTGAAAGTACTGAGAAAGTACTGAACGGCTACTCGTATCAGGTTTTTAGCCAGACTACCGCGTATGGAATCGGCGATCGCCGCGGCGGGCGGGGCGCGTCTGCCCTATGAGTCGACCACGGCACTGACCTGCTTCGCAGGTCGCGGCGGCGTATCCTCAGCGGCGAAGGGGTGTTGGTTTTCCTGTCCTTGAGATTCGCAACTGAAAATGGGGCAGCGCAATATGCGCTTGGACAGCTAGGGCTGCCCCACATAAAGCGCAATCTTGCCGGTGGCATGACCAGTTTCACTCAGTGCATGCGCTTTCTGGATGTCTTGTAGAGCGAACTCGGCACCAATCACCGGACGCAGTTGCCCTTGCTCGACCATATGCGCAAGCTGCTCCAATACTGGCGCATTCGGCTGGATGAACAGGAATGCACTGCGCAGTCGCGGCCATTGCGCAGCACTTTTAGACGGATCGCTGGCAATCGATACCAGCAGACCGTCTGGCGCCATCACGTGCCACGATTCTTCCCGGGTGTCACCACCCATCGTGTCGAACACCAGATCAATGTTGTGCAAGACATCGCGTAGCCGCTGCGCTTTGTAATCGATAAACTCGTCCACACCAAGCGACTTGACCAGAACTTCGTGCGCGGCTGACGCCGTGCCGATGACCTGGGCGCCACGTGCTTTGGCGATCTGTACTGCCAATGAACCTACGCCACCAGCTGCCGCATGTATCAACACGCGCTGTCCAGGCTTTACTTGACCACTACACGCCGGACAGGTCCCTGCCGGGGACAAACGGAAACGAGTACGCAATCATTTCACTCAAATGACCTTCTCGGATTTTCCAGTCCACGGGGTTGACAGAACTGCCGATGACTCGAATTAGCACATCATCGTCCGAGCATTTTGGGATGGGCGCATCTTCAAAAAGCAGCACTGAGGAGTCGCCATATTCATGGATGCGGACAGCTTTCATGACTTCTATTTCACTTCCAAGGGTCCATGGATAGCTTCGCTCCGCTGTAGGAAGGCGTCTGTTCGCTGCCCCACGGATGCGCCACAACATTGGCAGTCGAATTTACCTATCCAATGTAGGCGAGCGCACAATCAAACCTCTTCATGGCGAGCCTGACGATTGCCTGAGCGGCCAGTTTTACGGTCGTGTCAACGGATTCGAGAAAAACGCGATAATCCAGTGAAATAGAGGAACGCCATGGCTAACACCGTAAAAATTCTTGG
The DNA here is from genome assembly GCA_034440115.1 of Lysobacterales bacterium. GTDB lineage: Bacteria > Pseudomonadota > Gammaproteobacteria > Xanthomonadales > SZUA-36 > JAWXBM01. The sequence goes on along the minus strand of JAWXBM010000132.1, from coordinate 3,834 downwards.
TATCGCAGGCAGTTTGCGCCGCGCCTCCGACAACCACGCAATGCTCATTGCGGCGCAGAGTTTGCTGCCTGTAGATGCAAGCCTCGACATATTCGATCTCGAAGGCTCACCTTTGTTTAATCAAGACAAGGAGGAAGAGCCGCATGCGGGTGTCGACGCATTCAAACAGGCTATACGCGCAGCAGACGCGATCGTGATTGCGACACCGGAATACAACTACTCCATTCCGGGCATGCTGAAAAACGCCATCGATTGCGCATCACGGCCTTATGGAAAGAGCGCATGGTCTGGAAAGCCGGTCGCCATTATGGGTGCGTCGGTTGGGTTATTTGGCAGCGTAAGAGCGCAGTACCAGCTGCGGCAATGCTTCGTCTTCCTTGACATGCACCCAATAAATCAGCCAGAAGTGATGATTAGCAACGCCAGTAAAGCCTTCGACGCGAAAGGAAAGCTGACTGATGAAACCAGTCAGGTGCTGATCCGGAAACTATTGGAAAACCTGGTGCTTTTGACCAGGCAGTTGCAGAAATGATGCGCTGCAAATCCCGCTGTTGAATTCTTTGGAGAATACAGGTGAAGTTGCCAGTGAAACCCAAAGAGACATTGGATGACAAAAAGAAAAAAGACCTCAGGCAGCGGCGTGCTGCACCGCTGGCTACGCCTACCGACCTGACGACAGCAGCGACCAAAGACATTGCCGGGGCCATGAATGCCGTTTTGGCTGATGTATTCGCTCTGTATCTGTAAACAAAAAACTTTCACTGGCATATGAGCGGCCCGCATTTTCGCGATTACCACTTGATGCTGGACGACCAGTCCGGTCAGCTATTTGTTATGACCGACCTGATTGCGGAGCGCATTCGCAAAGTGGGTGGCCCCACCCTGCGCTCAATTGGCCACACTGCGCGCACGCAGCGCGTACTTGACAACGATGCGGAATATGTCGAGCCCTCAGATATGCTGGCCGAATTAGGTGACGACAATAAGACGCTTGCGGCAAATCTGCGCGAGGCCCACGACGTGTGCAACGAACATCGTGATATTGCCAGCGCCAGTCTGATCGAGGTGTGGATTGATGAAACCGAGCGGCGCACCTGGTTCCAGTTCGAATCGACACGGAGCAGCGACTCGTCGGGCCACTGAGCATTTGCCAATTGAGCAACGGCACCGTTGAAGCGATTACGCCTGAGCGATGGATTGCGGCCCAACGTAACCGGTCACCTGTGCTCCGATCTCACAGGCGATTGCAATCGCCGCGTGCCCGACGACACCGGTGGCGCCGTTGATAACCAGATTCTGCCCAGCCTTCAGGCCGGCACTCTTGACCAGCACGAGCCACGCGGTCCCGCCAGCAATGGGCAGGCTGGCCGGCTCGGCGAACGACTTGTTGTCAGGCTTCCTGACCAAGAGACCGCGTATGGTAATGTTCCAGTCCATCAAGTTGACTTTACGCGACGCCTTACCCCAGAACTTGCGGATTGAGTTGCCATACAGAAAAGTTGAGCGCAGCAGCGAAGCTGACCCACAGCAAATACGGAATTAGCAGCGCGCCCGCCAGAGGGCGTATCCGCCAGAAAGACACAAGAGTTGCAACGATAAGCAACCAAAGCAACCCGATATCGGCAAATGCCAAAGCGCCGTGGTGCCAAGCAAAGAAGAGCCAGCTCCACAGGGCGTTCACCGCGAGCTGTACCAGAAACAAGGTAAGTGCTGAACGACTAGCGAGAAATCCGCCTGAGCGCCATACCAACCATGCGGCAATGCCCATCAATGCGTACAGGATGGTCCAGACGGGTCCAAAGACCGAGGGCGGCGGCGCCCAAGTTGGTTGAACCAGTTGCCCATAGAAAGAATCGGCGCGCACTGAGGCCATTGCTCCGATGCCAGATGCAATAAAACTAATCGCGAGCCAACCAACCAGCCCAATGATTTGCTTCTGCTTTGACGGGGGGGCGGTCATCGGATCTCCCTCAAGCTCAGACTGGGGCCGCGATGTGCCCGGTGCGAACCAGCTTCTTGTTGACGAACTCCTGGATGCCCATATTGCCCAGCTCGCGTCCATAACCGGAGTTCTTGATGCCGCCGAAAGGCAGTTCGGCATCGGACCAATCGATGTTGTTGACGAACATCATCCCGGTGTCGACCTGGCTCGCGATTCGCTTGCCTCGGGCCTCGTCTTTTGTCCACACCGAGCCGCCCAGGCCGTAGTCGGAATCGTTGGCCAGGGCAATGGCGGCCGCCTCGTCCTTGACGCGGAAGAACGAAACCACGGGACCAAAAAACTCATCGCGAAAGGCTGGGTTGCCGGGCTTGATGTCGGTGAGGATCGTCGTCTGCATGAACCAGCCGGGCCGGTCAATGCGCTTGCCGCCCATCACCAGCTTGGCACCGCCCTTCACGGCGGCATCCACCTGCGCCAACAGTTGCACCAGCGCGGCTTCGGTGGACAGCGGGCCGAGCGTTGTTTTCTCATCCATCGGGTCGCCCGGCTTCAAGGCTTCCAGCGCGGCCCTGAACTTGGCCAGGAATGGGTCGGCTACGGCCTCCAGCACGATGAATCGCCTGGCCGCGCAGCAGGTCTGGCCTGCGTTATACATGCGGCCCCAGACCGCCCAGGGGATGGTCTTGTCCAGGTCGGCATCGTCGAGCACGATGAAGGCGTCAGTGCCGCCGAGTTCCATGGTGGACTTCTTCAGGTTCTGGCCGGCCCGGGCCGCCACTTTACGCGCGGCCGCCAGGCTACCGGTCAGCGCCACGCCCTTGATGCGCGGATCGTCGATTACGCGGTCGGACTGATCGTAGGAGATGAGTAAGTTTGTGTAGGCGCCAACGGGTGCACCGGCATCAAGCAGCAACTTCTCGAAGGCGATGGCGCATTGCGGCTGACAACCGGCATGCTTGACCATGAGTACGTTGCCGGCCATCAACTGCGGGCCAGCCACGCGGGCCAGCTGGTAGTACGGGAAGTTCCAGGGTTCGACGCAGAACAGCACGCCGATGGGTGAACTTTCCATGTGTGCCTCGCCGACCTTGGGTTGCAGCTTTGACGGTGCGAGGAAGGACTCGGTGTGCTTCGCGTAGTAGGCCAGGATGGCGGCGCTGTACTTCACCTCGCCACGCGCCTCATCAATGCGCTTGCCCATGTCCTGCGTCGCGAGCGTGGCGAAGTCATCGACTTGGGCGTGCATGAGTGCGGCCGCCTTGTTGACGATGACCGCGCGCTCGGCATAGCTCTTGCGCCGCCAGATCTGGAAGCAGTGGTCGGCGGCGGCCAGCGACGTTTCGAGTTGTGCCTCGTTCAGCTGCTCATAGCTCTTGAGCAGCTTGCCGGTGCTGGGGTTGATGCTTTGGTAGCTCATGGGATGTCATCCCGTTTTTGCACCGCTGCCCAGCGACACCTCACCCGACTCGCCCAGGTCAGGCTTCTCGCCGGTGAACACGGCCTTGGCCATTACCAACAACTGGGTCAATTTGTTTTCACTTACGTTCCAGTAGTGTGCGTGGCTCACCGTCACGCGCACCAAGGCCAGGTCGGGATCGTCCACGCCGCCAGGAAACCAGGCCTGGGCGAACTTCGTCCACAGCGCCTGCCGCTGGGTTTTGTCGTCAACCTCCTCAGCTGAACCGGACACCGAAACGTAAACGTCCTTGCCAACGTCGGCATAGCTGATGTTCACCTGCGGCTGCTGTGCAATCTCCTGCGCTGCACCGCCCTTGACTGACATGAAGAACCACAGCTTGTCATCCAGCATCGTCTTGTTCTGTGTCGTCATCGGCCGCGAATGCAAGTGGCCGTTGCCGTGGTGGGTAGTGAACATGGCGAACTTGATGTCT
>JAWXBM010000131.1:0-60811 GCA_034440115.1 Lysobacterales bacterium | reverse complement strand
GTCTGGTGCGCTGAGTTCAACATTCGCCATTTCAGCCCGCCGTCCGGCGTTGTCACGCGTCGGTTCGCTTGGTTTGGTGGGCTGGGTGTTCACGGCTGCTGCTTGCTCTGCTGTGTAGTCACGGACCTGGCGATCCTGCCTGCGCTCGGCAGCTTGCTGCTCCGTTTTGGGCTGTGCTATCGCTGATCCTGCCAGCCTGGGCAGGATACTTTCCCCGGCTGCAGGTGGTTTCTCATCTGTTGCCTGTGCGGTGGGCGGGCGCTCAGCCGCCGAAGTTAGTTCATCTTGCGTTTGCGCCATCTCCGCCGGGAGCCGGTTATCTTCAAAGCGAAACTGCTCCAAACCCAGCCAGGTCATCAGGCCCGCAGCGATCAGTACCAACCCAAATGGCAGCCAGACAGGGGCTTGCTGCATCGCAGGGGCTGCAGATTCGGTGTTGGTTTGCAGTGTCGGAACACTGCCAAGTTCACGTTGCGACTCCGAGCGTTTCAGGGCATCAAGCAATATCGACATAATCAGGAACCTTCCATGTTTTCCAGCTCAAGACGGGGTTCAACAATTCCCGGAGCCATCAGATACAACAGCGTTTGCGGCCCAACTATGCCATCGGCCAGCAAACCATGGTTTTGCTGGAAGCTTTTGATCCACTCTTCAAACTGCCAATCGAACTGTGGCGTACCTTGCCAGGGAGGATCTGCCAGCGCAGCCATACTGAACAGGATATCAACTGCAGCATTGCGATCACCGCGGCGTATCTGTTCCGGCCAGTCCGGCGATTGCGGCCAGGCCACGATGTACTCACCCATCCAAAGCTCATCCACCTTGTCACGTTGAAAGTATTGCGGTTCAGAGCTGGCACCCAGAAGAATGTGTTGTCCCCGTATGCCGCGCAATAACACATGCTTGTCGCCATTGGCGCGGAGCACCAATATTACCGGCAAACCCAACTGCTTTACCTTGGCCCAGTTGCCGCGCTCAGTCAAACAGGCAAAGCCGGTAGCAACTGCGCCTTCACAAGCCATTAACAAGGCTTTGGCCTGGTCGGCCTCCTGCCAGAGCTGAGCCAAAGCCGGGTAAGCCAACAGGTGTTGATCTGCCAGCCAGGTTTCACTAAGCAGTGCCCCGCCAGACTGGGTCGCATAGCTCCAGGCGGGGTCGCGCAACGGCAATGAACCAATGGCTGAGTTTGCCGCAGCGTTGGCGGTGGTAAGTGAATCGGCAACAGGGTCCTGGGTTGCAAATTCGTTGACCGATACCTGAACCGGATTCTGGTTGCTGAGCATGGCAGCCCCAGTATCTGAAGCTGCTGCGACTGATGCTGGCTGATTGCCGTAGTCATTATTGACCCCTTCCTTGACCGGTGCTTTAGCATCGATCACCTTAATCGAACCTGCGTCAGTGCCTAGCCAACCCTGCTGCCAGGCCAGCACCAGGCCACTGATCGCCAAAACAGCCAGGGCAGCGAACACCAAACCCAGGCTGTTTCTCGGATTTACACGGCTTTCACTGGGTTGAACCTCGTTGGCTGCAGCATGAACCAAAGTCGCATTGACCTGTTCCTTCTCTTGCGCGTATGCCCCGGCCAAGGCTCGATCAGCAATGATATTGATCAAGCGCGGCACGCCATTCGAGCGACGATAAATGGCTTTCATGGCCCCGCGGTTGAAATGACTTTGACGCGCACCCGCCACACGCATGCGGTGCTTGATATAGGCAAAAGTCTCCTGCTCGTTCAGGGGTGCGAGGTGGTAGCGTGCGGTAATTCGTTGCGCCAGTTGCCGCAGGTTCTGCCGTTGCAGCAGTTGGCGCAATTCAGGCTGGCCCAGCAAAACCATTTGTAACAGTTTGTGTTTGGCCGTTTCCAGATTGGTTAGCAAGCGCACCTGTTCCAGTGCTTCGGGGCTGAGATTCTGCGCTTCATCAATCACTACCACGACGCGCTTGCCTGCCGCATATTGCTGCAGAAGGTAGTGATTCAGCGCATCAACCATTCTTTTGCTGCTGTTCTCAGCCTGGCTGATATCCACACCCAGTTCATCACAGATCGAAGCCAGCAACTCCTTGGGTGTTACCAGGGGGTTGAGTATCAAGGCAATCAGAGTGTCTTCAGGCACCTGCTCAAGCAGGCAGCGGCAAATGGTGGTTTTTCCCGTTCCTACTTCACCGGTCAATTGCACAAATCCGCCGGACCCGCCCTTGCCAACGCCATAAAGCAGATGCGCCAAAGCTTCACGATGTGCTGCACTGAGGTATACGAAAGCAGGATCAGGCGTGATCGAAAAAGGTGCTTCAGTCAATCCAAAGTGTTGCAGATACAAATCTATTCCCCTTTGCAGCGATCAGTTCTTGGCCCAATCCAAATACCTCGGACAACAGGGTATCAGTCTTCCAGACCCAACAGGCTGGCATTACCACCGACTGCCGCGGTGTTGACGCTCAGTGTGCGCTCGGTGGCGAATCGGTGCAGGTAATGTGGACCACCCGCTTTAGGACCGGTTCCCGATAAGCGCTCACCACCAAATGGCTGCACACCAACCACGGCACCCACCATATTGCGGTTGATGTAGCAATTGCCAGCATGGATACGGCTGGCAATGTATTCCTGGCTGCGGTCTATGCGACTGTGAATGCCTAGCGTCAGACCATAGTTGGCACTATTGATTTCATCTATCACCTGGTCAATATGCCGGGCACGGTAGCGAATGATGTGCAATATGGGCCCAAAAACTTCGCGCTCCAACAGATCCAGGCTACCGATTTCAAAAGCACAGGGTGCAAAAAAATGTCCATTAAGCGTTTCAGGCAACGGCGCCGAAGCTACCCGTTTACCCGATCTTTGCATGCGTTCAGCATGAGCTTGCAGAACTGCCAGAGCATCGGTATCGATTACTGGCCCAACATCGGTGACCAGTTTACGCGGATCCCCCACCACCAGCTCATTCATGGCACCGGCCAGCAACTCCACCACCTTGTCGGCAATATCCTGTTGCAAATACAGCACTCGCGCTGCTGAACAGCGCTGTCCAGCGCTCAGAAAGGCGCTGGCGATAACATCCTTGACCACTTGCTCGGGCAAGGCTGAACTGTCAACAATCATCGCATTCTGGCCGCCAGTTTCTGCGATCAGGGCGGCGATAGGCGCGTCACGGGCAGCCAGCGCACGGTTGATCAAACGGGCCGTTTCGGTGGAGCCGGTAAATGCCACACCATCAATACGATTGTCACGGGTCAGTGCTGCACCAACAGTAGCACCATCGCCCGGCAGCAACTGCAAGGCTTCGCGTGGAATCCCCGCCTGATGCAGGATGCGAGTTACCAGAGCCGCCACTGCCGGAGTTTGCTCAGCCGGCTTGGCCAATACGGTGTTTCCCGCTGCCAAGGCAGCGCTGACCTGACCGGCAAATATGGCCAGCGGAAAATTCCACGGGCTGATGCAGGCGAAGACGCCCCGGCCATGCAGGGACAGCGTATTACGCTCGCCGGTCGGTCCGGGTAATTGGACCGGCTGGTCAAACTGCAGTTTGGTTTGCATGGCGTAATAGCGCAGAAAATCAATCGCCTCACGCACTTCTGCCACACAGTCGCGTGGCGTTTTTCCGGCTTCGCGGGCACAGATGGCCATTAACTCCGGGGTGCGTTCCTCCATCAGGCCAGCAGCCTTTTCCAGCATCGCAGCGCGCAGGCTTGCCGGTGTTCGGTCCCAGTCGTCACAAAAGGCGCGGGCCGTAGTGATGGCCCGATCAACATCGGCCGCCGTGGCATCAAATATCTGTCCTACCTGATCGTTCAGGTCGGCGGGATTGATATTCGCTCTGGATTGGCGCTGCTCACTGGCTGCAGTGCCAGCAAGAATCGGGCTGGTATCCCAACTGGCATGGGCAAATGTCTGCATGTTTGCTGCCAGGCTCAGCACTTCCGACTCATTGGCCAGATTGATGCCTGGTGAATTCAATCGCGCGGCGCCATAAAGCTGGCGCGGTAGGGGAATACCCGGGTGACCTGCTGGCTGAGTATGCTCAACCTTGGCGACCGGATCTTCTGCCACTTGTTCAGCATGAATGGTCTCATCCACAATGCGATTGACGAACGAGGTGTTAGAACCGTTCTCGAGCAAACGGCGCACCAGGTAAGGCAATAAGTCTTCGTGGCTGCCAACCGGCGCATACACACGGCACGCGTGATGAAAGCCGTCAGCCTGCATGACAACGCCATAAAGATCTGCGCCCATGCCATGCAGCCGTTGGAATTCAAAGTCGAGGCGGTCACCTGCCAGTTCGGTAATTACTGAAACCGTGTGGGCATTGTGCGTGGCAAATTGCGGATAAAAAGCCTGTCGTTCCGCCAGTATCTGGCGCGCACAGGCAATGTAGGAAACATCGGTATTGGCCTTGCGGGTAAACACCGGATAACTGGTATAACCCTCTACCTGGGCTAACTTGATCTCTGAATCCCAGTAGGCACCTTTGACCAGCCGCACCGGTATACGCCGGCCATGGCGTTTGGCCAGATCTGCCAACCGGGCTATTTCGAATGTTGCGCGCTTCTGATAGGACTGCAAAGCCAGCCCAAATCCTTCCCAGTCAGCCAGCGATTGATGCTGGTAGACTGCGGTAAAAACCGCCAGGGTCAGCATCAGTCGATCCGCTTCTTCGGTGTCAACGGTAAGCGCCATCCGATTGGCCTTGGCCAACTGAGCCAGTTGCAATACCCGCGGGACGATTTCCTGCAACACGCGCCGTTGCTGTGAAAATTCAAAGCGTGGATGCAAAGCCGACAACTTGACCGAAATACTGGGGGCAGAAAACACATCTTCAGCCTGGTGACTCGCGCCTATGGCTTCAATTGCTGAGCGATAGGCTTGCAGATAACGGTCTGCATCATGTTGGGTAATAGCCGCTTCACCCAACATGTCATAGGAATAGCGGTATTGGCGGTGGTCTTTTCTCTGCGAACGCTGCAAGGCCTCTTTGATATTGCGACCCATTACATATTGAAAGCCCAGAATGCGCATGGCCTGGCGAATAGCGGTGCGGACCAGCGGTTCTCCGCTGCGATTGACCATACGGGCCAGCGCGGCGCGGAAATTGGCGCTGGTGGTTTCCGACAGGGCCACCAGTTTGCCGGTTAACATCAGGCCCCAGGTTGATGCGTTGACCAGCACCGAAGAACTGCGGCCAATATGCGATTCCCAATCTGCATCACCCAGTTTGTCAGCAATCAGCTTTTCGGCGGTTTCATTATCGGGAATGCGTAACAAGGCCTCTGCCAGGCACATCAAGACGATGCCTTCTTCTGAAGACAGGTCATATTCCATCATGAAAGCTTCCATCACCCCCTGCTCGGACTGTCGCGAACGTACCTGACTGACCAGCATGGCTGCGCGTTTATTGATGCGGGCAGTGGCTTCGGGGTCCTGTCTGGCCATCTGTAAAAGGCGCTGTACCACCTGTTCTTCATCCGCGTGATAGTGTAAATCCATTTCGTCCCCCACAGTATCTGCTGAAGGGTCTGCTGCACTGCCGCCTGCCAGTAGAAAATCAAATACCTGCACATGCGTCACGGTAATACTCCTGAATAAAATGCAAATAGCCTGTTTGACGAAGTTGACAGCACCGATCACGCCGTAATCACGCCTTACGCATTATTCTGCCTGCTAGAACGCAGCGCGGGCTAGTTTAACTGCAGTCATCTGCTAATAAAACCAATCGCACGCCTTGCCCCTTGCTTGTCAGGAACGATACAATTAGCGGCTGAATGAGACAAGCTATAGCAGCACGCTGCAAATACCGCAAAGGGCGTTTTGAAAGCTTGGGGCGTAGCCGTCAGCAAAACTCGTGACGCAGCGGACGAAGCACCCAAACCGATTGAATCTGAGGCCTGATATTTCGATGAAAAAGCAGAATACGATCATAGTTGGACTGGCAGTTCTTGCCGCAGTCAGCGCTGCCTTCTGGCTGCTGCTGGTGGCTCCAGGCTTCAGTGGCAATGAAATCAACATGCCCCGCGGCGTTACCGCCCAATCCATGATGAATTATGACCTGCACATGATGATGCTGTGGATCTGCGTGGTGATTGGCATCCTGGTGTTCAGCGCCATGTTCTTTTCGATTGTGCTGCATAGAAAATCACGGGGCTATGAAGCTGCCAAATTCACCCACAGCACCAAGGCGGAGATCGTCTGGTCTGTTATTCCCGTGCTGATCCTGGTAGGGATGGCCATTCCAGCCACAACCGCCCTGGTGCACATGGAAATCAATCCGGAAACCGAAATCACCATCAAGATTACCGGCTTCCAGTGGCGCTGGAAGTACGAATACCTTGAGGACGACGTCAGTTTCATCAGCTCGCTGGCCAGCAGCTCTAATGCCGCACGCATGCTGGATTCCGCAACAGATCCCGCTACGGTTGAAAATTACCTGCTGGATGTAGACAAGCGTCTGGTGCTGCCGGTTGATACCAAAATCAAATTCCTCATCACCGCCGATGACGTCATTCATTCCTGGTGGGTCCCGGCTTTGGGCTGGAAGCGTGACGCGGTGCCTGGCTTTATCAATGAAGGCTGGACCGAAATTTCAGAAACTGGTGTTTATCGTGGCCAATGTGCTGAACTTTGCGGCAAAGACCACGGCTTTATGCCCATCGTGCTGGAAGCCAAGTCAAAAAGTGATTACCAGGCCTGGCTGGCTGCTATGAAGCGCCAAACAGCCGATCAGGCCAGCGACGAACAACGCCTCTGGAGCCTGGCTGAATTGATGCAGCACGGCGAAAGTGTCTACACCACTCAATGTGCGGCCTGCCACCAGGCAGACGGTTCAGGCCTGGCACCCGCCTTCCCTGCTTTAACCGGCAGTGCAGTTATCAACGGCCCGATTGACGAACAAATCAATGTGGTCATGAACGGCCGCGCAGGCACAGCCATGCAAGCCTTCAGCAATACACTCTCTGCGGCCGATATCGCTGCCGCCCTGACCTACACCCGCAACGCTTTCGGACAGAAAGAAGATGCGGTAGTCCAACCACAAACCATTGCCCGTATCAAGAACGGCCAATTGTCAGCAAATCTGTAACGGGAAAGATCGAGATGACCACACATACCCAGGCTATCGACCACGCTCACGCCGGTGATCAAGCCCATGCCAATGATCATGGCGGCCACCACGATCACAAACCGACAGGTTTCCTGGATCGTTGGTTGTATACCACCAACCACAAAGACATAGGTACCCTGTACCTGGTGTTCTCGCTGATCATGTTTTTGATCGGTGGCTCCATGGCCATGGTCATTCGCGCTGAATTGTTCATGCCCGGATTGCAACTGGTGGAACCGGACTTTTACAACCAGATGACCACCATGCATGCCTTGATCATGGTATTTGGTGCGATCATGCCAGCCTGGGTAGGCTTCGCCAATTGGATGATACCAATGATGATCGGTGCGCCAGACATGGCATTGCCACGCCTGAATAACTGGTCATTCTGGATATTGCCTTTCGCCTTCACCATGCTCCTGAGCACGCTGTTCATGGATTCAGGCGGGCCGGCAGCCGGCTGGACGCTTTATCCGCCATTGAGCTTGCAAGGCGGGCAGAGTTTTGCGTTTGTGGTGTTTGCCATTCACATGATGGGCATTTCTTCCATCATGGGTTCCATCAACGTGATCGCCACTATCCTCAATATGCGCGCTCCGGGTATGACCTTGCTGCGCATGCCCTTGTTCGTGTGGACCTGGCTGATCACTGCATTCCTGCTGATCGCCGTGATGCCGGTGTTGGCCGGTGCGGTAACCATGTTGTTGACGGATCATTTCTTCGGCACCAGTTTCTTCAATGCCGCTGGTGGTGGTGACCCGGTGATGTTCCAGCATATTTTCTGGTTCTTCGGTCACCCTGAGGTGTACATCATGATTCTGCCCGCCTTTGGCGTGGTTTCAGAGATCATTCCAACATTTGCCCGCAAACCGCTGTTCGGTTACTCCGCCATGGTTTACGCCACGGCTTCCATCGCCTTCCTGTCGTTTATCGTCTGGGCGCATCACATGTTCACCGTTGGCATGCCGCTGTCGGGCGCGCTGTTTTTTATGTACGCCACCATGCTGATCGCTGTGCCTACCGGCGTGAAAGTGTTCAACTGGGTCAGCACCATGTGGCAAGGCTCCATGACTTTTGAAACACCCATGCTGTTTGCCATAGGCTTTGTGGTGCTGTTCACCATCGGCGGCCTGTCAGGTCTGATGCTGGCGATCGCTTCGGTGGATCTGCAATACCATGACACTTATTTTGTGGTGGCACATTTCCATTACGTGCTGGTACCCGGTTCCGTTTTTGCCCTGATGGCAGGCACCTACTATTGGCTGCCCAAATGGTCCGGCCACATGTATTCAGAACGCTGGGGCAAGATCCACTTCTGGATTTCGGCAATTTCCGTCAACATTCTTTTCTTCCCGCAACATTACCTCGGGCTGGCGGGTATGCCGAGACGTATTCCGGATTACTCAGTCCAGTTTGCTGACTTCAATATGCTTTCATCTATCGGCGGCTTCATATTCGGTGCCTCGCAGCTGATTTTTGTCGGCGTCATTATTCATTGCATTTACAGGAGCCGTGTAAAAGCAAGCGATCGGGTTTGGGAAGGTGCCAGAGGTCTGGAATGGACGCTTTCTTCGCCGCCGCCATACCACTCTTTCAATACACCTCCACCGATCAACAACAAGACGATCGCACATGCGGATGAGTACGCGCATTGATGGCAAGCGCGATGAACAAGCAAACATCAGAATCGCAGCAACGCAGATCCCGGGCCGTTATCACGGCCTGGATACTGGCAACGATTGCAGTGGCCATTTTCACAGCATTCATTCTGTCTGGTGTACTGGCGAGTAATGGCTGACAGCCCCGGAGACTATTGAAGTCATGAGCGAAGAATCCAAACAGCACCAGCGCAAAAGTGTTAACCGGCGCCTGGTGGGCCGTCTGGTCATAATGGCGGTAGCCATGTTTGGCTTTGGCTATGCCATGGTGCCGCTGTACGGCGTGTTTTGCGACATTACCGGATTGGGCGGGCGCAGCGTAAATATCGCTGCCAATGCTGATGGCGTACAAGTTTCAGAACGCGAAGTGCGAATTCGCTTCCTGGCGACTACTCATTCAGATCTGCCATGGATGTTTCAGCCGCTGGAGAAGACCAGCACCATCAAGCTGGGAGAGCTGTCAGAAACCAGATATCTGGCAATGAATCCGACCCAGTCGGACATGATAGGACAGGCCACTTATAACGTTGTACCGCCTGAAGCCAGCCTGTATTTTGTCAAAACCGAGTGTTTTTGTTTCACCGAGCAAATGTTGGCCAGCAATGAAAGCCGGGAAATGCCCGTGTACTTTTTTGTACAGCCCGATTTACCCGAAAGCATCAAGGAAATAACCCTTTCCTACACGTTTTATCGCAATGAAAAAGCGGAGCGCTCAGCCTTGGCACTGGCATCCGCCCATGCCCCCGTTAATGAGAACTGACCATGGCCCAGCACGCAGAAGATAGCTATTACGTACCGCACAAAACCCATTGGCCGATCGTTGGCTCGATAGGCATGATCACCATGATGGCCAGTGCGGCATACTGGGTTAACGGCGCCAATGCCGCACCTTGGGCTTTCACGGTCGGCGCAGCCATTATGATTTTCATGCTGTTTGGCTGGTTTGGCCAGGTTATTCGCGAGAGCGAAAGTGGCCTGTATAACGACCAGGTGGATGCCTCTTTCCGCATGGGCATGTTGTGGTTCATTTTTTCAGAAGTGATGTTTTTTGCCTGTTTCTTTGGCGCCCTGTTTTACGCTCGGGTGCTTTCGGTGCCCTGGCTGGGTGGCGAGGGTTCAGGTGCATACACCAATGAAATGTTGTGGCAGGGCTATCAGAATGTCTGGCCAACGGCTGGCCCTGCTGAATTGGGTGGGCCATTCGGCACTATTCCCGCCTTTGGTGTGCCTTTCCTCAATACCCTGATTCTACTGACCTCAGGTGTGACCGTTACCATGGCCCACCATGCTCTGAAGAAAAACCTGCGCACTCCGCTGGTGCTCTGGCTCGCCGCTACGGTATTACTGGGCTTCATCTTCATGTACTTTCAGGTGGAAGAGTACAAGGAAGCCTACCAGGAGTTGGGGCTTACCCTGGGCTCCGGCATTTACGGTTCAACCTTTTTCATGCTGACGGGTTTCCATGGCATGCACGTTACTCTGGGCGCCATTATGTTGCTGGTCATAGCCATCCGCTGCGCGCGCGGACATTTCAGCGCGGACAATCACTTTGGCTTTGAAGCCGTGGCCTGGTATTGGCACTTTGTTGACGTGGTGTGGTTGGGTCTGTTTATTTTCGTATATGTATACTGAGTGTCGTTGAATCAGCCCATGAGGCGAATCGGGATTGCGAGCCAGAAATGCGACCCGGGAATGCGGCCTTGGCCGCAATCCTGTGGCGCTGATTATTACTTGAAGCACCGCTCAGCCGGAAGCCTCTGACTTTACGGGCGGTTTAACCGGCCCGCTGTTGGGTTCGATCCAGCCCAGGGAGTGCGCGCCCCACAACAGCAGGAAAAGCACCAGCGAAAGACCGACCCGCCAGGTCAGACGCTGCACGGTTCGATCACCCTGCCCCTTATCCTTGACCAGGAAAAAGAACGAAGATGCCAGGCTATACAGGATGGTAAGCAGAAACAGTAATATGATGAGTTTGATCAGCATGTTGACCTCTGGGCTGTTTGAAGGAGTTTCAATATATAGCGAAGTGGCGACAATTTAAATCCATGAAGATCCAGGTTCGAATTTTGCCACTTTTGCTGCTGCTTGCCCTGACCCTGGTTTTCGCCAGTCTGGGTAACTGGCAATTCCAGCGCAAAATTGAAAAACAGGATTTGCTGAATCACTTCGAGCAGGCCCAGGAAATGACTTTGCAGCAAGCTCTGAGTTCCGGTGAGGTTTTTGCCCGGGTCCAGGTATTGGGTGATTATGAGACTCAATGGCATGTGTTGCTGGATAACAAGATCTGGCAGGGTCAACCTGGCGTTCATGTATTGAGTTTGTTTTATTCGACTCAAGGAATACCTCTACTGGTTGACCGAGGCTGGCTGGCAATGAATGCAGATCGAAGGACTTTACCCGAAGTCATGACTCCCTCTGAGGACATCGTCATCACTGGCCTGCTCAGCAAGCCGCCTGACGGTGGCGTTCAGCTCGGCCAGCCCGATGTGATTGGACATTTGGACGGACCGATACTTCTGACTTACCTGGATATCGATACGATTGCCAAAGTCGCAGACCTGCCCATAGCTCCCATGATCCTCAAACTCGATGCTGTTGATGCCAGTGGATTTGCTGATCGCGATTGGCAGCCAGCGGTTATCCTGCCGGCCCAACACCAGGCTTATGCCGTGCAGTGGTATGCCCTTGCGGTGGCCTCCATCATCCTGATTTTCACACTGGCTATTCGAATTCACCGGGCTAAGCCGTGAGCATTGCATCCAACCGATTGAAGTTGCTGGCCATCCTGGCCCTGTTCCTGTTGCCGTTACTGGCCGCTGTGCTCATGTTCAATGGGCAACTCCCCTTGTTATCTGGTGAAACCGTTAATCAAGGCAAACTGATTCAGCCACCGGTTGCTTTGGACTGGACTGCGGCCGAAACTGCACCAGATTCGACAGCAATCGCAACTTTGCAGGGTAGCTGGGTTATTCTTTTACCGCTGCCGACTGTTTGCGAACAGGACTGTTTGCGCAAAGTCGCGGGGTTGCGCCAGGTACATAGGGCATCCGGGCGGGAGCAGCAGCGCATAGCATTAGCATTGCTGACTGGATCACAACTGGATGAAGGATCAAGACAACAACTTATGGAGATCTATGACCAATTCATACTATTGTCAGATCCATCGGCAAGTTTGTGGCAGTCCGTGCAGAGCGCAAGTGTGCAGAATGTCGTGAGCAACAACACATTAAGCAGTTATTTGGTCGATCCGCTGGGTAACATTATGATGGCCTACGATACGACAGATTCCGCGGCAAGATTAAACAAGGATCTGAAACGTTTGCTCAAATGGTCAAAGCAGGACAAGGAATAATGACACTAGCTATTCAGCGTGTTGCCTTATTTGCAGCACTGGTTGCCTTCTGCGTCATCATTCTGGGCGCCTACGTGCGCCTTTCGCATGCCGGTTTGGGATGCCCCGACTGGCCAGGCTGTTACGGCCATATTACCTGGCCAGAACATGCTCATGAAGTGGCGTCAGCCAACGAGAATTTTCCGGAGCGGCCGGTTGAAGCGCATAAAGCGTGGAAGGAAATGGCCCACCGCTATCTTGCCGGCACCCTGGTTTTGCTGGTCTTGCTCATCAACTATTTAGCCTGGAAGCCAGCTCACCGCTATCAGCAGCTTAAATTAGCTGCAGCCGCCATACTCGCACTCATTCTGTTTCAAGCCGCTTTGGGCATGTGGACTGTGACGCTCAAACTGTTACCGCTGGTAGTGACCGCACACTTGCTCGGCGGCATGGCGACGTTCGGGTTGCTGCTGTGGTTCGCATTGAAAAGCAGCAGACCTGGGCGCTACAACCCCAGCCACCCCATCAGGAGATTACGGCCCATCATCATCAGCGGGTTAGTGGTTCTGGTGCTGCAGATATTCCTTGGTGGCTGGACCAGCGCCAACTACTCCGCTTTAGCTTGTCCCGACTTTCCAACCTGCCATAACGCCTGGTGGCCCGAGGCAGATTATGCTGAAGGTTTCCGTATCTGGCGTGAAATCGGCGTAGATTACGAAGGCGGTATCCTCGACCTGAACGCCCGGGTAGCCATCCATTGGGCTCATCGAATGGGCGCTATAGTAACTTTTATCCTGCTGAGCATCGTCTCGTTCCGATTGCTCAGAACGCCCGTATTGCAAAGAGCTGGTGCGGTACTGATGGCCTTGCTGATTACCCAGATCAGTCTGGGCATTGCCAATGTGCTGTTCTATCTGCCACTGGCGAATGCCGTACTGCATAATGGCGCCGCTGCTCTGCTACTAGCCCTGATGATCTGGCTGCTGTTCCGCGCGACTCCGCAACGATACTGATGATGTTCAACAAGGCTGCCCGTTATTACGAGCTAACCAAACCCAAAGTGGTTGCCTTGATCGTATTTACCGCGGTGGTGGGTATTTTCCTGGCAACTCCTGGTTGGCCGCCGCTCAACGCGTTATTGGCTGGCACCCTGGGCATCGCCCTGGCCTCGTCGTCTGCTGCGGCCATCAATCACTTACTCGACCAGCGCATCGATGCCATCATGGTTCGCACGCGCAATCGGCCGCTGCCCCAGGGTGACTTGAGTGAGCGCCAAGTGCTGGTTTTTGCCGTTACCCTGGGCATCCTGTCCATGCTCGTGTTGGTGGTTTGGGTTAATGCCCTGACTGCAGTGCTGACCTTTGTCTCCCTGATTGGCTACGCGATTATCTACACTGCCTGGCTGAAACGGGCCACACCGCAGAACATCGTTATTGGCGGTGCCGCCGGCGCTGCGCCACCTTTACTGGGCTGGACCGCCGTCACCGGCCAGATTGATCCCGGCGCGATGTTGCTGTTCCTCATCGTTTTCGTCTGGACACCCCCGCATTTCTGGGCATTGGCCATCCATCGCCGACTGGACTATGCGGCCGCAGGCATCCCTATGTTGCCGGTTACCCATGGAGTTACCTACACGCGCTGGCACATTTTTTTCTACACGATTTTGCTGGTGCTGATCACTACCCTGCCCTACCTCACCGGCATGAGCAATTTGCTCTACCTGGCTGGAGTGAGTGTGCTTAACCTGGGTTTCCTTTGGTATGCTTGGCGCTTGCTCAAGGCGGGTGACTCCGGTGAAGACGAAACTCTGCCCATGCAGACTTTCAGCTACTCGGTTATCTACCTGATGTTGTTGTTCGTTTTCCTGCTGGCTGATCATTACCTGCAGAATTTCCTGTCCTGAATCGTGAATTGAATCGTGAATCGCTGACGCGGGCAGTACAAAGACAGAAGGAAGCTCTGAATAAATCCATCCTGGATTTCTCAGAGTACGGAAAGTGAAAAGTGTGATTTTCACTTTCCTTCATTTTCAATGAGTTACCCTCATTGAAAATGGCGGCACTTCCCTGTACCGCGGGAATCTCTGAATTAATCAGAGATTCCCTTACAATACGCCCCGAAATCGCACCCGTTCCGGAGCCCCCTTTCATGCATACACTTCCCATGCAAGCACATCGGCCTGCCATCATTCCAGATTCTCCCTTAAGGCAACTTGAGGATCATGGCGATTTTGTCAGCCGCCATATCGGCCCGCGCGAGGCAGATATAGAGGCGATGCTGGCGGTAGTAGGCGCTATATCTCTGGCGCAACTGGTAGCTACTACTTTGCCACCGAGCATTCAGTTGGACGAACCATTGGACTTGCCCCGTGCGCGTAACGAGCTCGAAACGCTGCAACGCCTGCGTCAACTGGCTGAACTGAACAAGGTGCAGCACAGCATGATCGGTTTGGGTTATCACGAAACCATCCTGCCGCCAGTCATTCAACGAAATGTACTGGAAAATCCGGGTTGGTATACGGCGTATACCCCTTATCAGGCGGAAATTTCCCAGGGTCGGCTGGAGGCCTTGCTCAATTTTCAGCAAATGATCTGCGACCTCACCGGCATGGACATTGCCAACGCTTCTTTGCTGGAT
Source organism: Lysobacterales bacterium (assembly GCA_034440115.1). Lineage (GTDB taxonomy): Bacteria > Pseudomonadota > Gammaproteobacteria > Xanthomonadales > SZUA-36 > JAWXBM01. Next base: position 46,097 of record JAWXBM010000131.1, on the reverse strand, counting down.
GAAGCCACTGCGGCAGCGGAGGCCATGACCATGTTGCAGCGCATCAACCGGCGCACAAAGTCCATGCGCTTTCTGGTGGATGAAAACGTATTACCCCAAACGCTGGACGTAGTCAGAAATCGCGCCTCTTATCTCGGCATCGAATTGGTTGTAGGTCGCGTCGAAGATCTCATCAACGACAAAGAGTACTTTGGGTTGCTGCTGCAATACCCTGCCGCTAACGGTGAAGTTTCCGACTATGCCGCACTGATCGCACAAGCACAGCAACAAAACGCACTGGTATCGGTAGCGGTGGACCTGATGAGCCTGGTGCTGCTCAAGCCTCCTGGCGAGATGAATGCTGATGTAGTCATAGGCTCGGCGCAGCGATTTGGCGTTCCCATGGGCTACGGTGGGCCGCATGCAGCATTTTTCGCGACTCGTGAAGACTACAAGCGCTCATTGCCGGGCCGGGTGATCGGTGTATCAAGGGACAGTAAAGGTCGATTGGCGTTGCGCATGGCACTGCAAACCCGCGAACAACACATACGCCGGGACAAAGCCACCAGCAATATCTGTACCGCTCAAGCCTTGCTGGCGGTTATCAGCGGCATGTATGCCGCCTGGCATGGCAAAGCCAGGTTAGTAAAAATTGCCCAGCGTATCCATCGCCTGGCCAGCCTGTTGGTTAGCGGGCTGGAAAACGGCGGCATTAAGCCCGTTAACACGAGCTGGTTTGACACCATCAGTTTCCAACTCGAAGCGGAGCAGGCGACTGCTATTTACCAGCGTGCCACAAATGCAGGTATTAATTTACGCCGTGACGGTGCCGGGCTGTTAGCTGCAAGCATCAATGAAAAGACCAACCGCGAACATATTGAGGCGTTGATTCATGCTTTCTTGCCTGACAGAGGAGTAGCCATTCTCGATCTCGATAAGACTTTGGCCGCTGATTTCAGCGCTATTCCAGCCAACCTGCAACGCAGCAGTGAATTTCTGGATCACCCGGTGTTCCAGTTGTATCAATCCGAGACCGAGATGTTGCGCTACCTCAAACGCCTCGAGAACAAGGACCTGTCATTGGCCCATGCCATGATTGCGCTGGGTTCCTGCACCATGAAACTGAACGCCACCACGGAAATGATTCCGGTGACCTGGCCTGAATTCAGTGACATTCATCCGTTTGCGCCTCTGGATCAGGCACAAGGCTATCAACAACTGTTGCGCGAGTTGGAAGATATGCTGGTTGCCTGTACCGGTTATGACGCCGTTTCCCTGCAACCCAATGCCGGATCGCAAGGTGAGTATGCCGGTCTTCTGGCCATCAGGATGTACCACGATTCCCGCGGCGACCATCAACGCGATATTTGCCTGATTCCTTCTTCTGCACACGGCACTAACCCCGCCAGCGCGGCCATGGCCGGGATGAAAATTGAAGTGGTGAAATGCGATAGTCAGGGCAATGTTGAGCTCGATGACTTGCGCTGCAAAGCCGAAAAACATGCTGAACGACTGGCTGCATTGATGATCACCTACCCCTCTACTCATGGGGTTTTTGAGGAAGATGTGCGCGAAATCTGCGCTGTGGTGCACCAGCATGGTGGCCAGGTTTATCTTGACGGTGCCAACCTCAATGCCTTGGTGGGATGTGCCGCTCCCGGCAAATTCGGAGCCGATGTTTCACACCTGAATCTGCACAAGACTTTCTGCATTCCCCATGGTGGTGGTGGTCCGGGCGTTGGTCCTATTTGCGTGGGCAAGCATTTGGAGCCATTTCTGCCGGGCCACAGCGTGGTGCAGATGGAAGGGCCTTTTGCCAACAATCCTGCGGTATCCGCTGCGCCCTGGGGCAGTGCCGGCATACTGCCCGTTTCCTGGGCTTATATCGCCATGATGGGCCGGGATGGCCTGACCCGAGCGACCCAGGTTGCCATACTCAGTGCCAACTACATAGCCAAACGACTGGCAGGCGCTTACCCGGTGCTATACACCGGCAGAAATGGACGGGTTGCCCATGAATGCATCATCGATCTGCGTCCATTCAAGGATTCCTGTGGGATCAGTGAAGAAGATGTGGCCAAAAGGCTGATCGACTACGGCTTCCATTCGCCGACCATGTCCTTTCCCGTGCCTGGCACTTTGATGATAGAGCCCACCGAAAGTGAATCGCTGCCAGAAATCAATCGATTCATCGAAGCCATGTTGAGCATACGTGAAGAAATTGCCGCAGTGGAAACAGGAATAGCTGATCGTGAGGACAACGCTTTGCGCAATGCACCGCACCCCATGGCCGACCTGATGGATGACTGGAGCCATCCATACAGCCGGGAATCAGCGGCATATCCTGTATCGGGCCTGCGCAACAGCAAGTTCTGGGCTCCGGTCAGCCGTATCGACAACGTCTTCGGTGACCGCAACCTGATTTGTTCCTGTCCATCACCCGAAGCCTGGATAGAAAGTGACAAGGCCTGAACAATCAGCATTAGTCGAGCAATGGAACTTCACTATGCAATCAACTCAAAACAATAAGACCGGTTACCTGCTGATAAATCTCGGTACGCCCGATTCACCGTCAGTGAAAGATGTCAGACGCTACTTGGGAAAATTCCTGATGGATCCCTACGTACTTGATACTCCCTGGTTGTTGCGCCGACTCATCGTGAGCGGATTCATACTGCCGTTCAGACCACGCAACAGCGCTGAAGCTTACGAAAAAATATGGTCGGATGAAGGTTCACCACTACTGGTAAAAAGCCAGGCGCTGGCGGACAGACTACAGGAAGAACTTCAAGCGCCGGTGGTCCTGAGCATGCGCTATGGGAAACCCGGCATTGAACAAGGCATTGCAAAACTACAAAGCCAGGGTGTCCAGCAGATTTGTGTGATACCGCTTTATCCTCAATTTGCAGAGTCCACGGTAACCACTTCGGTGAAAGCAGTAGAAAAGGGATTACCAGAATCCATGTCGAGTTTGGTGCTGCCGCCTTTCTACCAAAGTGCAGAACACACCCGCGCCTGGGGCGAGATCATTCGAGAGAATCTTCCGGAGCAATGGGATCACTTGCTGTTCAGTTACCACGGCCTGCCTGAAAGGCATCTCACCAAGGCGGATCCAACCGGTCAACATTGTCTCAAACGGGATAATTGTTGCGATGGGCCTTCACCGGCTCATGCGACCTGTTATCGTCATCAGGTCTACGTCACTTCCCGTGAGATCGCGGCTTACCTTGAACTTGAACCAGGCCAATTCAGTGTCAGTTTTCAATCACGGCTGGGTCGACTGCCCTGGCTGACGCCTTACACCGACCAAGTGTTGGCTGAACTGCCGTCAAAGGGTATCAGGCACCTCGCAGTAGCCTGCCCAGCATTCGTCGTCGACAATCTTGAGACCCTTGAAGAGATGGGCATGCAGGGTCGTGAGACTTTCCTGCAGGCTGGAGGCAAAAGTTTCTGCCTTCTGCCCTGTCTTAACGACAGCGAAGTCTGGGTTCAGGGGCTGGCCAGACTGTGCAGAAATATAGGCAAAAAACCACTACCGTCAACGATCTGAAGACCCACGCCAACGGGATTGGGTCTCACCGTAATTAGATTCAGCGTCCAAAACAGCTGAGATCAGACTGCGTCCCTCAAGCTTTCTTTCATCCGCTCCGCCTCTTTCTGTTCCTTATGAGGCTCGCCGTGTTTGAATTCCCAGTAGGTGAGGCCAAGACCGATGCAGAGCATTGAGAAAACGAAAATGCCGAGGGAAAGCAACATGGTATCACTCACCGTGAACCTCCCCGGGCAGCCAGGCTTGCCAGTTTGAAGTAGATTCCGAAGGCGAGAATCGATGGCACCCAGATAGCGGTGAACAGGCCTTGTTCGCGGAATCCGTTGAACCAGAAAAAACCGGATATGGCGAACGACACCGCCACCGCCAGCAGGATGAAAAAGTCGGAAAGTTTTAACATATTAATTTCTCCTTTATATTGCTTCCAAGGAACAGGCCGAAGGTAAGTTTTGGCCTGCATGCTTCAGGGTTCATAAAACCCGATTGCTGACATCAACAGGCCGCAGATCGTTATAGATGCGGGAATGCGCAACCCGGTCATGCCGAATACGTCGACCATGGACGGGACGCTCTCGAGCATTCCAAGTACGAGCCACGCGAAGAATGGAGCCGCTATCACGATGCCCGCTACAGCGAGGATTCGCTGTAAACGCTGAAAGCAAAGCATTCGTCCCGGGGTCTGTGGGACGGTCAAGGTCTGCTCTGACACGGCCGGTTGCGGCTCGATCGGACTGCTTGGCATTCGAATTCTCGCTTTACGCTGCAGCAGAACCGACCGATGTCGGCACTTTAGTTGCAGCAGAATGTCACATAGCATGTCACGCAGTAGTGGAGGTGGCGTGAGGGTGGTGTGAAATGGAAGGCTTCGCCGCACCTGACACAGATCTTAAACCTGGACTAAGGTCGAACGAATGTCAATAGGTCAACTGCTTACATTCATCGTGATCGACGAAATCTACAACCTTTTCAAAAGCCAATTGATTTTTTCCGATTAACCTTGGGACACTACTGGTCAACCATAATTAATTCAGTGGCCGGCTCACGTCGATTGTAATGCGACGACATGACATGGCCATAAGCGCCTGTGTTGGCAATCAACAACACATCGCCTTCATGGCACTCTGGCAACAAGCGACTTTCGCCCAACACATCGCCGGATTCACAAATCGGCCCAACGATGCGGTAATTGTGCGCAGCTTTCTCGCCGAGCCGGCTGAGGTTTACGATTTCGTGGTAAGCCCCGTACAATGCCGGCCGAATCAACGAGTTCATGCCGGTAGCCAGACCAGCATAACGATAATGCCCTTTGTCTTTCAATTGATTGACCCGGGCCAGCAATACGCCGCTCTCGGCTACCAGGTAACGTCCTGGTTCCAACCATATCTGGATATCCCTATTGGCCAAAGTGACGGCCAAAGTGTCAGCCAGCAGCAGGTCCATTCCAGCCAGATCAAGTCTTGATTGCAGCGGTCTTTCAGGCACACCAAGACCACCTCCCAGATCCAGAACTTTCGCATGCGGGAAACTGGGCAGGACTTTCAGCAAACGTTGTAATTGGTCCTGCCAGACACTGGCATCAGTTACTCCACTTCCGGTGTGGGTGTGCAGACCCAGTACCTGAATGTTATGAGCCTGCAGAACAGTCTGCAAAAAGTCGATATGGCTCAGTGAAATTCCAAATTTGGAATCTTTGCCAGAAGTAATAACCTTTTTATGGTGACCATGACCGCTTTCGATATCCAGTCGCAAAAAGACACCGCTGTCGGCAAAAATTTCCGGCCATTGTTGCAACACCCAGGCATTATCAATGGTTATAGTGACGCCGCTCTCGCGTGCTTCCTGGTATTCCTGACGTGAGGCAAAATTAGGGGTAAACAGGATATCTGCGGGCCTGTGGTCAGGCAATAAAGCCAAAATGTGCCGAACTTCGTTCATGGACACACATTCAAAGCCCAGTCCCCGTTGTGCGAGGGTTTCAATGATGGCTGGGTGGTCGTTGGCTTTGACCGAGTACAAAATACGATCCACTGAACGCAGGCTAAGCAAGCTGTCTGCCGCCCGCCTGACTTGTTCAAGATCATAAACATAAGCACAATCACGTTCAGCCAGCAGTTGCAGTAAATCAGACCGGCGTTGGCGCCACCAGATCGGGATTGTCGTGTTGACGCTGCTTTCCTGATTGAGTTCAGTCCAACTGGGCCCAAACTCCAAGCGCCCATCTGCTTGCGATGAAATCAGCAACTGGTGCAATTTTCTCACCAGAATATCAGCATGGTCCGGGTCTACCACCAAGGTGAGATTCAAATCATTGGCCGACTGGGTGACCATATGCACGTGGCGGTCCTGAAACACCTCCAGAGCCGATGACAAACGCCCCAAAATGGTTCTGATCGCGTTCCCTACCAAGCTGATGGAAACACAATCGCGACGCAATTCCACGCGACACAAGCCAGACAGCTCATCCAGGAAACGCGCCAGTCGGCCACCATCGGCATCCGCTGCTGTTTCCGGATCAAGGCTAACCGTAACGGCAGATTCTGAAGTTGAAACCAGGTCAACCGAAAATCCATGCTGTTTGAACAGGGCAAAAGCATCCGCCAGGAAGCCTGCCTGCTGCCACATGGAGGGGTTTTCCATGTTGATCAAAACAATGCCCTTGCGGCTGACCACACCCTTCACCTGCGCCTGTGCCTCGCGATCTGCGGCACTGATCAGGGTTCCAGCAGCTTCTGGCCTGCCACTATCCTTGATTAAAAGGGGGATATTGTGACGGCGCACCGGCTGAATGCTGGGCGGGTGTAACACCTTGGCACCCATGGATGCCAGTTCCTGTGCTTCTCGATAACCCAGACTGTTCAACAGGCGCGCATCGGGTACCACGCGTGGATCGGCAGTAAACATGCCAGGAACATCAGTCCATATTTCCAGTGCAGCAGCCTGCAGGCGTGCGGCGAAATAAGCTGCCGAAGTATCGGACCCTCCTCGGCCCAACAAACAGGTTGAACCATTGCTATCACTGGCAATAAATCCCTGGGTAATATGCAAGCCACCCTGGCTGGCCAATAATGCTTGAACTTCCGGGTCGCTTTCATCACTGCATCTGACAGACAGCGGATTGCTCTCTGCATCAGGCGAAGCGCGTAACAACTGCCTGGCATCCTGCCAGCAAATGGTTTTACCTTTTGCTTGAAAGGCCAGCACCCCAATGGAACTGGAAAGCAATTCACCATGGGACAACAAGGCTGCGCGGTCGCCAGCTTTGGCAGGATATCCGATGGATTTCGACAACAACTGCAGGGATTGCCACTGCGTGTTGAACAATTCGCTCACTGGCATTTTCAGATCAGCCAGCAAGGCGTGATGACGAGATTCGATTTCTGTTAACAGTTGTTCGCGGTCTGCGGGCGTGCTCGATTCCGCCAAAGTCGTCAGTAAATTGGTGATACCTGACAAGGCAGACACAACCAACAACACTTTGCGTCCTTCGCTTCGACCTCTTTCGGCTTGCGTAATAATGGTATGCCAACGCGCAACGCTGCTGACACTGGTACCACCAAACTTCATAACTACCCAAGGCTGGGCGTCACGCTCACTCAAGGTTCTCTCCTAAAACAAAACGGCCTCCGCTGTGGAGGCCGTTGAACTATTTCTTTGGTATTTCTTTGGCAGCGGAGTCAGGCGGTAATTGCCGCCCTCATCTTCTTCAAAGCATTAGCTTCCAATTGCCGGATGCGCTCTGCTGAAACACCATATCGATCAGCCAATTCCTGCAAGGTTGACTTGTTGTCTTCCTGCAACCAGCGACAACGGATAATGTCACGACTGCGATCATCCAACTCATCCAGACCAGCGTACAAAAGGGTATCGTTATGATCACGATAATCATCCGACTCTGCTTCCGAGTGCGGATCTGCCAATTCGCTTTCCAGAAACGCTACTGGGGCTACGTAAGCGCTTTCGTCATCGTTGTCAGACGACAGATCAAAGCCAATATCCTGGCCAGACAAACGGGACTCCATTTCCAGCACGACCTCAGGTTTTACCCCGAGGTCCTTTGCCACTTTGTTGACTTCATCGCTGCTCAGCCAGCCAAGACGCTTCTTGGATTTACGCAGATTGAAGAACAGTTTGCGTTGCGCCTTGGTCGTAGCCACTTTGACGATGCGCCAATTGCGTAAAATGAATTCGTGCATTTCTGCCCGTATCCAGTGCACGGCAAAGGAAACTAGGCGAACCCCATGGTCCGGATCGAAACGCTTGACCGCTTTCATCAAACCAATATTGCCTTCCTGAATCAGGTCGCCGAGCGCAAGACCGTAACCCGTATAGCCCTTGGCTACATGGACTACGAAGCGCAAATGCGCCAATACCATGCGTCGTGCAGCCTCGAGGTCTTCTTCCTCAAGATAGCGCCGCGCCAGGACCTGCTCTTCTTCCAGAGTCAGTATAGGAACCTTGTTGACTTCCTGTATGTAGGCGTCAAGGCTACCGGTTCCGGCGGGAACCATTAAATGACTGGGTACTAATTCTGTGCTCATTAATCCTCCTGGGTAGCCGCCAATGGTACCACAGCACGCCATAATTTTGAAAACCCATCAGACCAAAAACCTTGATACGAAGCCAGTTGCCGGGCACATCTGCCACAGCTTGAAATCCGGCTTCCAACCGCCCGTTTGGACATCTTTCCAGACCAATCGTTCCCCATCAGAGCGATGGCTGTCTCAATGCGAGGCTAAATCCTGTGAAAAGGCCCTCCCCGGTTTAACTGCCGCAGATAACGCTGCACCGCTATCCAGGCCCCCAGCCAACCCAAGGCTCCGCCAACCAGAAACAATAGCAGTACCTGCGGAATGGTCAGCCCGGACAGACTGAAACTGTTTCCGTAGGCGTCCATCAGACTGGCCAGAGGTGCGCGCAGATAAGCCAGGCTCAGTTCCAACAATATCAAGGCGAAGAATGCGCCCAATAAACCATACCAAAACCCTGAGTAGAGGAACGGCAGACGTATGAAGCCTGGCCCAGCCCCAACCAGACTGAGGATTTCAATCTCTTCAGCGCGGTTTCCAACATCGAGTCGGATGGTATTGGCTATAACCACCAGTACGGCCAGCGAAAACATGAAGCCCAGCACGCTGACAAATGCATCGCCAAGGCGTATCAAACCAGCCAGGCGTTGCAGCCACTTGGAATCCACCACTACCGACTCCACCAGGTCCTGTGCTTCGAGCCATTCTGTCAGCGACTCCGCTTGCTCATCCATGGATAGACCGTCAAGCCATTCCGGTTCAACTTCGATAATCCATGGCAATGGATTACTGTCCAGTATATCAAGCGCTTTGCCAAAGCCCGATGATTCGCGAAACTCCTGCATGCCCTGTTGTGGAGAAATGGTGTTGGTTTTGGCCACTACCTGCTGCTTGAGTATTTCTTCAAAACCACGCACCTGTTCCGCCGTGGTATTAATCTGCATAAAAACGGTTAGTGTGCCCCAGTTATCCTGCTGCAAATCAATCTGACGCAGATTTTCGAGAGTCAGCAACAGGCCGATCGGTAATACCATGGCGATGCCCAAGACCACGACCGTCATCAGTGTGCCAAATCTATGGCTGAGCAAGGTACCAAGGCTGGAAAAAAAGCTATAAAGCTGGCGCCTTCCCCATGATCGCAAGCGCTTTTTCAAGGTCGGCGACTTCACTGATAAAAGCCTTCGGAGATTGGGTCTGCAGGAATATCGTCAATCAAACCGCCCTTGGACAAAATGAGTACTCTTTTTCCCATACGTCTGATCAACGATAGGTTATGGCTGGCAATCAACACAGTTACGCCTTGTTGATTAAGCTGTCTGAAGAGATTGAAAAGCTCCGCTGAAAGATCCGGATCAAGATTGCCGGTTGGCTCGTCTGCCAGCAGGATGGGCGGCATGGACACGATGGCCCTGGCTATGCCAACCCGTTGTTGCTCTCCGCCGGAAAGCGTTAAAGGCCAAGATTTTTCACGGTGCAACAAGCTGACCTTATCCAGCGCGGCTCTTACGCGCTTGCGAATTTCCGCATAGCGTAAACCGGCGATCAGCAAGGGTAAGGCGACATTATCGAAAACTGACTTGTTTCTGAGCAGTTTATGATCCTGAAAGATCATGCCAATGGATTGCCTTACCAGTGGCGCTGCACGCATGGACAAGGCACTCAGGTTGTTACCATTGACTACAACCTGTCCCCTGGTAGCTTGCTCCAGCATCAAGACCAGTCGCAATAGTGTGCTTTTGCCTGCCCCGGAGTGTCCGGTAAGAAAAACCATTTCACCGGCCGCCAGTGCAAAGCTGACATCCCTCAATGCATAGATGCCTTCAGCGTATCGCTTGCTGACATGCTCGAATTGAATCATTGCGCAGTCGACTTCCCCTTCCCGCTGCGATGACTGCCGCCCTGCGTACTGCTTCTGTGACGGCGATTATCGCCGCTACCCTGTTTAGTCTGTGGCCTCGCTTTTCTGGGCGCCGGTGGTGGGCGATTCAGCGCCTCCAACATGCCCTTTTCAGGATTCTCGACTGCAATCGGGTAGCCAATGTAGTCTTCAATTTCTGGCAGATGAAAGGCGTAATTTTCGCAAGCGAAGCTGATGGCTTCACCTTTCGCGCCCAGGCGAGCTGTGCGGCCAATCCGGTGTACATAATCCGGTGCGTCTTGCGGCAAATCAAAATTAATGACATGAGTGACATCTGGAATGTGCAGGCCACGGGCTGCAACATCCGTTGCAACCAGAATGGGAATTTCACCGTCATGAAATTGTTTCAGCAAGGACTGGCGTTTCTTCTGCGGCACACTGCCAGAAATTGCCGCAGCGTGAAAACCGTTCGCGTTTAACGTGCGTTCAATTTTGTCGGTTGCAATACGCGTATTGGCAAACACGATTACCCTGCCGCTGTTGAACTTACGCAACAAGCCGGCGAGTAAAGGCAATTTTTCATCATTGGCGGGATAGTAAACTGTTTGCTGAACATTCTCCGCCGTGACCTGCGCAGCCTCGGCCTTGAGCAACTTCGGGTCGTTCATATGCTCGTAAGCCAACTCCAGGACGCGTTGCCCCAGAGTCGCAGAAAACAACATGCATTGCCGTTGATCACGCTCTGGCAGGCGGCGAAGTACATAACGAATGTCTTTGATAAAACCCAGATCAAACATGCGATCGGCTTCATCCAACACCATAATTTCAATCTGCCGTAGATTGAAGACCTTCTGCTTGAAATAATCGATTATCCTGCCGGGAGTACCGATCAGAATATCTACTCCGGCCAACAATTGCTGCCGCTGCTTTTCATAATCAACGCCTCCGTAAGCCAGCCCCAACTTGAGCCCGGAATTGCCACTCAGGAGAACCGCATCTTTATGAATCTGCAATGCCAACTCACGGGTTGGAGCCAGAATCAGCGACCGGGGTTGATGAGGTTCAGGGCCAGCATCGCTTTGCAACAACCTTTGCAGGATGACCAGCAAGAAGGCAGCTGTTTTTCCGGTTCCGGTCTGGGCCTGTCCTGCTATATCCTTGCCCTTCAGGGCAATGGGCAAAGTCAGTGCCTGAATCGGGGTACAATAAGTAAAACCAGCGTCCTGCAATCCTTGCATGACTGGCGGAAGCAGGTCCAGGCTGGAAAATGCCAAGTCGCTGAGGGGATTCTTGTTGTCAGAGGTTTTCATGTATTTTTTAACTCGTAAGCCATCGAACCCGGACCGGGTCTTCTGCTAAGTGGCACAGTCAATGCCGGGCTTGAAAAGTCAAGCAGGAGCCTTGATATCGTCAGGCGGTTCAGGTGAAATGAATGCCCTGTCTTCCAGAACGTCCTTATCCGGTTGTGCGGATCGCGATTTAGGGCCTCGAAAGAATCCATATTAACCGCGCTACCCGTTACGCACCAGTGGCGTAAGCGCATGCTAAACCGGAGAATGATAGTGAGTGAACATATAACGCACGTAACGGACGGCAGTTTTGAACAGGAAGTACTCGGTTCTGACAGTCCCGTTTTGGTCGACTACTGGGCCGAATGGTGCGGCCCTTGCAAAATGATTGCCCCAATCCTTGAAGAAATTGCTGGCGAATATAAGGGCCGCCTGAAAGTGGCCAAAATGGATATTGACTCCAACACGGCGACGCCTCAGAAGTACAGTATTCGTGGTATACCGACTTTGATGGTTTTCAAAGACGGCAAAGTGCAGGCGACTAAAGTTGGAGCATTGACCAAAGGCCAACTGAAAGCTTTTCTGGACGAAGTTGTCTGAAACGCGTGGGCCAGCTTCCGCCAAACGGGAGTTGGTCCGCAAAAACCGATTGCAAGGATTGAGCGCCAGTCGCCACGGCCTGGAGAAAAGATCAACTACTGCGGTGACGGATGACTGGACGGTGCTGCTCTATCGTGTTAGCTTATCGACATCCAAGCCCGTAATTCCAGACGGCGCCAAAGCATCCCAGATTCACATAACAGATACACAATGAGTCCGGATTGTCTTCTGGCCATAGTGATTTAAATAACTAAAACTTCCTGCAAGGCCTTTGTCGCCGCAGGCACTCATGAATTTATCAAAGATATGCCGGGTCTCACGGACTTGGCTGATACAAAAACTAACCTCCCCTAAGCCCGAAAGTCTCTTAAGCTGAACTGAATCTATGAACCTGACTGAACTCAAACAAAAAACTGTTTCCGAATTATTGGATATTGCCAATGAAATGGGCCTTGAAGGCGTTGCCCGTCAACGGCGGCAAGACGTCATATTTTCGATCTTGAAGGCCCATGCCAAAAACGGCGAAGCCATATTCGGCGATGGTGTTCTGGAAATCCTGCAAGACGGTTTTGGTTTCCTGCGCTCAGCAGACAGTTCCTATCTGGCCGGCCCAGACGATATTTATGTTTCACCCAGTCAAATTCGGCGTTTCTCGCTGCGAACCGGCGACATGCTGACAGGAAAAATCAGGCCGCCGAAAGACAGTGAGAGATATTTTGCTCTGCTCAAGGTGCAGGAGCTGAATTACGAATCGCCGGATGCCGCCAAACAGAAAATTCTGTTTGAAAACCTGACCGCTGAATTTCCCCGCGAACAATTGCGACTGGAACGCGCCAACGGAAGTACCGAAGACATCACGGCTCGCATCATTGACCTGGTGGCACCCATTGGCAAAGGCCAACGAGGCTTGGTTGTTTCGCCGCCGAAAGCCGGTAAAACCATCATGTTGCAGAATATTGCCACCAGTATTCGCGCCAATCATCCAGACTGCAAGATGATCATACTGCTGATCGATGAGCGTCCAGAAGAAGTTACTGAAATGCAGCGCTCGGTTGATGCTGAAGTGATATCCAGTACCTTTGATGAGCCCGCATCGCGGCATGTACAAGTGGCCGAAATGGTCATCGAACGGGCCAAGCGATTGGTTGAACACAAGCTGGATGTAGTCATCCTGCTGGACTCCATCACCCGTTTGGCACGCGCTTACAATACCGTGGCGCCTTCTTCCGGGAAAGTGCTCACCGGTGGTGTGGATGCCAATGCCTTGCAGCGTCCCAAGCGCTTCTTTGGTGCGGCACGTAACGTGACCGAAGGCGGCTCACTGACCATCATTGCCACAGCCCTGGTAGACACGGGCTCGAAGATGGACGAAGTAATTTACGAAGAATTCAAAGGTACCGGCAACTGGGAGGTTCACCTGAATCGCCGCATTGCCGAACGCCGCACCTACCCTGCCATTGACATCAACCGCTCCGGCACACGCCGCGAAGAACTGATGATGCCGCAGGATCAATTGCAGAAAATGTGGATTTTGCGCAAACTCTTGAACCCCATGGACGAAGCTCAGGCGATCGAATTCATGCTGGACAAAATGAAAGCCACCAAGTCCAATGAAGAGTTTTTCAACTTCATGAAGCGCTGAAACCTGCTTCAACTCGACACAAAAAGGCCGCCCGAGGGCGGCCTTTTCAATGCTTGGAAAGAAGTCCCGATCAGCGTTGATCTATCGCCGTGTAGGCGCGCGGTTCCGGACCTATGTACTCAGCCCCTGGACGTATTATGCGGTTGTTGGCACGCTGCTCAAAGCAATGAGCAGACCATCCGGTTAGGCGCGACATTGCGAATATGGGTGTGAACAACTTGGTTGGAATGCCCATAAAGTGATAGGCGCTGGCATGGAAAAAGTCCGCGTTGGCGAACATGTTCTTCTGCTCTTTCATGGTGCGCTCAACCGCTTCGGAAACCGGATACAAGACCTTGTTCTCAGACGTCTCCGAAAGTTTGCGTGACCAATCCTTGATGATCGCATTACGCGGATCACGCAATTTATACACCGCATGACCAAAACCCATGATCAGTTCTTTGACTTCCAACTTGCGTTTCACATCAGCCACCGCCTCCTCTGCTGAAGCATACTGCTCGATCATATCCATGGCGGCTTCGTTGGCACCGCCATGCAGCGGACCACGCAAGGAACCAATCGCTGCGGTAATACAGGAATACAAATCAGACAATGTTGATGCGCAAACGCGGGCGGTGAAGGTAGAAGCGTTGAACTCATGTTCCGCATAAAGAATCAGTGAAACGTCCATGACCCTGGCAGCCAGCTCGCTGGGCGATGCGCCATGCAGCAGGCGCAGGAAATGCGCGCCGACTGAAGCCTCTTCGCTGGCTGTTTCTATCCGGATGCCTTCGTGGCTATAGCGATACCAGTAAACAACGATGGATGGAAAGCAAGCAAGCAGGCGTTCAGCAACTTTCAACTGGTGGTCAAAACTTATTTCCTGTTTCAGGTTGCCCAGAAAGGAGCAACCTGTACGCATGACATCCATGGGATGTGCATCTGCCGGAATTCGCTCCAATACTTCACATAGGGCGACTGGCAGTTTTCGCTGCCCCTTCAGGCGCGCGCTGAAGGCATCCAGTTCTACCCGGCTGGGCAGATGGCCGTGGAGAATCATGAAAGCCACTTCGTTGAAGCTGGCGTTTTCAGCGAGGTCCACCACGTCATAGCCACGGTAGCGCAAACTGTTGCCTTCGGCTCCGACAGTGCAAATCGCAGTCTGCCCGGCGGTCTGTCCTCGCAGACCTGCACTTTTATTAGCTTCCGTCATTTTTCTTAAACCTCTTCTTCTGTGTCTGATGCGCTTTGGTCAGCATAGAGCTGGTCCAATTTGCTTTCGAAATCGTGGTATGCCAGGTAGTGATACAATTCTGCACGTGTTTGCATGATGTCCAGTACATTGTGTTGATGGCCGTCTGCCAGCAGCGCCTGGTAAACCCGCTCCGCGCCGCGATTCATGGCGCGGTAGGCCGAGCAGCAATACAGCACAATGTCGACGCCCACAGCCCCCAATTCCCGGGTGGTGAACAAAGGTGTGTGACCGAATTCCGTAATATTGGCCAATATTGGAACCCTGATGATTTTCTTTAGCTGGGCATAATCATCCAAGCTGCGCATGGCCTCCGGAAACACCATATCGGCCCCTGCTTCCACGCAAGCCGCAGCCCTGTCAATCGTTGACTCCAACCCTTCAACGGCCAGAGCATCCGTACGCGCCATGACCACAAAGTCAGCATCGGTACGCGCATCAACTGCCGCCTTGATACGGTCCACCATTTCAGCCTGGGATACGATAGCCTTACCTGGTCGGTGGCCACATCGCTTGCTCGCTACCTGGTCCTCTATGTGCATTCCGGCAGCACCGGCGCGAATTAGCGATCGCACCGTGCGAGAAATATTGAAAGCGCCACCAAAACCCGTATCAGCATCGACCAACAAAGGCAGATCACTGGCATGGGTAATTCGGTCCACATCCACCAACACATCATGCAGGGAACTGATGCCCAGGTCTGGCAGACCCAATGAATTGGCTGCCACACCACCGCCGGAAAGGTAAAGTGCTTTGTGCCCTATGGCCTGTGCCATTCTCGCCGTATAGGCATTAATAGCACCCACCACTTGCAGCGGTGCGTGCTCCGCAACTGCCTGGCGTAACTTGTTTCCAGCCGACATTACAACAAGTCTTCCACAGCGGCGCGTTCCTCACGCAGTTCTGCTTCACTGGCATCCATACGTTCGCGGCTAAATTCGTCGATTTCCAATCCTTGCACGATTTCATAGCTGCCATTACGGCACTCACACGGATAGGAATAGATCACTCCTGGCTCTATGCCATAACTACCATCAGCGGGCACGGCCATAGAGACCCAATCACCCTCTTTGGTACCCAGTGACCAGGTGCGCATATGATCGATAGCTGCAGATGCTGCAGATGCTGCGCTGGAAGCGCCACGCGCTTTAATAATTGCGGCACCACGCTGCTGCACATCGGGGATAAAGGTATCCCGGTACCAACTGGTTTCTACCAAATCTGGCGCCGACTTGCCGTCGACGATGCTGAATCGAATATCCGGGTACTGGGTGGAGGAATGATTGCCCCAAATAATCATGCGCTGGATCTTACTGTGATGTACGCCGGTGCGGGCAGCCAACTGGGCCAAGGCACGGTTGTGATCCAGGCGGGTCATGGCAGTGAAATTTTTCGGATTCAGATCTGGCGCAGCGGCTCGGGCGATCAGTGCGTTGGTATTGGCCGGGTTGCCCACCACCAGGACTTTAATATCGCGACTGGCCACAGCATTCATTGCCCGACCTTGCGGGCCAAATATCTTGCCGTTGGCAGCGATCAGGTCTTTGCGTTCCATACCCGGTCCACGTGGCCTGGCACCAACCAGCAAGGCATAATCGGCATCCTCGAACGCTGTTTCGACATCATCTGTGGCCACACAACCAGACAGCAGGGAAAATGCCGCATCATCCAGTTCCATCACAACACCCTGCAACGCACCTAATGCGGGCGGGATTTCCAACAACTGTAAAATGACCGGCTGATCCGGACCCAGCATGTCGCCGGATGCAATTCGAAAACAGAGTTGGTAACCAATCTGACCGGCTGCTCCGGTAATGGCAACTCGAACGGGAGATTTCATGAAGGACTCCTTGCGCTAATATCGGGGTGCTGGTGAAGGATAGCGATCGAGAAATGGTCTGATCACTTGACCTGAATATTATAGCCAATTAATACTCCCTGCTTTATATTGAATTAGTTAATAATCAGACCGGCCACCGTAATAATGTAAGGAGTCATTAGCGATGCGCATTGTTGCGGACGAAAACATTCCTGGCCTCGATGCCACTTTTGGCCAGTTCGGCGATATTTTTCGTTGTAAAGGCAGAGAAATATCAGCCGGCAGGGTCAAGCAAGCTGATGCCTTGCTGGTCCGTTCGGTAAGCCGTATTGATCACCAACTATTGGCGGGCAGTTCGGTGCGCTTTGTCGGCTCGACCACCATTGGCACCGACCATATGGACACGGCCTTCCTGCAGGACTGCGGCATTCATTGGTGCCATGCACCAGGCTGCAATGCCGATGGTGCGGCACAGTACACCCTGGCCATGATCTTGCTGGCGGCAAAGCGCATTGGCCTGAATATGTCTGACCTCACAGTGGGAATTGTAGGATTGGGTAATGTTGGCAGTCGATTACATCGTTTATTGACTCTATTGGAAGTTGGCAACGTAATTGCCTGTGACCCACCTTTGGCCCAGGCGGGTGGAAAAAACCTGGTGGACATGGAAACCATTACTGAATGCAATCTGATCAGCTTTCATGTTCCGCTCACAAAGACTGGCCACCACGCCACTTTGCACCTGGGTAACAAAAAATTATTCTCCAGCCTGAAGTCCGGCACCCTGGTGATAAACAGCTCGCGTGGTGCTGTGATTGAAGCCACCGCACTGGACCAATGGTTGAGCAAGGGTAAAGGCCACGCAGCCCTCGATGTCTGGCCTGATGAGCCCAACATTGAAGCCCGACTCCTGCACCAAGTCACGGTGGCAACACCGCATGTTGCCGGTTACAGCCTGGACGGAAAATTAAACGGTACCCGTATGATATTCCGGCAGTTTCTGGGCTGGCAGGGAATCGATCCAGCTGCAGCCATTCCGCCTCCATCTGCTCCAGCCGAACCACTGGCCATTCATGAGAGCTGCTCTGCCGCAGCAGTCATCCTGGCCAGTTGCCCAGTCGAAAGCGATGATGCAGCGCTTAGAGCCTGCCTGTATGGCCGGGACAGGATTTCTGCTAAAGATTTTGACACTCTGCGCGCGCACTACCCGGTGCGGCGAGATTTTGCCGGTCGAAAACTGCCGCCAGACCTCAATGAGGGCTTGGCAAAAGCGCTTATATCATTGGGTTTTTGCTTCGGCTCTGATTGATTTTCTCATTGATTTTATTGCGAAAACAGGTTAACGTGCGCCCCCCTTCCCCGAATGTACCATTGTGATTCAGAATCTCAGAAATATCGCTATCATCGCGCACGTCGATCATGGCAAGACCACGCTTGTTGACTGTTTGCTGCAGCAATCCGGAACTCTGGGTGAGCGCGCAGCCCGGCCCGAGCGCGTGATGGACTCCAACGACCTGGAAAAAGAGCGCGGCATTACCATCCTTTCCAAGAATACCTCCATCATTTGGAACGACGGTGAAACCGACTGGCGCATTAATATTGTAGATACCCCAGGACATGCTGATTTTGGTGGTGAAGTTGAACGAATACTCAGCATGGTCGACTCTGTGCTGTTGCTGGTGGACGCGGTAGACGGCCCGATGCCGCAAACCCGATTTGTCACACAGAAATCCTTTGAAATGGGCTTCAAGCCCATTGTGGTCATCAACAAGGTGGACCGCGAAGGCGCCCGCCCACAGTGGGTGCTGGACCAGACTTTTGACTTATTTGACAAACTGGGCGCCACCGACGAGCAACTGGATTTTCCGGTGGTTTATGCATCAGCCCTGAAAGGGTTTGCCAGCCTGGAAGATTCTGTTACGGACGGCGATATGAGGCCGTTGTTTGAATCCGTCATAAAAAATGTTGCGCCTCCTGATGTTGATTCTGGTGGCCCTTTTCAGATGCGGGTTTCATCGCTGGATTACAGCTCCTATGTCGGCGTTATTGGTATTGGCCGTATACAACGCGGTCAAATCAGCACCAACCAATCCATTTGCGTGATTGATCGCCATGGCAAAAAACGCAATGCGCGCGTGTTGCAGGTATTGGGTTTTCACGGGCTGGAGCGGCAGGAAGTCAAATCCGCCGCAGCCGGCGATATCATTGCCGTTACAGGCATTGAAGACCTGGGCATTTCCGACACTTTGTGTGACCGGGATACTCCAGAAGCACTGCCCGCGCTGACGGTCGACGAACCTACCATCAGCATGACTTTCCGGGTCAACAAATCACCTTTTGCCGGCAAGGAAGGCAAATACCTCACCAGCCGTCAGTTGCGTGAACGCCTGTTGCGCGAGGCCAGCCACAATGTTTCCCTGCGGGTTGAGGAAACCGAAGACGCCGAACGCTTCAAGGTATCCGGGCGAGGTGAACTACATCTTTCCATCCTGATTGAAACCATGCGTCGCGAAGGTTACGAGTTGGCCATATCGCGGCCAGAAGTGATTCTGCACGAACTGGAAGATCATAAAGAAGAGCCTTACGAGCAATTGGTGGCCGATCTTGAGTCTGCATACCAGGGCGCCGTCATGGAAAAGTTGGGTGAGCGGCGTGCCGAGCTGCAGAACATGCAGTTAGATGGCAAAGGACGGGTTCGTCTGGAATACATCATACCCGCCAGGGGCTTGATCGGCTTCCAGAATGAGTTTCGTACACTGACTGCCGGAACCGGATTGATGTTCCATGTTTTCAATCATTACGGGCCTTACTTGCCTGGCGCCATATCGCCGCGCAATAACGGCGTGCTGATTTCAAATGGCACCGGACGGGCCGGACCCTATGGCCTGTTCAACTTGCAGGAGCGTGGCCGACTGCTGATCGAGCCGGGTGCGGACGTATACGAAGGCCAGATCGTGGGTATACACAGTCGCGCCAATGACTTGACAGTGAATCCGCTGAAAACCAAGCAGTTGACCAACATACGCACCGTACTCAAGGACGAAAACGTGCTACTCAATGGCGCCATTAAAATGACACTGGAGCAAGCTCTGGAGTTTATTGAAGATGACGAACTGGTAGAAGTAACGCCGGAAAGTATCCGCTTGCGCAAGGTTTACCTGTTGGAGCACGAACGCAAGCGGGCCGACAGGATCCGTAACGAAGCTTGAGGTATTGATCAATTGGATTGGGGTTTTGACTAAACCCCTCAGTTTTTTATAAACATCAGTTGCATCCCCAGCCATTGCTCCATTCGGTTTTTCTCTCTTTGCTTGATATTGGGCCTGATCGAAATCCGATATTTGTCTGCAATCGCATGTTGTACCTTGACTGAAAGTGTCAGAATCTGGCCGTTGCGCACCAGTAATAATTCTGCTGTTTCGTCAGGCTGCAGGCGCAACATTCGATCCTGGATGTTCAAACGATTTACCCTTTGGCCATTGATTGCCAGCAGTTCGTCAGCGGGCAGCACACCCGCGTCTGCTCCACTGCCTCCGCGCACTACCGACTCGACCAACAACAGGGATTCCTGTGAGTTCCAGACCAGACCAAAATCAGCAGGAACCGGGCTGCCTGCCGCTTCAGCCGCCTTGCGAGTTGCTGATCTTTCAAGTTGTAAGCCGTAATATTCCAGCGCGGCGTCGACGTCAGGGTCAGTTAGTGAGGTCAGTAGGGTTTCGATCTGATCAGCCACTGGCTTGCCCACTGTTTGCTCGACCAATGCTTCAAATGCGCGCGGCGGGTAGCCTGACGATTGGCTTCCATCGGGACCGTAAAGACCGTACATTTCCCGCAAAATGTCATCCAGAGTCACTTTCTGTTTGCTGGCTTTACGAATGGCCGTGTCAGCGACGAATCCAATTAACGAGCCTTTGCGATAGTAGCTAACGTCACTGTTGATGCTGTTGGCATCTGGTTTGTAGTGCTTAGTCCAGGTATCAAATGAGGCCTGTTCAGCGCTGCGCACTTTTCGTCCTGGAGAAATCTCATAGCTGCGAATTTCTTCAGCCAGCAGCGCCAGGTACTCATCCACGGTAATCAGTCCCGATCGGAACAATAACAGATTATCGTAGTAGCTGCTCAGACCCTCGGCCAACCACAGCTCCCGAGTGTAGGTCTCGCGATCGTAGTCGTACTGGTTTAGCGCCTGCGGTCGCAGCCGTCGAACATTCCAAACATGAAAAAATTCATGACTGGTCAATGCCAGCCAGTTGATGTAATCGTTGCGATTAAGCATTTGCCAGGGCGAGCTCATGATGACCGTACTGTAATCGTGCTCCAGACCACCACTGGTATCAGCAATGATGTTTATAAAAAGTTATTCACGCTGGAGCGGATTGATCTGCCAGAACGACTGTACCGATTGAGCAACGCGCGCGACGTCGGCTGCCGCCCTGTCTCCATCCCAAAGACGGGAGTCGTCTTGATTGATCAATGCATAGCTGTGGCCTGCCACTTCGAACGGATAGGCTTTGGTGTTTCCCAGCAAAATGGGACTATCAACCAGCTCATCATAACTTCTTGCTGAAAAAGTATGGTGACTGTCTGAAGCGGGCAAAGCCACATGAACTTTACGCCATGAATCCGGCAAATCAATGCGCAATAGTTGGGGCAAATTTCGGGTGTTTTCGTTGTAAAGAAATATCCCCGCGCCATTCAGCAAAGCAAAATCGGACTCTACCCAGCCAGCATTAACCGCCAGTTCCCCTGCCCATACTGAATATTCGACAACTATCCGGCTTTCACCGCTGGTTGCTATGCGCCAACGATTTTTTTCAATTTTGCTGACTGCCGGCAGCTCGCCTGAGTTGCCTCGCGCCTGCAGGCTTTCAACCTGCGCTGCATATTCCCTGATCAAATATGAACCGGGTGTCCAATTGGGCATGGCAAGGCTGATTGTCTCTCCTTGCACGGGAACAGACAATTGCACATACACATATTGATTCTTGCGATTTTCGAAACTTAGCCGATGCTCAACACCTGATTGGTCGGCCGGCAGGACCGAACTGAGCAGCATAAACAGTAGTGCCGTCAACCATCTTCGTCGCATTAATCGTCCTGAGCGAATTCAGGACGCGGCTTGGTGACTGGTAGTGCAGAGCTGCGAACATGGGCTTCTTCGATCTGGCGTGCGTTCAGCAATTCGTCAAGCTCCGCCATCAGGCTCTTACTGCCCTCATGCCCGTTGGCTGAAGCTTGTAACAGCCAGGCATAAGCGACCACGGCATCACGCTCCACACCGTGACCATGCAGGTGTAACACTGCCATATTGTATTGCGCACTGGGGTGGCCCTGCATAGCTGCTTCCCGATACCAATGAGCAGCCTGTCGTTCGCTGCGTGCGACACCGGTTATTGCGGGATCGGTACCGGATTTGTAATAAAGGTAAGCCAGATCGTACTGAGCCTGGGCATCACCATGCTCTGCCGCCTGGCGCAATTTACTGTAAGGCTGGAGATAAACCGTGTGCGAAAAAGTCGAGCGTGAAAAAGCCGAGTGTGAAAAAGATTGGGTAACGGGCTCAGCAGCCCAGACTGACGAAGGCATCAGACAGATCAGCAACACAAATAACAGGGACTTGGGCATTTCAGGGTTCGCTTGCCATTTACTCACAAAAATCTACGAAAACCTTCATAGAAGATTATACAAAGCCTCTCGACCGATTGATAGTCACCTGCCGGACTCGAATCCAATCCTTGGGCCAGACCTTGGGCCAATCTTTGGGCCAACGAATCAAGCCTTACGCTTGGAGCTTCTTACGATCAACATGGCCAGTTCCAATGACTGTTCATAATTCAATCGGGGGTCAACCGTAGACTTGTAATCACGCTTCAGATCTTCTTCCGACAGGTCTCGAGCTCCACCAGTGCATTCGGTAACATTTTCGCCGGTCAGCTCCAGATGCACACCGCCCAACCGGGAATGATTATCACGATGGATATCAAAGGCCAACTCTACTTCATGCATGACTTTGCGGAAGCGTCGTGTCTTGATTCCGGACGCGGTTGACTCGGTATTACCGTGCATCGGATCGCAAATCCACAACACCGGGCTACCGGTATCTTGTACAGCCTTGATCAAAGCAGGAAGTTGATCTTCGATTTTGCTTTCACCCATGCGGTGAATCAAAACGATGCGCCCGGCTTCCCGGTCTGGATTCAACGTTTCCAGCAGTCCTGCAAGCCACTCTTGGGTCATGCCCGGACCAACTTTGATACCCAATGGATTCCGAATGCCACGGAAATATTCGACATGGGCCCCACCCAACTCAGCAGTACGCATACCAATCCAGGGAAAATGGGTGGACAGATTGAACCAGCCCCATTGCCGCGGTACCTGACGGGTCAATGATTGCTCGTAATGCAGATGCAGGGCTTCATGAGAAGTAAAGAAATCCACGCGTCTTAAGCTTCCCGCGTCCTGGCCAGTGATGGTTTCAAGGAATTTCAGTGACTGGCCTATGTTCTCGGCAACCTTGTGAAACTCTTCGGCTAAAGGCGAATGTTGCACCCAGTTCAGATCCCAATATTCGAGGTGATGCAAATCAGCAAAACCACCATCGACCAGAGCGCGAACAAAATTCATGGTCAAGGCCGAACTGGAATGAGCTTGTATCAGGCGTCGTGGATCCGGTCTTCTGGATTCAGGAGTAAAGTCTATGGAGTTAACCAGATCGCCCCGATAACTGGGCAAAGTAACCCCGTCGCGGGTTTCTTCATCGGAAGATCGCGGTTTGGCGTACTGGCCAGCAAAGCGCCCCACCCGCAGCACGGGCATCTGCATGCCATGCACCAACACCAGGCTCATTTGTAGCAGAACCTTGAGTCTGTTGGTGATCAGAGGTGAAGTGCATTCGTCAAAATTCTCTGCACAATCACCACCTTGCAACATAAAGCTGCGACCTGCCTGAGCGTCGGCGATCTGCTCTTTAAGGGTTTGAATCTCCCATGAAGTGACCAACGGTGGCAGTTGGCTCAACTGGCGCAAGGCACGAGTCAGCTCATCAGCATCCGGATAATTGGCTTGCTGCAGTGCTTTGCAGGTCTGCCATGATTCCGGTGACCAATTCTCAGCTTCCGCTACTTTTTGTACCGGAGGTCTAGCGCTTTTCATACATTACTCCAAAGACTTTCAAATCCCGCCATGTCTACGACCATGCATCAAGATGACAATAATGGTTACAATCGCCAACCCAATGTACCAGACCAGCGTCCAGCTGGGCATACTCATGCCCAGAAAAGTCCAGTCAATTTCAGCACATTCGCCAGAGCCGTAGAACACTTGTTTCAGCACATCAGCAAACCGCATGGTGTCCAGCATGTAATTCAATCCCATGCCACAATCGGGCACCTGGTCAGGCGGCAAGTGCTGCAGCCAGATATGCCGTACTGCTATGGCTGCACCACCCGCGCAACCCAAAAGCACCAGCACGGTATAGACCCAGCGACCTGTTGCCGCAGGGTTATGCAACGCTGCCAGCAACGCAACGCAACCTATCCACAGGAATGCGACGCGTTGAAAAATGCACAATGGACAAGGATCAAGAAACATGGCGTGCTGAACGTAAAAGGCATATCCAAGTAATGCAGCACAACTCAAGGCTACCAGAAGAAACCAAATTCTGGGAAACCAGGTTCTGGGTTGGAAAAATATACTCATAAAAGGATCCTTAAAGCAGTTGATTTCAAACCCGCCCCGCTGCAGGCTCACATTCAAATACCCGGTCTGATCTGCCGGGTTCACCTATAATCTTTATAAAATTATCAACTGATCTGCGCGGGCTCATCTGTCCACGTAAAATCAATCCCTTACACTTGAATGATGGATGCTGCTGTGCGACAAATCAAGGCTGATCATGGATCAACTCTCAGCTGTAAAGGCTGGCACCAGGAAGCTGCCTTACGCATGCTGATGAACAATCTCGATCCAGACGTTGCCGAAAAGCCTGAAGATCTGGTGGTCTATGGCGGAACCGGTAAGGCTGCGCGCAACTGGGATTGCTTTGATCGCATTGTCAAAACCCTGCAACGGCTGGAGAACGACGAAACCCTGCTGATTCAAAGCGGTAAACCAGTCGGCGTATTCCGCACCCATGAGGAAGCTCCACGGGTATTGATCGCCAACTCCAACCTGGTAGCGCGTTGGAGCAACTGGGATGTTTTTCGTGAACTGGAACGCAAGGGTCTCACCATGTACGGCCAGATGACGGCCGGTTCGTGGATTTACATAGGCTCGCAAGGCATTGTGCAGGGCACCTATGAAACCTTCGCCGAATGTGCTCTGCAGCATTTCAAAGGCAGCCTCAAGGGAAGACTGGTGGTTACCGCCGGCCTTGGTGGCATGGGCGGCGCTCAACCACTGGCCGTGACCATGAACGATGGCAAGTGCCTGGCCGTTGAAGTGGATTCCCGGCGCATACAGCGGCGGGTGGAAACAGGCTATTGTGACGCGATGTCCACCGAACTGGATGCAGCACTGCGTTTGTTGGACGAGGCAGAAAATGGCTTGTCCGTAGGCCTGTTGGGAAATATTGCGGAAGTGCTGCCAGAGTTGGTCAGGCGTGGAATTGTTCCCGACATCGTCACCGACCAAACTTCGGCGCATGATTTGCGTGAAGGTTATATTCCAGCCGGCTACTCACTGGAAGCTGCGGCTGAGTTGCGTAAAAGTGACCCAACATCCTATGACAATGCAGTATTGGACTCTATGCTCGTACACGTGCAAGCGATACTCGACCTGCAAGCCAAAGGGTCCATTTGCTTCGACTACGGTAATAATCTGCGGGGGCAGGTGGCCGATCATCGCGCGATGGCCAAGGCCTTTGACTTTCCCGGCTTCGTGCCCGCCTATATCCGTCCCCTGTTTTGTCGCGGTGCCGGGCCCTTCCGTTGGGCAGCACTGAGTGGCAATCCGGCCGATATTGCAGCAACCGACAAAGCCATACTCGAACTTTTCCCGGAAAAAGAAGCCCTCGCCCGCTGGATACACAAGGCACAGGATAAAATTCAGTTCCAGGGCCTGCCGGCGCGTATCTGCTGGCTGGAGTATGGTGAACGGGCGGAAGCAGGCCTTAAGTTCAATTGGCTGGTCAAAAAAGGACTGGTTGATGCACCTTTGGTGATTGGCCGTGACCATCTGGATGCCGGCTCTGTAGCCTCGCCAAATCGCGAAACCGAGGCCATGCTGGATGGCTCTGATGCGATTGCCGACTGGCCATTGCTGAACGCCATGTTGACTACCGCGTGCGGTGCAAGCTGGGTTTCCATCCACCACGGTGGTGGTGTAGGAATCGGCTATTCACAACATTCCGGCATGGTCTGTGTGGCCGATGGTACCGGAATGGCTGACCGGCGTTTGCAGCGCGTATTAACGGCCGACCCCGGAACGGGTGTCATGCGCCACGCTGATGCCGGCTATGCCGAGGCCATAACAACCGCAAATCAACGTGGCGTTGATTTGCCCATGATCAACGGCTGAATCCATCCCATGACTTCATCAAACACGAGCAAACCCATCCGCGTTGCCAGTCTTTTCCAGGATCTGGCCAACAGCATGGATGACCTGCGCCAATCGCACAACGCGGTCGACCAATCCAGACAAATCGTGCTGAACGCGCTTGACGATGGCCATGCTCATTACGGGATCAACACCGGTTTCGGTGTGTTGGCGAACACTCGCATAAATACTGAGCAACTTTCTGTATTACAACAGAATATTTTGCTCAGCCATGCCTGTGGGGTAGGTCGGCCTGTGCCCCCTGCAATCACCCGGTTGATGCTGCAATTGAAGATCCATGCCCTTGGCCTGGGACAGTCGGGCATCTCGCGTTCCACCTTTGATCAATTACTCGCGTTCGAGAAACATGGCTTGATCCCGTGGATTCCCAGTCGCGGCAGCGTGGGAGCTTCAGGTGATCTGGCACCTCTGGCGCACATGTGTTTGCCCCTGATAGGCCGGGGTGAGTTGTGGTCTGAAGATCACAACGGCAAACGTGACGTGCGGCAAGCACTGCAACAAGCCGGACTGCAGCCAATTTCCCTCAAAGCCAAGGACGGGCTGGCCTTAATCAATGGCACCCAATTGATGGCCGCTTATGGCGCTTATGTACTGGAGCGGGCGTTGAAGTTGCGTCAGCAGGCTGATGTATTAGCCGCCATGAGTCTGGAAGCTCTGCAAGGCAGCGCTGTGCCCTTTGACGCACGTATTCATGCCATAAGACCTCATCCAGGCCAGGTGCAGGTGGCCGAAAACGTGCGTCAATTGCTGGCCGGTAGTGAAATCCTCGACTCGCACCGCGATTGCGGCAAAGTGCAGGATCCCTATTGCTTACGCTGCGTGCCCCAGGTTCATGGTGCCAGTCGTGATGCTCTGGACTATGCGATCAAAGTGATTGAAATTGAACTGAACTCCGTAACTGACAATCCGCTGGTTTTTGCCAATGGAGATATTCTCTCCGGCGGCAATTTCCATGGCCAGCCGTTAGCCCTGGCGATGGACTTCGCCGCCATCGCTTTGGCTGAGTTGGGCAGCATATCTGAACGCCGGACTTACTTGCTGCTGGAAGGTCATGATGGCCTGCCTCGTCTGCTGATGCAGGATACCGGCGTCAATTCGGGCTTTATGATTCCGCAATACACGGCCGCCGCTCTGGTGTCAGAAAATAAAATACTGTGTCACCCGGCTTCGGTTGACTCCATTCCAACCAGCCTGGGCCAGGAAGACCATGTTTCCATGGGCTCCATCAGTGCACTGAAGTTGCTGGAAGTGCTCAACAACGTCGAGTATGTGTTGGCCGTCGAGTTGCTGACTTCTGCACAGGCGCTGGATTTCCGCCTGCCAATGAAGCCCGGGTCGGCCGTTTATGCTGCTCAGCAATACCTGCGTTCGCAAATTCCTCATGCGCACCAGGATTACGAAGTCAGAAACGACATTGAGCTCTGTGCCAGCATACTGCGAGACGGTGCTCTGCTTACCCCAGTTGAGCAGGTTACGGGCCCCTTGCACTAAGATCGTGCCGCTACTCAGAAATATTTCCGAATTAGCCACCTGCAGCCCGGGATCACCGCAACAGGACGCCGGGTTGATCCGCAATGCCGCACTGGTTTGGCAGGGCGAGGAAATCGTCTGGTTGGGCCCCGTTAACCAGATTCCTGCAAAGTACGCTGCGGAATATGTCATCGACTGTCAGGGCGGTCTGTTGATACCTGGGCTTATCGACTGCCACACTCACCTGTGTTTTGGTGGCTGGCGTGAAAATGACTTTGAATTACGCCTGGCGGGTGCCAGTTACCAGCAAATTGCTCAAGCCGGTGGCGGCATTCGCAGCACAGTTTCAGCCACGCGAGGTGCCAGCCAGGGCAGCTTGTTGCGCACCACCCTGAATCACCTCGACCACATACTGCAACTGGGAGTTACCACGGTCGAATGCAAATCGGGCTATGGGCTGGATGTAGCTAACGAGCTCAAGCAGTTGGAAGTCTATCGTCAAGCAAATGCGCAGCACGCAATTAACCTGGTGCCCACTTTTCTGGGCGCACATACCATCCCGCCCGAATTCGCCGGGAACCGCAATGGTTACATCACCCTGCTTTGCGAGGAACTCATTCCAACAGTAGCCGCGGAAAGACTGGCTGAGTTTTGTGATATTTTTGTAGAACAGGGCGCATTCACCTGCGATGAAGCAAGGCAAGTTCTTTCGGCGGCCAGGCGATACGGTATGAAGCTGAAAATCCACGCTGACCAGTTGTCTGACCAGGGTGGAGCTGCTCTGGCTGCTGAAATGAACGCCACTTCTGCAGAACACCTTGAATATGTGAGTGAGCAGGGTATTGCAGCCATGGCCGAAGCCGGCGTGGTGGCAGTCAGCTTGCCACTGGCTTCGCTGTATTTGAATGAACGACAAACTCCATCGCGCAAACTACTCGATGCGGGCGTTGCCGTTGCTGTTGCAACGGATTTCAATCCAGGGTCAGCACCCTCTTATCATCTGCCACTGGCCATGACACTGGCGTGCATACAACAGTCCATGACGCCACAGGAAGCCCTGATGGGAGCTACTCATGTTGCCGCAAGAGCGTTGGGTTTACAGCACAAAACTGGCAGCTTGAAAGCGGGTTATAGAGCCGATATCACGCTGATCGACGCGCCTAACCTGAGCCACTGGTTGTATCACTTCCGCGCTAATGCCTGTCGTGCCGTAATCAAAAACGGCCAATGGCTCAAAATTTCATAAACCAGCCGGCCTGAATCTCAGCCATTGGCAGTCAGCCTGCCAGCCTGACCACTGAACATTTGCATTAAATCCCACAATTCTTGACCCAAGTTTGTGTTTCTGCGCCTGATTTCAATTACAATTCATTCTTAAATGAGAATTAGTCTCATTTAAGAATCATCATCGTTCAATTGGAGTTACCGTGACACTGGCAGACATGAAACCCGGTCAAAAGGGCCGTATCCATTCGGTTGATGCCTCGAAGGCTGCAGTCGTTCGCCTGATGGTATTGGGCCTGGTTGAAGATGTACAGGTTCAAATCGAGAACATCGCCATTGGCGGCGATCCAATCGAAATCAGCGTATATGGATCTTCTGTTTCCCTGCGCAGGCAGGATGCTCGCTTGTTTGAAGTATCTTTGGACGAAACAAATGGCTGAACAGAAAGAATTCAGGGTTGCACTGCACGACATTGGAATTCGGCGTAAGCCCAGCGGCCAGATTGGCGTTATTGGCAATCCCAATTCGGGCAAAAGCACCCTGTTCAACCGATTGACCGGTCTGAAACAAAGCACCGGCAATTTCCCCGGTGTCACAGTGGAAAAACACACCGGTGTAGTGCAACTGGCCAGCAGTGCAGTCGAATTGGTGGACTTGCCAGGGATCTATTGTTTAGGTGGCCATTCTGCCGATGAACGGATAGCCGTCGATTTTCTTCTCGGTCGTGTCAGTGGGATGGAAGCGCCTAATTGTTTGCTGTTTGTGCTGGATGCCACCCACTTGTATCAGGGCATGTTCCTGCTCGAGCAGTTGCGGGATCTGGATATTCCTATCATCGTCGCCTTGACCATGACGGACATGGCCAAACTCAATGGCATAGCGATTGAGCTCAGCAAGCTACAGAAACACTTGAGCCAGCTTAGCATTTGCCCGGTATTGGCAACCACGGGCGAAGGCATGGCCGAATTGAAGTTACTGTTGGATAAAGCCAGCGAATTACCAGACCCAAGCCGCCCTGAATCCTGGCCTGAGCTGAGTGCAATTGCTGCAACCATCAGCGAACAAAG
Source organism: Lysobacterales bacterium (assembly GCA_034440115.1). Lineage (GTDB taxonomy): Bacteria > Pseudomonadota > Gammaproteobacteria > Xanthomonadales > SZUA-36 > JAWXBM01. Next base: position 16,287 of record JAWXBM010000131.1, on the reverse strand, counting down.
TGAAGGAAATCTGCACCGTATCGAAGCCGTTCAGGGTTTGCTTCACCCCCATAGCGAATATGCTGAAAGACTGAAAAACTGGCTAAGCGCAGAGGACATCAATAAATACAGCCAACAATTGTTCAATGGCCAGGTTCCGCAGGCAGTAGAAGCCAGGGTTCGCTATCGTTGGGTCGGGCAACTGATGCAGGAAGTTGTAACTTCGGCACCGGTGATTTCACAATATGGCGCAAGATTTCGTCGCTGGATTAATCGTCCGTGGCCTGCAACCGCAGGCTTTTTCGCACTGATGTTGCTGGTTTTCCAGGCCGTATTCACCTGGGCCACTCCTTTGATGGATGCTATCGATAATCTGGCTTCATCCCTTGGTACTGGAGTCGTAACTGTGCTGGGCGAAGGTATGGTCAGCAGTTTCCTGGCTGATGGTGCAATCGCGGGAGTGGGCAGCGTTATCATTTTCCTGCCTCAAATTCTGATTCTGTTCCTGTTTATCATTTTGCTGGAGGACACCGGCTATCTGGCGAGAGCCGCTTTCCTGATGGATCGGGTTATGCGTTCCGTGGGTTTGTCGGGACAATCGGTAATACCGATGCTATCGAGTTTTGCTTGTGCGGTACCCGCCATTATGGCTACCCGCGTGATCCCGAATCGACGTGATCGTATTGCAACGATACTGGCAGCGCCATTCATGACCTGCTCTGCTCGGCTGCCTATTTACGCATTGCTTATTGCGGCCTTTGTCCCCGCCAGTTCCATCGGCTGGTTCAACTTGCAGGGTTTGGTGCTCTTTGGGCTCTATTTGTTGGGCATAGCCGGAGGTTTGGTCACAGCCCTGTTACTGAAATCCACCGCCCTTCGTGGGCCAAAACCCTCCTTCGTGCTGGCATTACCTGAGTTCCGCAAACCCAACCTTCAAACCGTCGCATTCAAGTTGTTGGACAGAGCGCGTGTATTTCTCAAGCGCGCTGGCACGGTCATTTTCTCGGTGGCAGTCATTGTTTGGTTTCTGGCCTATTTTCCAAGAGCTGATTACGAAACCAGGATCATCAGCGAACAACAAACCTCTGGTCAAAACACTGCTGAGATAGCCAACACAGAAAACAGCTTGGCCGCTGAGCAGTTGTCACAGAGCTGGCTGGGCCGCATGGGCAGATGGGTAGAGCCTGCGTTTATACCATTGGGCTGGGACTGGCGCGTGTCGTCTGCAGTCATCGCCGGATTCCCTGCACGGGAGGTGGTGGTGGCCGTTATGGGCACACTGTACTCGGTGGGATCAGAAGCCGATGAAGCAAGCCTCAGCGAGAAGCTTCGTGCGGCTGCGTGGCCAGATGGCCGGCTGATTTTCACTCTGCCAATGGTGCTTGGGCTACTGGTGTTCTATGCCTGGTGTCTGCAATGTGCAGCTACCGTTGCAACCATACGCCGGGAAACCAATAGCTGGCGCTGGCCGATTTTCGCCTGGTGCTATATGACTGCTTTGGGATATACGGGCGCACTGCTGATCTTTCAGATCGGCAGTCGAATCTGAGCCTCAAAAACTCCAGCAAATCAAGTTCAGGCAGTTTTGACAGCGCTGATGGTCAGCAGCCAGACCGAACCTTTTTCCCTGGCAGCACTAAGCATTTCTGCCGGATAGCTGCTGATCTCTATGGGCCATTCGCGCAAGACCGTCTGGTTCGGTGGGTAACGGTCCAGAGGGCTAAAGTCTTTGCGCCAACGCTGCATCACCACCTGTTCCCAAGGGCCCGCAGAGAACAACCCACGAATTCTTGGCAAGTCACCCATAATGAACATTTCATGTCCATGAAAATGTATGGGAGCATCCAGATATAGCTGCCCTCCCGGCTTAAGTACACGGGCAATTTCCGCAAGGCAATCGGCATAATCGGATGGTTCGCGCCCCACCGCCGCCTTCTGTCCCCAATGCTCAAACGACTGGATGCCGAATACTCTGCCAAAAGAGTTATTCGGGAAGGGAATATGTGCCGCAGTCCCGTAGCCTCCATGGTTTTTTCTGGCTGTTCGAGTTTTGGGTTGAGCCGGATCAATTCCAGTCCACTTTCCTCCGCTGCGCAAAATCAGATTTTTTGCGAGCTTGAAGCGTCCAAAACCAATTTCCAGGCAATCCTTTCCGGCGCAATCATAAAAATGAGCTTCGATTGAGGCCACCACGCATTTTCGCAACGGCGTGCCAAATCCAACGGAACATTGCTGTTTGTTGGCATCGAATTCAGGGCAGTCACGGCACGCAATATTGTGGAAGAGTTCTTCTGTCTGCCCATAAGGCGATGACCATTTTTCCCTGCAACGACCGGGGGAGATGGTCAACGTATGCCATCGTTTGGCTATGGAGTCTTTGAGGTGCCGCATACTGAGTTTTTGGTGTCGGGCTGGATAGCAAGTGTACTCGGGGCAGCAATGAAAAGACCAGATCAAAAGCCGGATATGCATAAAGGAACAAAAAAAAACCCGGCTTGCACCGGGTTCTTGATCAGTCTGCTTCTTGGTTATCAATCTTCAGTTACATCATCCATGCGCGGTCGATCAACCAATTCCACATAGGCCATGGGTGCATTATCGCCAGAGCGATAACCGCACTTCAGAATACGCAGATAACCGCCGGGGCGATCTACATAGCGCGGACCCAGTTCATTAAACAGCTTAGTCACCACATCCCGATCTCGCAGGCGATTGAATGCCAGGCGACGATGGGCAACGCTGTCTTCTTTGGCCAGAGTTAACAAGGGCTCTGCAACCATACGCAGTTCCTTGGCTTTAGGAACCGTGGTCTTGATGATTTCATTCTGGAACAAAGAAGTCGCCATGTTCCGGAACATCGCTTTACGATGGGAACTGTTGCGATTCAGTTTTCTTCCTGATTTAAGGTGACGCATGATCTACTCTCTCTTTTGTCCGACGTATCCAGACCTGAATCCTGAACTCAGGATTTCACCAGGCTGGCAGGCGGCCAATTTTCCAATTTCATACCCAGCGATAACTCATGAGATGCCAATACATCCTTGATTTCGGTGAGTGATTTCTTACCCAGGTTAGGGGTCTTGAGCAATTCCACTTCAGTGCGCTGAACCAGGTCACCAATGTACAGAATGCTTTCTGCCTTCAGGCAATTGGCTGAACGCACCGTTAGCTCCAGGTCGTCGATGGGGCGCAGCAGAACAGGATCAATTTCCTGTGACTTCTGCTCCACTTCCACTTCCTGACGAGCCTTGAAATCAATGAAGACTGAAAGCTGGTCGGCCAGAATATTGGCAGCAAGCTTGACTGCTTGTTCGCAATCGATGGTCGCATTGGTTTCGATATCCAGTACCAGCTTATCCAGGTTGGTGCGCTGCTCAACGCGCGCTGCATCAACACTGTATGCCACTTTGCGTACCGGGCAGAAAGATGCGTCCAACTGTAACCTGCCAATGGGTCGACTTTCCTGTTCGCCAATCTTGGTCAGCGCCGCTGGCTGGTAACCCACACCGCGAGCAATCTTAAGCCGCATGTTGATGCTGCCGTTCTTGGTCAGGTTACAGATCAAGTGATCCGGGTTAACCACTTCAACGGTATGGTCAACCTGAATATCGCCGGCTGTAACAGCACCTGCACCAGCTTTGCTTAACGTAAGCACGGCTTCATCCCGGTCGTACATCCGCAAAGCAACGCCCTTGAGGTTGAGCAGAACTTCGATGATGTCTTCCTGCAAACCTTCGACGGCGGTGTACTCGTGCAGCACTCCATCCATTTCCACTTCGACAATGGCGCAGCCTGGAATGGACGACAGCAACACACGACGAAGCGCATTACCTAAAGTATGTCCGAAACCTCTTTCCAGAGGCTCAAGAATGATACGTGCGCGATTCGGGTTGACAGCGTCAACGCCAACGGCGCCAGGTTTTAACATGTTTTCAATAACACCCAACATATGGATGGTCCTCTAATCGATCATCGTTATGTGAAATCCGGAACCAGTACAAACTGGCCTGTAGAACTTCACTTATTTGGAGTACAGCTCCACGATAAGGCTCTCATTGATATCTGCTGACAAATCAGCACGGTCCGGGTAAGCCTTTACGACACCAGCCATGTTTTGTGTATCAATTTCCAGCCAACCTGGCACCAGATCCATTTCCTGGTTGAGCGTGACGGCTTCCTTGATGCGCAACTGATTTTTTGCTTTCTCACGAATGGCAACCGTATCACCTGGCTGAACCTTGTAAGAAGGAATATTGACCGGCTTGCCGTTTACCAGAACGCCTTTGTGCGAAACCAGTTGGCGGGCTTGAGCGCGGGTAACCGCGAAGCCAAAACGATAAACAATGTTATCCAGCCGGGTTTCCAGCAAACGCAACAGGTTTTCACCAGTGGCGCCTTTTTCCTGTGCTGCTGCTTTGTAGTAGTTACGGAACTGCTTTTCCAGCACACCGTATATACGGCGGACTTTCTGCTTTTCACGCAACTGGGTAGCATAGTCAGACAGACGCGCGCGCCTGGACGAGCCGTGCTGCCCAGGAGGCTGGCTAAGTTTGCATTTCGATTCCAGGCCACGAGCTGGGCTTTTCAGATCCAGATCGACGCCTTCACGACGTGCCAGTTTACAGGTTGGTCCAATATATCTTGCCATGATGCTGCTCCGTCAAACGCGACGTTTTTTGGGTGGCCGGCACCCGTTATGAGGAATCGGCGTCACGTCAGTGATGTTGGTAATTTTGTAACCCACCGCATTCAGTGCACGAACGGAAGACTCCCGACCTGGGCCTGGTCCCTTGACACGAACTTCCAGGTTCTTCAAACCATAATCCAATGCCGCCCGGCCGGCTGTCTCAGCGGCCACCTGGGCTGCAAATGGTGTGCTTTTGCGTGAACCGCGAAAGCCAGCACCACCTGAAGTCGCCCATGACAGGGCATTGCCCTGCCTGTCGGTGATGGTGATGATCGTATTATTGAAAGAAGCATGGACGTGGGCAATTCCATCAACCACTGTCTTTTTAACCTTCTTCCGCTTGATCGTTTTAGCCATTTATCTATCCGCCTTATTTACTGTTTCCCGGCCAGCCACCTGGCTGTGTGCCGGTTCAATTCATTAACGCTTTATCAGCGCTTAATGGGACGACGTGGCCCCTTACGGGTCCGCGCATTGGTTTTGGTTTGCTGGCCACGTACTGGCAAGCCGCGTCTATGCCGCAACCCGCGGTAGCAGCCAAGATCCATCAACCGCTTGATATTCATCGCAACTTCACGGCGCAAATCGCCTTCAACCTGGAATCGCGCTACTTCGGCACGAATGCTTTCAACTTCGGCTTCGGTAAGATCGCGAATCTTGGTTTCCGGCTTGACACCCGCTGTCGCACAAATCTCCAGCGAACGGGTTTTTCCAATGCCATATACCGAGGTCAAGCCCACCCAAGTGTGCTTTTGAACCGGTAAATTGACTCCTGCAATACGAGCCATGTCTACAAACTCCTTTCCTTAGCGCGCCGCCAAAGTAAACGGCGCATTATATCGAATCAAATGAGCAGGCAAAAGCCTGTTATTACTCTGGTTTCCGCTCAACCCTGGCGCTGCTTGTGCTTTTTGTCGGTGCAGATGACGAAAAGTACCCGCTTGCGTCTGACGATCTTGCAGTTCCGGCAAATTTTCTTTACTGATGCCTGCACTTTCATTTCATTTCTCCCAAGCTTCCAGACCGGTAGCTAACTGCGCGCCGGCGCGGACCCGCTTACGCGTATGTTTCTTTGCTTAACGCCGAACCACGCCGGACCGGCCGTAAGATTTCAAATTGGCCTTTTTCATCAGGCTGTCGTATTGGTGCGATATCAGGTGTGCCTGAACCTGGGCGATAAAATCCATGATCACTACGACAACGATCAATATAGAAGTACCGCCAAAGTAGAATGGTACTGACCACACTACCCTTAAAATGTCCGGCAGCAGACACACTGCAACCAGGTAAACCGCGCCCACCATGGTCAGACGGGTTAAAACAAAATCAATGTAATCCGCCGTCTGTCGTCCCGGTCGAATTCCCGGTATGAAAGCACCAGATTTTTTCAGGTTGTCGGCTGTTTCTTTTGAATTGAACACCATAGCGGTGTAGAAAAAGCAAAAGAACACAATCAGCGAGGAATACAAAATTGTGTATGCCAGGTTACCTGGCGTCAGCGCCGCAGCCACATCTGTCAAGAAATTCACGTTACCCGTGCCGCTGAACCAAGTAGCGAGAGTGGACGGAAAAATCACCAGGCTGGAAGCAAAAATGGCCGGAATTACACCTGACATGTTCACTTTCAAAGGTAAATGCGTCGATTGATTCTGGTACGCAACACGCCCCTGGCGCTGCGCATAATTAACCGTAATGCGACGTTGTCCGCGTTCTACCCGCACTACGAAATAGATCACACCCAGAATCAAAGCCAGTATCAGCAAGGTTGCAGGTATGCTCAGTTGTCCGGTATTGACCAACTCCAACGTTCCAGCAACCGCTCGTGGTAACCCGGCCACGATGCCAGCAAAAATGATCAAAGAAATACCATTACCCACGCCGCGCTCAGTAATCTGTTCACCCAGCCACATCAGGAATATGGTTCCTGCTGTCAGTGACACCATGGCTGTGAAAAGGAAACCCACACCTGGGTTGTGGACAACTGCAGTCTGCCCCTGCAATGCGAATGCCACACCACCTGCCTGAACGGCGGCAAGTATGACGGTGAAATTGCGCGTGTATTGCGTGATCTTCTGGCGTCCGGATGAACCTTCCTTTTTCAACTGCTGCAACTGCGGTATAGCACTGCTCATCAACTGCATGATGATGGACGCAGAAATGTAGGGCATTACACCCAGTGCAAACAACGAAAAGCGTTCCAACGCCCCACCGGTAAACAGGTTGAAGACGTCCACGATCGTGCCTTGCTGCGAGTTCATAAACTGCAACAAAGCTTGCGGGTTAACACCTGGCACCGGAATAAAGGTACCAATGCGATAGATAATCAGCGCGACAAACACGAACAACAGCCTTTGCCGCAGCTCGGTCAGCCGACCCAATCCGCCCAGTGTATCCGCCATCTGTGAGGGACTACGTGACATTATGCTACCTTGCCACCAGCGGCTTCAATGGCAGCCTTGGCACCAGCAGAGACCTTAAGTCCCGATAGGGTGACAGCGCGTTCGATTTCGCCGGTGTTGATGATTTTCACATTACGTATCGCATGACCCACAAGGCCTTCATTCTTCAGCGTTTCGAGATCGATGACATCTGCCTTCATCACCTGAACCTGGTACAGGCGGATTTCAGCGTTATAGCGAGCCGTGCGTGATGCAAATCCACGCTTGGGTAAACGCCGCTGCAAAGGCATCTGACCACCTTCAAATCCAACTTTATGGAAACCGCCTGAACGGGAGCTTTGGCCTTTATGACCGCGACCAGCGGTTTTGCCCAAACCGGAACCTATGCCGCGCCCAACGCGTTTACGTGTTTTCTTGGAGCCCGCTGCCGGACTTAATGTATTGAGTTTCATTTGAGTACTTTCCTTTTATCGGGTTCGCAGAAGCTAGCCGGACATCCTTTATCAGATGTCAGACTTCTTCCACTCGTACCAGGTATTCAACCTTGTTCACCATGCCGCGTACCGAAGGCGTATCTTCGAGCACAACCGTCTGGTGCATTTTTTTCAGCCCCAGGCCGCGTATACACTCACGATGCTTGGGTAACTTGTCGTGATATGAACGGACCAAAGTTACTGCTATCTGCTTGCGTTTCTTTCCAGCCATGATAATCAGCCCACCTTAGCCAGAATGTCATCAACCGATTTACCGCGCTTGGCAGCAATGGACTCAGGGCTCTGCATGGACTGCAATCCCTTGATCGTCGCCCTTACCAGGTTGATCGGGTTATTTGAACCGACACTCTTGGCCAACACGTTATGTACACCCACAGTTTCAAGCACAGCGCGCATGGCACCACCAGCGATAACGCCGGTACCATCCGATGCAGGCTGCATGTAGATACGTGAGCCAGAATGGCGAGCCTTGATGGCATGCCACAAAGTGCCTTCGCGCAGATCAACATTGATCATATTGCGTCGAGCTTTCTCCATGGACTTTTGAATTGCCACGGGGACTTCTCGGGCTTTGCCATAACCAAAGCCAACTTTGCCATTTCCATCACCCACCACGCTCAATGCGGTGAAGCCGAAAATGCGGCCACCCTTGACCACCTTGGCAACCCGATTGACTGCAACCAGCTTTTCCAACAAGCCGTCGCCGTTTTCTCTATCCATGTTAGACATACTCTTTACCTGTTTCGCCCGGCCTTTAAGCGGCCGCTATCAGAATTTCAAACCGCTTTCGCGCGCGGCGTCTGCCAGAGCCTTGATACGGCCATGGTAACGGAACCCAGAACGATCGAATGCAACATCGGTTACACCGGCTGCAACTGCTCTTTCCGCAACCGTCTTGCCCACTGCCTCAGCAGCACCCTTGTTATTGGTGCCTTTCAGTCCTTCGCGAACATCAGTTTGCAAAGTAGACGCTGCAGCAAGTACCTGGCCGCCATCCGCACTGATGACCTGCGCATAAATGTGCCTGCCACTGCGGTGTACCGTCAGCCTGACTACTCCCAGTTTGCGGATGTGTGCGCGGGACTTACGTGCCCGGCGCAAACGTGCTGACTTTTTCGTATTCATCATTGTTCCTCTTGATCTGCCCGGCTAACTAAAGTTGTCCGGAAATCACTGTCCTAATGTCTTGTCTGCAAGCGGTCCAACTAAACTCTGGTACCGAACTTAAGCCTTCTTGGCTTCCTTACGAATAACCTTTTCATCAGAGTAGCGAACACCTTTGCCTTTATAAGGCTCGGGTGGACGATATGCCCTGATCTCGGCTGCCACTTGGCCAACTCGCTGCTTATCACAGCCTTTTACCAGGATCTCGGTTTGGCTGGGTGCTTCGATGGTTATCCCTTCCGGTGCGACATACTCAACCGGATGAGAAAAACCCAGTGCCAGCGACAAGGTATTGCCCTGTACCTGTGCACGGTAACCAACACCAACCAGCGTCAGTTTCTTTTCAAAGCCGGTTGTTACACCTGCCACCAGGTTGTTAACCAAAGAGCGGAAAGTACCCGCCATAGCAAGGTTGGAGCCGCCTACAGATTTAACCGTAATCGTCTTGTCTTCCTGTTCCAGGATAATCGATGGATGCAGTTGCAAACCAAGCGAACCCTTAGGCCCCTTGACGTTTACTGCACCGTCAAAAATTCTCAGTTCCACACCAGATGGTATTTCGATGGGAGCTTTTGCAACGCGTGACATGCCTATCTCCTTACGTGACGACGCACAGTATTTCGCCACCCTGCCCAGCGGCACGAGCGGAAGAATCCGTCATGATTCCACGGGAAGTACTGACGATGGCGGTACCCAGACCATTCAGGATCTTGGGCAAGTTTTCCTTGCCTTTGTAGCTCCTGAGTCCAGGTCGGCTAATACGCTGAATCGTGGTAATAACACCTTTTCCCTGGAAATACTTCAAGGTAACTTCCATGCCGGGCTTGCCGTCAATTTCCACTGAACGGAAATCAACGATATAACCTTCTTCTTTCAGCACTTGTGCAATACCGGTTTTCGTCTTTGACGCCGGCATTACTACTGTTTTCTTCTGCACGGATTGGGCATTGCGAATCCGGGTCAGCATGTCCGCTATGGGATCATTCATGCTCATTGTTCTGTCCTCTTTACCAACTGGCCTTGCGTAAACCAGGCACGTCGCCGCGCATGGCCGCTTCGCGAAGCTTGTTTCTGCCTAAGCCGAATTTGCGATAGAAACCGCGCGGCCGGCCAGATAGTGCGCAACGGTTGCGCTTGCGTGACGGACTGGAATCACGCGGCAGCTTCTGCAAACTAAACATTGCGTCCTGTTGCACTTCAAAACTGACCTTCGGATCTGTAATTACCGCTTTCAGTTCTGCTCGCTTGGTAGCGTGACGTGCTATCAAAGTTGCACGGCGCTTTTCACGATTTAACATTGATTTCTTTGCCATCTTGAATCCTTTACTATTTCGCGCGGAACGGAAAGTTGAATGCCTGTAGCAATGCCAAGGCTTCAGAGTCACTCTTCGCAGATGTAGCGATGGTGACGTCCAGGCCGCGAATGACATCAATCTTGTCGTAGTCGATTTCCGGGAACATGATCTGTTCTTTTACACCCATGCTGTAATTTCCACGGCCGTCAAACGACTTGCGGTTCAAACCACGGAAGTCACGAATACGAGGAATGGCGATATTTACCAACCGATCCAGGAATTCATACATGCGTTCACGACGCAGTGTCACTTTGCAGCCGACCGGCCAACCATCACGAATTTTAAAACTCGCTACAGATTTCCGGGCATTTTTAACCACGGGCTTTTGTCCGGATATGGCAGTCATATCTCCAACTGCACGGTCCATGACTTTTTTGTCGGTAACCGCTTCACCAACACCCATGTTTAACGCGATCTTGGTGACTCGCGGCACCTGCATCACGTTGTCATAGCCAAACTGCTCCATCATTTGTGGAACAACGACTTCTTTGTAATATGTCTGCAATCTTGACATTGCCTTCAATCCTGTCCTTATGCGCTTAACACCAGGGTGCTTCAGCTCAACAATTCAAACTGTGTCACAGGAATCCGTTGGAACCCTGCTAACGCAGCGATTAAATATCTAAAACTAAATATCTATAACTTCGCCGTTGGAACGGAAAACACGTACTTTCTTTCCGTCATCCAGTAGCTTAAAACTAACTCGATCGCCCTTACCGGATGAGGCGTTGTAAACCTGCACGTTAGATACGTGAATCGGCGATTCTTTTTCGACGATGCCACCGGCCTGGTTCAAGCCGGGATTCGGCTTTTGATGCTTCTTCACCATGTTCACGTTTTCAACCAACAATTGTTCGTCATTCAGCACGCGCAATACATGACCACGCTGGCCTTTGCTGCGTCCTGCGATAACTACCACTTCGTCACCTTTGTGAATTCGTTTCATTTCCTGGCTCCTCTCGAATGCTTGTCAGTGCTCAAAGCACTTCAGGGGCAAGCGAGACAATCTTCATGAATTTTTCAGTACGCAGCTCGCGGGTTACTGGCCCGAAAATACGGGTACCGATGGGCTCGTTCTTGTTATCCAGCAGCACAGCAGCGTTGCCGTCAAAACGGATCAATGAGCCATCACCGCGACGAACACCAGAGCGAGTGCGAACAACCACCGCGTTGTAAACCTCACCTTTCTTAACTTTGCCGCGTGGAATGGCGTCTTTTACCGTAACCTTGATCACGTCACCAATGCGCGCGTAGCGACGCTTGGAACCACCCAGCACCTTGATACACATGACCTGTCTGGCGCCACTGTTATCTGCTGCTGCCAGCATGCTTTGCATCTGAATCATCTTGAATGTCCTCGATTAATAATGGCTAACCACGGCTCGTTAGGGCGGTGGCGCCCGCTCCAAGATTTCCACGACACGCCATGCTTTGGTCTTGGATACCGGTCTGCACTGGACGATCTTTACCAGGTCGCCCTGGCTGCAACTGTTTTCCTCATCATGCGCGTGAATCTTGGACGAACGCTTGATGTACTTGCCATACAGCGGGTGCTGGACCTGCCGCTCAATTTTTATGGTCACAGTCTTGTCAGCTTTGTTGCTGACAACGCGCCCGACCTTGCTGCCCTGCAGGGCTTCAGTGGTGCTCATGCCGCTGTACCTTCTTTGGATTTCTCATTGAGAATGGTGTTGACCCTGGCAATATCACGACGTACCCGACGCAATTCATGCGGTTTGGTCAACTGACCGGTACCTTTCTGCATACGCAAACTGAACTGTTCGCGCAGCAGGCCGGATAGTTGCTCACGCAACTCCTTCTGGCTCTTGGCTTTCAAATCTTGTGCATTCATCACAGCACAGACCTCTTAACAAATGTAGTACTTACTGACAGCTTCGCCGATGCCAACTGGAACGCTTCGCGGGCGGCTTCTTCAGTCACGCCCTGAATTTCGTACATCACACGACCAGGCTGAATCGGGGCTACCCAATATTCAACGTTACCTTTACCTTTACCCATACGAACTTCCACGGGCTTCTTGGTAATAGGCTTATCCGGAAAAACGCGAATCCACAACTTACCGCCACGTTTTACAAAGCGGGTAATGGCACGACGAGCCGCCTCAATTTGGCGCGCTGTGACAAAACCGTGGGTGGTCGCTTTCAGTCCGAACTCACCGAAGCTGACGCGGTTACCAACGTGGGCTAGGCCGCGATTACGACCTTTTTGCTGTTTCCTGAATTTTGTACGTTTGGGCTGCAGCATTATTCAATCTCCTAACCGGCATTCGCCTGGTTGCGCTTGTCATCTGAAGCGCCGCCATAAAGGTTGAATACTTCACCTTTATAGATCCAGACCTTCACACCCAGTATTCCGTAGGTTGTCTTTGCTTCGACAAACCCGTAATCCACGTCTGCACGCAGGGTATGCAGAGGCACCTGGCCTTCGCGATACCACTCGCTACGTGCGATATCTGCGCCGTTCAAACGACCAGAAACACAAACTTTGATACCCAATGCGCCTAAACGCATGGTGTTACCTACTGCTCGCTTCATGGCGCGACGGAACATGATGCGGCGTTCCAACTGCTGGGCAATGCCTTCAGCAACCAGATGTGCATCCAATTCTGGTTTGCGAATTTCAGCAACCGTGATGTGCGTGGGGACGCCCATCAATTGCGATACTTCGCGACGCAGGGTTTCGATATCCTCGCCTTTCTTGCCAATCACGATTCCTGGTCTGGCCGTGTGGATCGTAATTCGTGCCGATTTGGCAGGGCGTTCAATCTGGATGCGGCTGACCGCTGCCTGGGCCAGACGTTTTTGCAAAAACGCCCGAACCTCCAGATCTGAAATCAGCAGCTCCGCGTAGTCGCCTTTATTGGCAAACCAGGTGGAGTTCCAGTCTTTCGATATGCCCAGTCGGATACCAATTGGATGTACCTTCTGACCCATTATGCTTGTCCCGTGTTGTTGCTGTCTGCGACCAGCACCGTAATGTGGCTGGTACGCTTGAAAATACGTGCGCCGCGTCCTTTCGCTCGTGCCCGTCCGCGTTTCAGAATCGGACCTTCATCAACCATGATGATCGCAATCTTCAACTCGTCGATGTCCGCGCCGTCGTTGTGTTCCGCATTGGCTACTGCCGAAAGCAAGACCTTCTTGACCATGTGTGCCGCCTTTTTCGGGCTGAACGCCAGCAACTGCTCGGCTTTTTCAACCGGCATGCCACGAACCTGGTCTGCTACCAATCTCACCTTCTGGGGTGAAATACGGGCATTTCTCAAAATGGCTTTCGCTTGCATATCGCTGCTACCTACTTGGTTTTGCGGTCGCCCGAGTGCCCCCGGAAAGTCCGGGTAGCGGCGAATTCACCCAGCTTGTGTCCAATCATCTGGTCATTGATCAGGATGGGCACGTGCTGGCGGCCGTTATGGACCGCGATCGTCAGACCCACCATATCCGGCAGAATCATGGAACGACGCGACCAGGTTTTGATCGGGCGCTTGTTATTGGTTTCAACGGCATCACTGACTTTCTTGGCCAGATGATGATCGATGAATGGTCCTTTTTTAATCGAACGTGGCATGGCTTTACCTGTTATTTGCCGGAACGACGGCGAACGATCATACTGCTCGTCCGTTTGTTCTTACGGGTTTTATAACCCTTGGTCGGCACGCCCCAAGGCGATACCGGATGACGTCCACCTGATGTGCGGCCTTCACCACCACCGTGTGGGTGATCCACCGGGTTCATGGCAACACCACGAACCGTTGGGCGTATACCCATCCAGCGCTTGGCACCGGCTTTACCCAGCTTCTCCAGGTTATGTTCCGAATTCGAAACTTCACCAATAGTTGCCCGGCAATGTGCCTGAACTTTGCGCATTTCACCGGAACGTAAACGTAAGGTTGCGTGTTGGCCTTCGCGAGCCACCAATTGCACGGCCGCGCCTGCACTGCGAGCGATCTGCGCACCTTTGCCGGGTGTCAATTCGACACAATGAACGACTGAGCCCACCGGAATGTTTCGCAATGGCAATGCATTCCCCGGTTTGATTGCTGCATCACGACCGCTCTGCACTTCGTCACCCGCATGTATACCTTTGGGTGCAATGATGTAACGACGCTCGCCATCCAAATACAGCACCAAAGCAATATGCGCTGTGCGATTCGGATCGTATTCGATGCGTTCAACCCGGCCCTTAATTCCATCCTTGTCACGCTTGAAATCGATCACTCGATAATGTTGTTTGTGACCACCACCGCGATGCCTCGTTGTAATACGCCCAGTGTTATTGCGGCCGCCCGTTCTTGACTTCGCTTCAGTCAATGCAGCCCACGGCTCACCTTTATGCAGGTGGTCGTGCTTAACCTGGACGACGCCACGCCGGCCTGGGGATGTTGGTTTTGCCTTAACAATAGCCATGAATCTGGTCCTTAAGCCGATTCGCCGCCGAGAAAGTCAATTGCTTGACCTTCCTGCACGCGTACGTAAGCCTTTTTCCAATCGCTACGCTTACCCTGGCGGTTGCGGAAAGCTTTGCTCTTGCCCTTGACGTTAACAATGCGAACGGATTCGACATTGACGCCAAACATCAGCTCTACCGCATCCCGAACTTCAGCTTTAACTGCGTCCGTAACCACCCGGAATACGTACTGGTTGCTCTGCTCGCCTACACGAGTTGTTTTTTCGGTCACACGCGGAGCCAGCAGGACCTGCATCAATCTGTTGTTGCTCATCCCAGCCACTCCTGAACTTTCTCAACCGCTTCTATAGTCATGATTACTTTTTCAGAACCTACCAGGCTGACTGGATCCAAACCTTCAACATCCAATACGTAAACACCTGGCAGATTGCGTGAAGCCAAAAATACGTTTTCGTCGATTTCGTTGGTAACAATCAGACCCGTTGAAAATTCGAGTCCAGCCAACTTTTCAATCAACTCTTTGGTCTTGGGTCCTGAAAGCTCAAATGACTGTACTACCACCAGACGATCCTGCCGAACCAATTCAGACAAAATGGCCTGGATGCCAGCGCGATACATTTTGCGATTCACTTTTTGCGAGTGGTCCCGAGGAACCGCGGCAAATGTAACACCACCACCACGCCAGATTGGGCTACGGATGGTACCGGCGCGTGCGCGACCAGTGCCCTTCTGCTTCCATGGCTTCTTCCCGCCACCGGATACCGCTGAACGATTCTTTTGTGCCTTGGTTCCAGCTCGTGTGCCCGCCATGTATGCGGTTACGACTTGGTGCACCAACGCCTCAGAAAAATCACGCCCAAATGTGGCTTCGGAGACCTTGATTTCATTGCCACCGGCTACTGCGAGTTGCATGGTCATCTCCTCAATTTACCTTCACGGACGGACGAACCGTCACGTGACCGCCTGGAGCACCCGGTACCGCGCCTTTGATCAACAGCAGGTTCCGCTCGGCATCAACACGTACAACTTCAAGATTCTGGGTAGTGACTTGTTCGTCGCCCATGTGCCCAGCCATCTTCTTTCCTTTGAATACGCGACCTGGTGACTGGTTCTGTCCAATCGAACCCGGAGCACGGTGAGAAACCGAGTTACCGTGAGTTGCGTCCTGGGTACGAAAATTGTGACGCTTGACCGCACCTGCAAAACCCTTACCTTTACTGGTGCCCGTTACATCAACCTTTTCTCCAGCTTTAAACATGGAGACGGTAAACTCTGCGCCAGCGGTAACATCATCGCCCTGGCCTTCCGGCAGGCGAAATTCCCACAGGCCTTCGCCTGCTTCAACGCCAGCCGCTACGAACTTGCCAATAGCTGGCTTGTTCAACAAGCTTGCACGACGTGTTCCAGTGGTTATCTGTACCGCACGGTAACCATCGTTTTTTTCCGTCTTGACCTGCGTAACGCGATTTGGGCCGGCTTCAATCACGGTAACCGGAATGCTGTCACCCTCTTCGGTGAACACCCGTGTCATGCCGCGCTTGCGCCCAATTATTCCAATCTTCATTGCTTATGCCTTCTTCCAGCCAAGTGCCAGTTGATCAGTACAGTTTGATCTGTACGTCAACTCCGGCAGCCAAATCCAGTTTCATCAGTGCATCCACGGTCTTATCGTTTGGATCCACAATGTCCATCAGTCGCTTGTGCGTACGGGTTTCATACTGGTCACGCGCGTCTTTGTTAACATGCGGAGAAATCAGTACCGTGCAGCGCTCAATCTTGGT
>JAWXBM010000130.1:0-25645 GCA_034440115.1 Lysobacterales bacterium | reverse complement strand
ATCCAGCCACCCAACGGCAGTTGGGTGCCGGATCAAGTCCGGCATGACGGACTAACTTCGTCATCCCGGCTGCTACTCCCTGAACAATAAGCCCTCAACTGCCAACTGATCATCCATCTTCTCGCCCATCCAATGGCTTTGTGATGATTTCGGGGTGATTCGAATGCCCCGGTTATGATTCAGCTTGAACAGTTCATCGGCGTTCCCGCGGGAATTTCCTGCTGGCGATGCTGGCACAATCTTTCCTTCGGGACTACTGAATTGAATTCTGCCTTCTGCAAGCTTTTGCAAGCCAAAGCCGCCCTCATGCACCAGATGATGATGCCGAGTACACAGTAGAAGCAGATTCTCCATATTGGTTTCGCCACCGTCGGCCCAGTGATGTATGTGGTGTGCATCGACAAAGTGGCTGGCAGTGCACCCAGGAAAACGGCAACCGCCATCACGTCTCTGCAGAGCGCGGCGAATGGCCGGTGGAATGGTGCGGGATTTACGTCCCGTACTCAAAGGTTGGCCATCGTGCTTATCGAGCCATTGCACCACTGCAGCGTCACAAGCGATACGCTGTGTGGTTTCGGCGCATATCTTCCCACCTGATTCGACTTCAGCTTCGACGCCCACCCCGTCCTGTTTGAGCGTTTCCATATCCGTGTGGATATGCACCAGGTATTTCTCAGAAGTGCTTTGTGCATTGGATCGGGCTCTATAGCCTTCGGCCAACCGCACCAGGGCATCAGCGCGACGCCATGCAATCGGCTCAGGCCGAGCGCGAACTTCATCTATTTCGGTTTCAGAAATTCCCGCGGGAACGTCCTGCAGTTCCTGATATTGTTCTTCCATGGCTTGTTCCAGCACCTGCTGCACCAAGGCGCCCGTTTCTGGTGGCAAGCGCCCGCGGATTACCCAGAGACCATCATCATCCTCAAACCAACTCAGTTCCCGGTGCAGGTGTTGTTGCTGCGCTTTCTGTAAGGCTTCATTACGTTTCACCGAACGATAATTCCGCACCAGGCGCTCTACATGGCTGGCGGTGCCGAAGTGGGCAATCATCAACAGGTAATTTTCGTTCTTGCGCGTTGCGACTCGGGTTATGGCGCGTACTTTGGAATAACTGAGTTTGCCCTTGCGAAAAGTTTGGCTGATTTTCGGCAGTTCTTTAAGCGCATGAGCCACACGAATCCGTTCGCGAGCAACACCCAATGCCATGCCGCATTTCCAGTTCAGCCAATGGGCACAAGAGAGCACACCTTCACCCGCCCAGCCCTCACACGCATCAAACTCGTGAATCAATTCCAGCAAACGGAAAGTGGCCGCGTGGATATGCGCGGCAAGCTCAGTGATCTGATCTCCCAGCTGTTCCTTGTGATAGTGGCGAGCGGCGAGTTGCCCGGCTAATGCAGCCTGAACCGAACCTGATTTGAACTGGGAAGCGTTGGTGATTGATGTTTGTAACATGGCGAATTTCCTCACTCCAGACATACAAATAGTACTGGTATAATATATAGTATTAGTGGAAACAAATCTACTTAAAATACATATAAAACAGATAATTAGGAGTGAGCGTTCCATCCTTGTTGAAAGTACATCAACTAACTTTTTGACGGGTCGTCAATTGGTCGATCATGATGTATTCGAGTCACTGATCTAACGTTGTTCGTTCGAAGATTCTCTGACTCAAAATGACCACTTTTCCAGAATTACCGGGTTCATCCTTCTGCTCGATCCGGTAGCAGTGCTCGTAGTTTGACTCGTCGATGTAATGACCACTCTTAAAATGCTCTCGAAATCCGTCGTACTCGATGAATACCAGGACTTTCTGGCCACCCGGATCCTCGAATAGGTATTGGAATGGTTGCCGCGATCCGCTCAATTGGGCATATCGAAATGCAAACTATCGATTCAGCAGATTGCGCAATATACTTAATCGAAATGGTTCCCTAATAAAGCAGCCAGGCAAGCAATGTAAAAAGAATGGCGTTATGTGCGTTATCAGCTGTTTAACGCGAAAAGGTGGTGTAAACGAAATGGGTCGTACGAGTTAGAAGGTTGAAATAGAAGGAGTATTGAAAAGTGATGATGCATAACCCACCCCATCTTGGAGACGTAATAAAGGAGCTCTGCCTTGAGCCTTTGGGTATTTCAGTTACGGAAGCTGCTGAGGGTTTGGGGGTAAGCCGCAAGACACTTTCTTCAATTATTAATGGTCGAGCGGGCGTCAGTCCTGAAATGACTGTGCGCTTGTCAATTGCGTTCGAAACTTCGGCCCAAAGTTGGCTCAATCAACAGCCACAATTCGATCTTTGGCTGGCCGAGCAAAATCGGGCCTCCCTGCAAGTACGGAAGCTATCGGCGGCTTGAAGCAAATACATAGCAAGCCGTTCAATCAGACGCCCCGGTCGCTACGCGCCCAGGGTTCCCTCGCTGGCGCTCGGCGCTGGTTAACTTAAACCTTAGGTGTATTTGGGATGAAATTTACTAATGAAAGCAATTTGGAAGGATAAAAAAATCGCAGAGAGCGACGAGACTATAGTTGTCGAGGGTAACCATTACTTTCCATTGAGCGCCGTAAATATGGACTTTTTGGTGCCGAGTAATACGAAAACTAACTGTCCCTGGAAGGGGGTAGCAAGTTACTACACGATCAGCGTCGGTAGTGAACTAAACACAGACGCTTGTTGGTACTACCCGGAACCGAGTGAAGCGGCAAAAAGCATTAAAGGGCACGTAGCTTTTTGGCGCGGCGTTGAAGTCACTGGCTAGTACGGCAGGGTATCTACATAACAAAGCGTTTTAAGTCGTTCGCTGCACTCACTCGGACGCAGCTTCGCTGCGCCGCTGAACTGAGACGTTATATGCGATAGCGTTCTAGTGGTACCACTATATGGTATTAGTAATCTGTGAAGCGAAAGCACAAACGCACGCTCGAATAGATCTGCCATCGGCCCATCAGTGGCAATATTGTCTGGGCACATATTGAATCTTTGTTCCGTGCACTGGGTGCAGATGTATCGGAAAGAGCTGGCTCGAGGGTTGCGGTGGTTTTATGTGCTGAGGTTGGTGTTTTTCATAGACCACACCCTTGGCCAAACACCGATAAAGAGGCCATTGCCAGCAGTCGAAAATGGTTTGAGTTTTATGAGGTGAGCCCATGAATATCATGGAAGTTGAAGGTTATCAGGCAAAAATTGAATTCGATCCCGAGCTTGAACAATTTCGAGGCGAGATTCTAGGTCTTAATGGCAGCGCAGATTTTTATGGTAAGTCTCCCTCTGCGCTAGGTAAAGAGTTTAAAAATTCGCTCAAGGTTTTCTTGGAGGTTTGTGAGGAAAAACAAATTAGCCCCACAAGGGAATTCTCTGGCAAGTTTAACCTCAGAATTCCTCCGCGACTGCATGGTGAGATTGCTGCTCGTGCCTCAGCAGAAGATAAAAGCATTAATCAGTGGGTCGCAGAGGTGCTCAGGCATGCGGTGCATGAGTAAATCTGCATATAGCAAATCGTTCAACCAGACGCCCGGGTTGCTACGCGCCCAGGGTTCCCTCGCTGGCGCTCGGCGCTGGTTAACTTAAACGTCAGGGCCCGCAATGGGCAGTCCCCGCATGTACACACTCCGAGAGGCAAGTCCTTCAGATGCTCACGAGTGTCTGCGCCTTCGTGGCCTGACTCGAGAGAACGCCGTCTCCGTCGAACGCTTGGCCAGCATTGGCATCACGGCTCAATCCTGGGCACGCGACATAGACTCTGGGAAGTTGGTCGGTTGGGTTGCATCGCATGGAACCAAGATGGCGGGCTATTGCTTTGACGACCGCACAACCGGAGAGGTTGTTGTTCTGGCGCTGTTGCCTCAGTACGAGGCTAAAGGTATGGGTCGCCGCTTGCTGTCCCACGTCACCGAGAACTTGCGCGAGGCCGGGTACGGAACCTTGTTCCTCGGGTGCGCGGCAGATCCGACGGTTCGGTCATATGGTTTTTATCGACATCTTGGCTGGCGAAGTACAGGTCAGACCGACCAAAATGGCGATGAGATACTTGAATTGCGGTCTGGCTGAACATCGGCCAAGCTGAACCAAAACGTTAGCCCGCATGGCAACCGTCACAAACGACTCCACACTGGAAGCTTCGATGCGAGCACGCTTCGAGGCGACTCTGGCTTCGCGGTTCGACAGGGCATCCCGCGCCTGGCTGCAAAACCTCATGCCATCACATTGATTCTCCGCCGCTGCATCGAAATGCGCTTCTATTCTTGCTTCGCACTGATTATGGGGACTGGTTTCAAGCACTGAGCTTAGGTATCCTGCCGAACCTTATGCTTACCGGAGTCGCACCATGTTCCTGAGAATCCCCGGCCTGTCGACGGCTCTAACCGTGACAGCGCTAATGACCTTGCTAATGGCTATGCCGCTGACGGCCAGCGTTTTTTCCGTTGATGATTGGCTGCAGCGTGCGCAAGCTGAAACCAGCATCGATCAGCTGGGTCGGCTGTATATCGAATTCCTGATGGAAGAAGATCCTACCAACAGTGGCGGTTTCGGTATCCATGGCAGGGGCGACGATGCCAATTATTACGATCAGCGCCTGCCGGATATCTCTGCGCCGACTCTGGCAACCGCTGCACAGGGCAGGGCAGCATTCCTGCAACGCTTGCAGGCTATTGATGCGGACCAACTCAGCCGCCCCGATCAGATTGATCTGCATATACTCACGCAAAGGGTGAAGCTTGATCAGTTGAATTCAGAGAAACTCGCGGCTTTGCAGAACCCATTGAACTGGGTCACTTCACTGGGCGAAGCCATGTCCAGCCTGTTGTTGCGCGACTATGCGCCGTTGGAGCAAAGGCTAGAAAGTTTTGCTGCCCGTTGTGCTGCGACACCAGCTTTCTTGGGCCAGGCGCAGAGTTTGCTAATGCCCGATTCGGTTCGGCCTACCGAAATGGAAAAGAAAGTTACATTGCAGCGCCTGGCGGGCATGCAGCGTGAAGGAACCCTATACGACAAAACCATGCCGGGCCTGCTGACGGATGCAAAGTTGAGCGCTGAACAGAAAGCATCAATCTCGGAGTCCTGTGCTGTGGCATTGCAATCTATTGCAGGCTTTGCCAACTGGTTTGAAGCAATCATGGTGCCGCGTCCGGACAGCGACTGGCGCATCGGCAAGGCGCTTTACGATGAGAAATACGCATTGCAGATGGACTATCCGCTGGATGCCGAACAACTGCTGGCAGTGGCCATAGGCTGGCTGGCGGTAACCGGTAATGAATTGGTCAGTACCGGTCGCGAGATTCACGACGCTTACCTGGCCGATGAAATCGCCGCAGGCACGGTGCAAAAAGCTGCAACTCTGGAAGATCAGCAAGTCGTCAGGGACATTTTCGCCAAGTTGTCGGAAGACCGCTCCACCCCGGAAACCCTGATTGCGGACAGTTATGCCATGGCCGATTCCATTATCAGTTTCGTGCGTGAGCAGAACCTGTTGGACCTGCCACCCGCTTCCAAATTGCGCATCGAGCCGATACCGCCGCACCTGGCCGGCAATGCCGTGGCCATGATCCAGACCGCGCCGCCGTTCGAACCAGAACTGGAATCGGTGTGGTTCTGGGATCTGGAATTGCTGGCTACTTCGCCCAGTTATCTGAAAGAGTACAACCGCCCGACCTTGGCCACGGTTTATATTCACGAAGGCGTACCGGGGCATTTTGTCCAACTGGAATATTCCAACCGGTCCGAACGCATCATTCCGCGGGTGTTCTGGAATGGCCCCATGGTGGAAGGTTGGGCCGCCTACATCGTGACGCAAATGGTCGAACAGGGATTTACCGTTTATCCCGATCATCCGCAGGGTCACCAGTTGCAACAGATGGTGGATAACAAAATGACGCTAAGGTCGGTGATCAATGCCATCATCGATATACGTCTGCACCGCACCAACTGGCCAATCGAAGAAGCCGTTAAACTGATGGTCGAGCAGGGTTATCAGGAAGAAGGTGAAGCGCAGGGTAAGGCGGTGCGTGCGCAACTGGGCTCGGTGCAACTGGCCAGCTATTTTGCCGGGCAACTGGCTATTGAAGACATCCTGGTGGAGTACAAGGCCAAGAAAGGCAAGAGTTTCAGCTACAAGGAATTCAATGAAAAGCTGGTGGGTGCCGGCTCACCGCCGTTCTTCGCTATTCGTGAATTTATGCTTTCCGACTGATCGAAACTAATGGAATTACGCACCAACGAAGTATTGCAAGGCGTTCGCTACGAAATCCGTGGCCAACTGGCTGCGCGTGCTGTGCAACTGGAGCGCCAGGGCTACGAAATCATTTCGCTGAACATCGGCAATCCCGGCCTGTTTGGTTTCCGCACACCGGAAACCATGCGCCTGGCGATGATAGAAAACCTGCATCAGTCGGAAGCTTACTGCAACCAGAAGGGCATTTTTCCGGCGCGCGAAGCGGTGGTAATGCAGCAGCAGATGCGCGGCGTGATGGATCTCACCGCTGACGATGTGGTGATGGGTAACGGTGTGAGTGAGTGTATCGACCTGGCTCTGCGCGCTTTGCTCAACAGCGGGGATGAGGTGCTGGTTCCCAGCCCGGATTACCCTTTGTGGAGTGCATCAGTTTCTTTGAATCGCGGCCGGCCGGTGTATTACGGCTGCAAACCGGAAAATGGCTTTCAGCCTGATCCGCAAGAAATCGAACAGCAGATTACTGATCGTACCCGTGCCATCGTCATTATCAATCCAAACAACCCCACTGGCGCCGTTTACAGTCGTGAATGCCTGCAAGTAATTGCGAAAATTGCAGAAAAACACGGCCTGGTGGTGTTTGCCGATGAGATTTACGATCAGGTGCTGTACGACGATGCGCAGCATGTGCCGATGGCCAGCCTGGTACACGATACCTTGTGCGTCAGTTTCAATGGTCTGTCAAAAATCTATCGGGCCTGTGGCTACCGGGTGGGCTGGATTATTTTCAGTGGTGACCGCAGCCATGCCCACGAGTATCAGCATGCGGTGGAATTGCTGGCTTCATTGCGCCTGTGCGCCAACGTGCCCGGACAATGGGCGGTGCAAACAGCGCTGGGTGGTTACCAGAGCATCCATGAACTCACCGCGCCGGGCGGACGTTTGTTTAAATCGCGCCAGGCAGTGATTGACGGCGTGGCCAAAAATCCCAGCCTGTCATTGAGGGCACCTCAGGGTGCGCTGTATGCCTTTATCCGCGTGCAACCTCAGAACGGCGCAGCATTTGACGATAAGGAATTTGCGCTCAGCCTGTTGGAAAATCGCCATGTGCTGATTGCACCGGGTTCCAGCTTCAATGTCTCTTACCGCGATCATTTTCGCATCACCTTGTTGCCTGAAGTGCGAGTGATCGAAACCGTGTTTGCACGGCTGCATGAACACTTGCAGCATTGGGGCCAATAAAGCTAACGGGTAACCTGGGTACTCAAGGTAACTCTGGCAATTGCTCCAATTGCGCCATGCTGCTCAATAAATCTTTGGGCAGATCTTCCGGCGCCAGTTCCAGCGCGCGCTGCAGGCTGGCCTGAGCTTCGGGCCTTTTGCCTTCCAGCAGAAGTGTACGTGCCAGTTGGTAGTGAAAACGGTATTCGGTTGCATGCAGTTCTATTGCGCGCTCTGCCAATTGCCTTGATTCGTCCAGCCGGCCTTCTTCAAAAGCAACAGTCGACAAATACGACAGGTAATACGGATTCTTGCGGCGATTTTTCTCTACCCTTTTCTCCAGCTCGGCGGCAGCAAGCAGATTGCCTGTCTTCTGGTAGATCAAATACAGGTTATTGGCCGCCATGGTGCTGCTGGAATCAATTTTGAGTGCCGTCAAATAGGCCTCAGTGGCTTCTTCCAGTTGTTCATTTCGACTGTAGACCACGCCGAGGTTGGACCATAAATAATGCAGCTCAGGTTCGGTTTCTATGGCTTTACTGATGTAAGCGAAGGCTTTACCCAGATCGCCGTCGGTGAGTGCTTCGACGCCCAGGTTGTTGTAATACTGCGCCAGAACCATTGCATCAGTAATGCGTCTTTCGAGACGCGTACGTGCATTGGCTCTGCCACTGACATCGACCACCCAGGAGCTGCCGTGCGCGCCTTCAACCACCACGTTGATGTGCATGCTGACCAGCAGCGTATCGTTGTCATTGTTCCATTGCTGCGGAATTTCCACTTCCTGGTAGTAAGCCTTCAACCCCAGGTGGCGCGCCATCAGTATGAACATGCTGGAAAAGGACAGGCAATTGCCCTGGCGCTGCGCAAAAGTTTCCAGTGGCGGCAGCGTTAAAGCCGAATCATATTTGAAACGAAGTATGTTCTGGTCGGTCGCCGCCCATACCAGGCTCCAGGATGACGGATCCTTGCCATGATTCTGTTCCACGTGGCGATCGAGAAATTCGATCATGGCTGGGCTGATCTGCTGGAACTCAGGTTCGGCTACGGCAGGAATTTCATGGCCAGTGAGCTTGGGTGGGGTATGAAAATATTGAGGTTGGATGGCGCACGCGCTGAGCAAGCAGCAAAGGATCGCAGTCAGAATCGGCAGGCACAAAGAGCTCAGTGGACGGGCGTCCGCATAGTGGCTCCGGTTGTGGAACCAGCAAAATCCTGAAATCCACCTCGCCATATTCAAAAAATCTCCGGCGCTGATGTCGTTTATCATAGCAGACCGTTTAATAGCGGTTGTGCCTGTCAGCCGTCACACAGATAATGCGCAGCTTGTTTTTGTTTCGTTTTGTCTTGAATTACCCAGGAGTTTTGAATATGCGTTCTGATGTCAAGCCCAAGGAGAAACCTGCAGCCAAGCCCACTGTTAAACCGGTCAATGGGAATTTTTCTTCCGGCCCTTGCAGCAAGCGGCCGGGTTATGACGTAGCCCGCTTGCAACTGGATACCCTGGGTCGCTCGCATCGCTCGGCGCTGGGCAAAGCGGTACTGGGCAGAGTATGCAGCCAGACTGCAGAACTGTTGG
Organism: Lysobacterales bacterium; assembly: GCA_034440115.1. GTDB lineage: Bacteria > Pseudomonadota > Gammaproteobacteria > Xanthomonadales > SZUA-36 > JAWXBM01. Next base: position 16,677 of record JAWXBM010000130.1, on the reverse strand, counting down.
GTTTGCCTGCGGGTTACCGCGTCGGCGTGGTACCGGCCTCCGATACCGGAGCCTTTGAAATGGCCATGTGGTCGATGCTGGGCCCCCGTCCGATTGATGTGTTTTTCTGGGAATCGTTTGGTCAAGGCTGGAGCAGCGATATTGCCAAACAGTTGAAGCTGGAGCAAAACAGTTATTCAGCGCCTTATGGTGAGCTGCCTGATTTAACCCGGGCGAATCCAGCGCACGATATCGTTTTCACCTGGAACGGCACGACTTCTGGCGTGAAAGTGCCTGATGGTGACTGGATCAGCGATCACCGTGAAGGACTGACGTTTTGCGATGCCACTTCCGCTGTGTTTGCCATGGAGTTGCCCTGGGACAAGCTCGACGTGGTGACTTATTCCTGGCAGAAAGTGTTGGGTGGAGAAGGTGCGCATGGCATGCTGATACTCAGCCCGCGTGCCGTGGAGCGGCTGGAGAGCTATACGCCGCCTTGGCCCTTGCCGAAGATTTTCCGTCTCACCAAAGGCGGCAAGCTGATGGAAGAGATTTTCACCGGCGCCACCATCAATACACCGTCCATGCTGTGCGTGGCCGATTATCTGGATGCACTGGATTGGGTCGAATCCATCGGTGGTGTAGCCGCAACCATTGCACGCTCACAAGCCAATCTCGCCGTACTGGAAGCGTGGGTAGAGCAGCGCGATGATGTACATTTCCTCGCCAAAGAGCCGCAGCAGCGCTCCAATACCAGTGTCTGCCTGACGCTGGACCTGCCTGAAGCACAGGTGAAGAGTCTGGTTAAACTGCTGGAGGCTGAAGGCGTGGCTTTTGATATTGGTGCCTATCGGGATGCCCCCGCCGGTCTGCGTATCTGGTGTGGTGCGACGGTTGAGAGTGAGGACTTGCGCCGTTTGTTGCCCTGGCTGGAGTGGGCCATATCTGAAGTTTCCGGTAAAGTTTCCGCGGAAGTATCGGCTGCAGGAGTAACTGCCTGATGTTCCGTATCAAGACCTTCAACCGAATCGCCAGCCGCGGCCTGGAAGCGTTTCCTGCGGCACGCTATGAACTTGGGCCCGATGTGAAACGGCCGCACGCCTTGTTGCTGCGCTCTCAAAAGCTGCATGGCGCTGCCATAGAACCTGAATTACTGGCCGTAGCCAGGGCCGGTGCCGGGGTGAACAATATTCCGGTGGCCGATTATGGCAGGCAAGGGGTGGTGGTGTTCAACACACCCGGCGCCAATGCCAATGCTGTGAAAGAACTGGTGGCTGCCGGCTTGTTATTGAGTTCGCGTAATATTCTTGGTGGCATGAATTATGTTCAAACGCTGCAGGGTATTACTGATCCACAACAACTGGCGCAGAAGCTGGAACAAGAGAAAAAGCGCTTTGCCGGTGGCGAAGTCGCAGGTAAAACTTTGGGCGTAGTCGGACTCGGTGCGATCGGCTCTTTGGTGGCCAATATGGCGCTGGAACTGGGCATGCGCGTGGCCGGTTTTGATCCGGCCATTTCGGTAGAATCTGCCTGGCGCTTGCCCAGCCGGGTGGAGAAGATGGACAGCCTGGATGCTTTGCTGGCGGCCTCTGATTTCATCAGTCTGCATGTTCCTGCTATTCCGCAAACGCAGCATTTATTGAATGCGGAAAGCTTGCAAAAAACCCGCCGCGGCGCCCGTTTGCTGAACTTCGCCCGGGAAGAAATCGTTGATCCGCGAGCGGTGATCGCCGCCTTGGACCAGGGCCAGTTGGCCGCCTATGTGAGCGACTTTCCGCTACCGGAATTGTTGGGCCGGGAGGATGTATTGCTGTTGCCACATATCGGCGCCAGCACGGTAGAAGCCGAAGAAAACTGTGCGGTTATGGCGGCCGACCAGTTAATGGATTTTCTGGACAACGGCAATATCGTCAACTCGGTGAATTTTCCGCAAACGCGCATGCGTCGCAATGGTGGTTTTCGCATTACCTTTACCAACGACAACGTACCGCGCGTTTTGGGCGCTGTGCTGTCCATTCTGGCTGATCACGACATCAACGTGCTGGACATGGTGAATAAGAGTCGCGGTGATCTGGCCTACAACATCATCGATGTGGAAACGACAGTGAGCTCTGAGATTCTCGCTGCCATCGCGCGGGCCGATGGTGTAATCAGGGTGCGGGTGGTTTGAGAGATTAATGGAAGAAATTCGCGTAGTAGATTTGCCGGAAAAGGATTGGCCGCTGCGGGCCGATGTCAGCCTGCTGGGTTCGCTGGTAGGAAAAATGCTGGTGGAGCAGGGTGGCCAGGCTTTGTTGGACCGGGTAGAGCAGGTCCGTAAAGCCGCCATTGCTGACCGCGAACGCGGTGATAAATCCGGCGCTGGCCTGCAACAGGTGCTAGGGCAATTGCGGGCGGGTGAGGCCGAAGACGGGGCCAATGACGAAATTGGCCAGGTTATCCATGCCTTTTCTTCCTATATGCGTACCGTCAACCTGGCAGAAAAAGTGCACCGTATCCGGCGCCGACGAAGCTACCAGCGCGCCCGCAGTGCAGCGCAGCGCGGCAGCCTGGATGAGGTAATCGGTGGCCTGAAAGCAGCCGGTGTGGAGTTGAGTGTTTTACAGCAGGCGCTGAATCGTTTGAGCATACTGCCGGTATTTACTGCTCATCCCACCGAAGCGACACGGCGCACCCTCCAGGAAAAAGAGTATGAGATCGTATTGCGCCTGGTCGACCGTCTCAATCCGGAGTTGACGCCGGAAGAAAAGACCATCAGCGAGCAGCGCATGCTCAGCGCCATCAGCTCGGCCTGGCAAACACGGCTGGTTTCACATACCCGCCCCACGGTGGCGGACGAACTGGACAATATCCTGTTCTACATTACCGACATCCTCTATCGCGTGGTGCCGGTGTTTTACGAAAGCCTGGACGATGCGCTGCAGCATCATTATGGCGCTGAGGCTGCCGGGACGCCTGCTCCGGAACAGCAAATGCTGCGCTTTGGCTCCTGGGTGGGTGGCGATATGGACGGCAATCCCAATGTGCATGCCGGCACCATACTGGAAACCCTGGTCATGCAGCGCAAGGCCATCATTAGGCGCTATTTGCCGGAAGTTACTGCGCTGGGTCGTTCGCTGAGCCAGTCGCTGAGTGAAATTGCGGTTGACGAAGCGGTGTTGCAGCGCGTCTCCGGCTATGAAGACCTGATGCCGGAGGTGGCCAAAACCATTGTCGATCGTTATCGCGACATGCCTTATCGCTGCCTGCTGCGTTACGTGGTGGCGCGTTTGCAAGCCACAGTGGAAGACGGCCAGCGGGCCTATGAATCGGCCGAGCAACTGATTCATGACCTCAGCCTGATCGAGCACAGCCTGCAGGCCAACAAAGGCGAGCATGCCGGGATGTTTGCAGTGCGCCGCCTGTTGCAGCGAGTGCGCTGTTTCGGTTTCCATATGGCCACCCTGGATGTACGTCAAGACGCCGAATTACACCGGCGGGTGATGGCCGAATGGCTGGCCAGGCCGGATTGGGCTGCAACCGCCATCGAAGATCGCAGTCGCATTCTGGCTCAACACCTGGCTGCAGAAGACTGGCCTGACTTACCGGCAGCGGAGCAGCAGTCACAAGACATGCAGCGCACGCTGGAAGTATTCAAGGTGCTGGGCGAAGCCAGGCAACGTTTTGGCGCGGCGGCAACGGGTTTGTTCATCATCAGCATGACCCAGGGCGCCGACGATGTGCTAACGGTAATGGCGTTGGCCCAGGTGGCCGGCGCGGGTACCGTGGATATCGCCCCCTTGTTGGAAACCGTGAATGATCTGCAGGCTGGCCCCGACATTTTGGCTGCACTGTTGGCAGAACCTGTTTACCTCGAACATCTGCAAAAGCTTGAATCACGCCAGGTGATCATGGTGGGCTATTCCGACAGCAACAAGGACAGCGGCATTGCGGCCTCGCGTTGGGCCTTGCAGGAAGCTCAGGGCAAATTACTGCAGGTTGGCAGAGAGCAGGGCATAGCGGTGGTTTATTTCCACGGTCGCGGCGGCACCGTCAGCCGCGGTGGTGGCAATCTGGTTAACGGCATTTTGGGTGCACCGGCCGGGACGGTGAATGGGTATATGCGGTTGACCGAACAGGGCGAAGTGATCAACCGTAAATACGGTGTGCGTCCGATTGCCCTGCGTAATCTCGAACTGATGACCGGCGCTACTTTGCAACACAGCATGGACAGCGAGCTGCAGTTAGCCAATGCGCACATAGCCCTGACTACACCCGAGGGCGGCTCAGAGTTGATGAACATGCTGGCGCAAACGGCCCGCCAGCACTATCGCGGAATGGTTTACGAGCAGGCAGAATTCGCCGATTTTTTCCGCGCCTTCACACCGATTGATGTGATTGAGCGACTGACCATAGGGTCCAGGCCGCCTTCACGCCGCTGCGGCGCTGGCATAGCTAATCTGCGCGCCATTCCCTGGGTGTTTTCCTGGGCACAAACGCGCATCGGCTTGCCGGGTGTTTATGGCATGGGCACGGCCTTGCAGAACGCTTTGACACAGTTTGGCAACGAGCATTTGCGGCGTTTGCTGCAGCAGTGGCCCTTTTTCCGCGCCCTGATCGAAGACGTGGAAATGGTATTGGCCAAGTCCGAATTACGCATTGGCCTGCGCTACGCTAGCCTGGTCGTTGATGAGCATCGTTTCCTTTACGAGAAAATTGAAGCGGAATTCCTGTTAGCCCACGCAGCTGTGCTGGAACTGAAGCAGACGCAAAACCTGCTGGATGACCAGCCCACCTTGCAGCGCAATATCCGCTTGCGGAATCCCTACGTCGATCCTTTGCATATGTTGCAAGTGGATTTGTTGCGCCGCTGGCGCGACAGCGGGCGTGAAGATGATCGCTTGCTCAAGGCCCTGATGGCTACGGTCAACGGCATTTCATTGGGCATTCAGAACACCGGTTAAGCAGTTGAAGGAGTAAATAGCATGAGCCGAATTCTTGTTACCGGAGCGAACCGTGGAATCGGATTGGAACTGTGTCGGCAGTTTTCAGAACGGGGCGATGAAGTGATTGCCGTTTGCCGCCAGTCCTCGGCGGAATTGCAGCAACTGGCCGTTCAAACCATCGACGGTATTGATGTTAGCGAGGCACAAGACGTAGCGCGCTTGCAGCAGGCACTGGCCGGTGTGAAACTGGACGTGCTGGTTAACAATGCTGGCATCCTGCGGCGGGATAAGTTGTCGGAGCTGGATTTCGATGACATCGAGCAACAATTCCGCGTCAATGCTATGGCGCCGCTACGGGTATCATCCGCACTGCTCGGTAACCTGTCAGCCGGTTCAAAAATATTTGTCATTTCCAGCAGCGTAGGCTCCATCGAGGAGAATACTTCGGGTAGTAATTACGGCTATCGTATGTCCAAAGTGGCAGTGAATATGGCGATGAAAAGCCTCAGCGTGGATCTGGCAGAGCGCCAGATTGGTGTGTTCATGTTGCATCCGGGATACGTTGCTACCGATATGACGGAGCACCAGGGTCCGGTCAGTACTGCGGAATCGGTAAAGGGCCTGCAGGCCCGTATTGGTGACCTTAAGCTGGCCGATTCTGGCAGCTTCTGGCATGCTCAGGGACGTTCAATTCCCTGGTAAACCAGGGCACTGAATTAATGCGGGTTGTGCTCGCCTGTGCCCAGGTCAAGATGATCTGCTGTCCCTGCAGGCTCATGGTGTAGACTGCGCTTTGCCGACAATGTACAACAGCTTCAATCCAGATAATGACTGTGGCGGAAATCATCGGGCCCGTGGCCCTTCATGAATGCACGATACAAGGCAGGCACCATGAACAAAGTGAGCACGGTGGCAATAGTCAGACCAGCTACGATGCTCATGGCCACCGGCCCCCACAACAGCGATTTACCACCCAGCCCAAAGGCCAGAGAAAACAGGCCGGCTATGGTGGTGGAGGTGGTCATGATGATGGGAATCACTCGGCGCCGCGCCGCGTAGACGGTGGCATGCAAAGGCCGCATGCCGTTGGCAATACGCGCATTGGCCGCATCGATCAGCACAATCGCACTGTTCACGGCAATACCGGTTAGAGCAATGATGCCGTAAAGGGTATACAGACTGAGCGGATGGCCGGTTACCACCAGGCCGAAAACCACGCCGGTAAAGGCCATGGGCACAGTGGTCAGAATCAGCAGCGGTTGGAAGTAACTGCGGAACTGCGTGGCAATAATCAAATAGATCAGGCCCAGGCCCACCAGGAACAATCCCAGCATAGCGTCCAGGCTCTCGGTAATATCATCCAGCGCGCCACCAAACTCCAGATCAGTGTTTGGGAATTGGTTGGCAATCTTGTCCCACTCGGCCTGGATCAGAGCCGCTGCGGCGGTGGCTTCGAGTATCTCCTCGTCCAGGTCGCCCTCAACCGTGATGGCGCGGCGCAGATTGAAATGCCGAATCATGCCGCGGCTTTGCCCGGTCTCTTGCTTGACCAGGGCGGCAAAGGTGGTGCTGCCGCCGCCGGGCAATGCAATAGGGTCGTTCAAAACTGCGCTGATGTCCTGTTGCGCACGGGGCAGGCCGCGCACTCGCAACTCAACTTTCTCACCCTGGTCGCGCATAAAGGCTACGATTTCGCCATCCAGATGCAAGCGTAACAATCGGGCAACCTGGCCAGGGCTCAGGCCGGCCCGGCGTACCGCTTTGTAGTCGAGCTCTAAAGCAAGCTCAGAACGGCCAGGAACATCGTTATCAGCCACGTTGCTGGCACCGGGAATCTTGCGGGCAATGGCCAGCATGGCATCGGTTGCGGCCCGCAACTCGGCAAAATCATCTGTTCTTACCTTGACGTTGATATCGCGTAAGACCGGCGGACCGCCGCTGATTTCCAGGAAAGATATTTCGCCATCCAACTCCAACTGCTGCAAGGGTTCGCGCAGCGAGTTGATGATTTCAGTGACTGACCTGCCAGCGATGGATGATTCACTCAGCGAAACCTGCAATTGGCCATACTGGTCGCCATACATAGGCTCGATGTCGGTAAACTTGATGCCGGCATTGACGGTCATGGCGCGATACTCGTTGGGTTGCATCAGTTCGCGCACCCTTTGTTCCACCACAACCGTTTGGCGCAGGGTTTCTTCCAGCGGTGCGTCTGCAGGCATATCAAGATTCACATAAAACAGCCTGATGGGGTCGGCGGTAAAGAAATCCATACGCACCATGCCAGCGCCTACGGCCGCAACTGCCAACAAAAAACTCAACAAGCCGGCACCGAGGAATCGCACCGGGCGGCGCATTACGTAGCACAGCATACGGGTGTATTTGATCCGCACCCAGTGCGTCCAGCGGCCGCGCCAATGGCGACGCGTATCGTCGTGCTTGGGATCCGCGCGGAAGGCCAGCACATGCGCTGGCAGGATCCAGAACGCTTCCACCAGGCTGATCGCCAGGCCCACCGTAACCACAAAGGGGATAACGAACATGAATTTGCCAACGATACCGGGCAACAGCATTAACGGCAGGAATGCGGCCATGGTAGTCAGTACTGCCGCAGTTACTGGGCGGCCGACTTCGGCCAGCGAATCCAGTGCAGCGTCGAGTCGGCCTGCACCCCTTTGCAAACGATAGTACATGGCTTCAACCACCACCACCGCATCGTCCACCAGCATGCCCAGAACAATAACCACGCCCAACAGTACCGATACATTCAGCGTGTTACCGGTCATGTCCAGCACCAGAAACGTACCCGCGATCGAAAACACGATGCCCATGGTGACCATGGTGGCGATGCGCAGGCCCAGGAACAACCAGCACACTCCGAGCACCAGCAGCATGCCCACAGCCGCATTGTTCTGCATGATGGAAATGGCATGGCGGGTGGCGCTGGTTTGATCATCCGCCAGTACCAGCGAGATGCCTGATCCGGCCAATTGCAAGTTTTTTTCCACGATATAGGCGTTGATGCGGTCAACCAGCTCCAGCGTGTTCGAGTAACCCACTTTGCTCACTGACAAGGCCACCGCGGGCAGCCCGGCAAAGGACACCAATTGGGTGGCTCGCTCGCGGCCGCGACGGATTTCAGCGACCTGGTCCAGTGCGATCAGTTCATTCGGCTGCGCCAGAGGAGCCAACTGGAAGGATGAAAGTTGCTCCGGATCCGAGGTCGTGCCGGAAATGCGCACCAACCATTCGCTGCCAGCAACATCGGATTTGCCGGCGAAAGTGTCACGAAATGCCTGGCCCAGGCTGTCGGCAATATCGGTGGCCAGTAGTCCCCTGGCCGCCAGTTCCCAGGGCAGGAATTCGACCTGCATTTCCGGCTCATGCAGGCCAATGGCGATGATTTTGTCCACACCCTGGAGGCGCTCTATGTCTGCTTTGATCAAGCGCGCGGTGTGGCGCAGTTGTTCATCATCGGCCTGGCCTTGCACCACTACCAGCGCGGAGGGAAAACCGTTTGAAGTGGTCACTTCCAAGATGTAGGGGTCTTCAGCTTCATCCGGCAATTCATCGTTTGCCTTGTTCTGAAGTTCACGCCGTAAGTCGTTGACACGTTTATCAAAATCACGTTCATCCAGGTCACGGAAGCGGACCAGAATATTGGAAGAGCTTTCGCGCGTGGTGCTGACGATCCAGCGAATGTCCTGGACGTTCCGTACCGCATCTTCCAACGGGCCGGTGACCAACTGCTCTACGTCTTCCGCTGAGGCGCCAGGTAGCGCGGTATTAATATTCACCCAGTTGAAATTGATTTCCGGGTCTTGTTCGCGCGGCATGCTGTAGTAGGACATGGCACCCAGAACCACCACCACGACGAACAGGATGTTGACCAGTGGGTGATTGGTGAGCAGGTTCTTGAACATGGCAGCGATCTATTAACGAGGTCAGATCAGGGTTGCTTGATCGGGTCGCCGTCTTGCAGACGATCCCGGCCCGTGACCACAATCAAGGCGTCGATTGACAGTTGTACCGGCACTGGCCGACCTTCCTGCGCGTTGGGCAAAGGCGTGAAGCGGGCTTTGCCGCTCTCGGCCAGGAAGATACCCAGAAGCCCATTGCGTCGTATGAGCAGGTTGGCAGGCAGTAAACCGCGGCTGACTCGCCAAAACACTTCGCCACTTCGCCCGATTGCAGGCGCGTTCTCGATGAATCGAAAACGTGCGGCACGGCTGCGTCGTTCGGTTTCGATCACGGGTGATAGCCGCAGCAGTTCAACCGGCCAGCTCTCATTGCGCGAATGGAACTCGATCTTTTCGGCGCGGCCCAGAGAGTCGGCCAGTTCATCCGGAACCTCGGCGTCCAGCTCAAAACGATCGGTTTCGGAGAATTCCAGCAAGGGTGTTCCCAGGCTGACATAGCCGCCGGCCTGAGCCATGCGGCGTGAAACCACACCATTGAATGGAGCCACGATGCGGCATTTGGCCAGATTCCGGCGCGCAATGGCTACCACGGCTTCTTGTACCAGGATCTGCGAGCTGGCCACTTGCGCCTCGGTTTCCCTGGCCAGTAAGTCGTCAGCCGAAAGGTAGTTGCCTTCGATCAACTGACGGGCGCGTTGCAAGCGCACATCGGCCTGTGCTTTCTGTGCCTTGCTGGTGGCCAGACCGGCTTCTGCCTGCTGCAAAGCCAGCCGGTAATCCGCCGGGTCGATCTGCATCAGCAGGTCGCCCTGCTTGACCTCAGCGCCAACATCGGCGTGGATGAGTTGGACAACTCCAACGACTTCCGCGGCGATCACGGCGCGGTTTAACGACAGCACTTCAGCCGAGGCGCTGCGTTCCAGGTCTACCAGGACTTCGCTCAGCGGTTGAATGCTGACGGAAACGGTTTCCTGCGCGGCCAAGCCGCTGGCAAGCAGCAGCAATAACAAGCTGCACCAAGCTCTGATCCGGAAACTAAGATTGCCTCCACGCATGTTACTCTCACTGTCGACCATGTCTTATCATTGGTTTTCGAAAAAGATATTGGGTCAATCAGTGCTCTACTAAAGCACTAAGCCGGTTTCTTTTCACTAGCTTGCCAGAATAGCCGTGAAAATAACGTGTTGATGGATACTTGGCCGAAGAGGTGTACACATGATTTTGCGCAGAACTCTCCTTGCGTCGGGCCTCTCCGTCGCCGCGATCGGAGCCGTTGGCTACGGTCTTTGGCCGAGGTTGGATACGTATGATGACGAGGTACACCGCCAGCGACAACTGCTTTCTGCAGACCCCGAGATGACGGATCTCGTGCGCATGGCGACGCTGGCGGCAAACGGGCATAACACCCAGCCTTGGCGCTTTCGACTGAATGGCGCGGGCGTATCCATCCTGCCAGATTTGACACGCCGCACTGCGGTTGTGGACCCGGATGACCATCATCTTTATGTCAGTCTTGGTTGTGCTGCCGAAAACCTCATGATTGCGGCGAAGGCGCACGCCCGCAGTGCCGGGATGGATATTCGGAAAGACGGAGAGAGCGCGATAGACATCGCCCTGCAACCCGGCCCCAGCAGGCCTTCGACGCTTTACCAAGCGATCCCACTGCGGCAATCGACGCGCTCGGCCTATGACGGTCAGCCGATTTCAGTCCAGGATATGGCGCTACTGGAGAGCGCTGCCCAGCAAGAAGGCGTGTCGGTCCAGTTTTTCACCGAGGCGGCGGATCGCGAAGCGATTCTGGAATTCGTGATAGCGGGCAACAGCACCCAGATAGATGACCCCGCCTTCGTCGAGGAACTTCGAGACTGGATCCGCTTCAGCCCGGATCAGGCGCTTGCCTCAAACGACGGATTGTTTGCCGCCTGTTCCGGCAATCCGGTTCTGCCCGGCTGGCTGGGACCAACCTTGTTCGGCATGGCGTTCAGTAAGGACGGCGAGAATGACAAGTATCGAGACCATGTCCGGTCCTCTGCCGCAATCGCGGTGTTTGTCGGCGACCGCGCCGATCCCGAACACTGGATCAAGGTGGGTCGCAGCTTTGAGCGGTTCGCGCTGCAAGCGACGGTGCTTGGCATTCGCAACGCCCATCTCAACCAACCGGTTGAGCTAGGTCCGTTGCGCGCAGAATTCGCAAGTTGGCTGGGGCAACCCGAGGTTCGGCCCGATCTGGTGATCCGGTTTGGCCGAGCCCCGGCGATGCCGATGTCACTGCGGCGGCCAGTGGCTGAAGTGCTGATCTAGGCTTTAATCCTGCCCGGGCCGGTTGATTTGTGTTGGTGATGCGAGGTTCATTATCAATCCATATGCACGGTGATTGCGAGGTCTTCCTGCACTTCGAAGCTTACGGCTTCCCACGAAGGCCGGCCTAGCCAAGGACTGGCATTATTGGAATAGCCCACTGGTTCGGCGCCAAACAGGCCGAGAAAGCCTGCATCGTAAAGGCCGTTGTCGTTTTCATCATGAACCACGACCAGCCCGTACTGACCTTCAAAAACGTTCAGAAATGTCACCTTCAGTGTGCCGTTTTCATTCGGCTTGCCTGAGTCCTGTAAAAAAGGCTCTGTCATAAAGGTCTCAGCCGAATTAAACAGGCTGAGTTCCACCTTACCAACTTCAGCTGTCAAGCCCTCGACGTTTACCGTCAACCGAGGCATGCGTTTGATTTCCATCGGTTGGGCCAGAGGAGTGAGCTTGGCGCTTTCAGTGGGCCCCTGGTTTATTTCTGGTGCCTCCTCCTGTGCCAGCAGGCTGGCCAGGGGCAGGATCAGCGTCAGAAAGCTAGCCAACAGCATCAGGTAGCGGAGTTGTGAAATCTTCATGGCGAAAATTCTCTTGGTTTTTGGCAGTCTGCTATCCCATATGGGGTCAGGTTGGTCAATTCAAACACTCTGGTTTAAATAGCCCAACGCCTCGATGCGTTCACGCAAGTCCTGTCGGTCGATCAGGTCGGAGACATAGTCCAACTGATTGGATTCAATCACCAGCACTTCACTCAAAGTGTAACGGCTCAGCCATTCTGCATAGAGTTGGTCCAGCCGCTGCAAATAGCTGTTCGGTATGTCCTGCTCCATGGAACGGCCGCGATTGCGTATGCGTTGACGCAGAATGCGCACCGGGCAACGCAGGTAAATCAGCAGATCAGGCGGCTGAATGGAGCGAATGATGTTCTGATAAAAATCCCAATAGGTATTCCAGTCGCGTTGGTCGATCTTGCGCATGCGCTGCAGAGCGGTGGCGAAGATTTCCGCATCTTCGTAAATGCTGCGATCCAGCACCACCACGCCGTCGAGTTTGTCGGCTTCCTGGTGAATGCGGAACTTATTGCTGAGAAAAAACAACTGCGACTGAAAAGCCCAGCGCTTCATGTCAGCGTAAAAGTCAGGCAGGTAGGGGTTGGCTTCGTTGGGTTCGTAAAACGGCTCGACCTGGTAGGTGCTGCTGAGAAACTCCAGCATGGAAGATTTCCCTGCGCCTATATTGCCGGCAATGGCGATGAATTTTCTCTGGGTCATTAAAATATTTAAAATCTGGCGATCGCTATACTATGCCAGCGATTTGGATAAACCACGACATGAACAATCAGGTGAACAACATGCTACACAGAATGCAGCGCTTAATGATGACTAAATATTCGATTGGCAGCATTTTGCCCAAGCGATGGTCGCTGGTCTGCATGTTGCTCGTTCTGTTTGCTGCACCGCTGGCTGCCCAGGAACACGCCCATGATTCCCAGCAGGCTGCCAGGGTGCTGGGGAAAATTGATTTTCCCACCAGTGCCACAAACCCGCAAGCACAGGCGGCTTTTATCCGCGGCGTGTTGTTATTGCATTTGTTCGAATATCCCTTTGCCCGCGAGGAGTTTATCGCGGCGCAGGAAATCGAGCCCGATTTCGCTATGGCTTACTGGGGTGAAGCCATGACGCACAACCATCCCATCTGGGACGAGCAAGACCTGGCGGCTGCACGTGAGGTACTGCTCAAACTCAGTGCCACAGTGGAGCAACGCCTGGCGGTCACAGAAAATCCCAAAGAGCAGGCTTATCTGGCTTCGCTGGAAGTGCTTTATGGCCCAGGCACCAAGCAACAGCGTGACCAGGCTTATGCGCAGGCGCTGGAATTAATGGCGCTGCAGTATCCGAATGATCATGAAGTACAGTTGTTCTATGCCATGTCCTTGTTCGGTGTGAATGCCGGTGTGCGCGATATTCCCAGTTACATGCTCAGCACAGCGCTGGCACAGGATGTATTCAGCGCTAATCCCGAGCATCCAGGTGCTGCGCATTATTTAATTCATGGCGTGGATGATCCCGACCATGCGGTATTGGGGCTAGCGGCTGCGCGGGCTTTGGCCCGCATGGCCCCGGATGCCGGGCATTCTTTGCACATGACTTCGCACATCTTCGTTGCTTTGGGTATGTGGGATGACGTGGTCAGTGCCAACGAAAATGCGGTGCGGGTGCAGAATGCCATGCGTATCGAGCAGGGTGAGCCAGCGCGCCACTGGGGTCACTATAATTTTTGGCTTTTATATGGCCTGTTGCAGCAGGGTCGCAATGCTGATGCCTTGGTTTTATTGAAAGCCGCCTACAAGGAATTACAGGCAGAGAACAAGGCGCCGGAAGATCGTATGGTGCTGGAACCGGATAGATCGATTACCGGTTCGGTGGTGCAGATGTGGACCCGTTATCTGATTGAAACCCGCGATTGGACCGGTGCAGTTTCCGACTGGAAATTCAAGTTGGGCGATTCCTTCGATCCCAATCTGAACTACAGCTTTGTGCAGGGTATGCGGGCCGCTCATGCAGGGCAGTCTTCCGAAGCAAACCAATATTTGGGGCAGTTCCGGACCCTGCAATCTGAATTGTCCCGTTTACTCTCGCAAAAGGATGAAGTTACGCCTTCGCAGCAGCAGTTTCTGATTCGCCTGAAAGTGCTGGAGCAGGAGTTGTTGGCTGGAATCGAGTTTGCCAAAGGTGAAAGCCAGCAGGCAGCACGTTATGCGGCAGAGGCCAGCAAGCTCGAAGGCACCATGCCCTATGCCTTTGGTCCGCCATTTGTCGATTGGCCCAGTGCTGAGCTTGAAGGTGAAATGTTGCTGGAGGCGCGCAAATATGCCGAAGCCGAAGCGGCGTTCAAGTTACAACTGAAACGCGCTCGCTTACGCTCTGCCAGTCTGGAAGGGCTGGCTACCGCATTGGAAAAACAAGGCAAAGATTCTGAAGCGGCATACACCAGGCAAACGCTGGAACGCATCCAGCATGGTGCCGAATCTGATCCTGAAATCGAGTCCGAAGGATTGCCGCTCAGTCTGGAAGAAAACTGAAGGCTGCTAGCTGCCAGAGCGTTCTACTGTCCACGGCACACGGATGTCCTGCACCAGCTGCTGCACGTGTTCGGGCGGTGCCTTACCCAGGTAGCTGACCACGTAAGCCACGGCAAAATTCAGCAGCATGCCAATCACGCCTATGCCTTCGGGTGATATGCCGAATAACCAGTTGGCTGCAATATTTTCACGCATGGGTGCAAAGAACACGCCCTTGAATACCACGATGTAGCTAAAAGTGAATATCAGACCGGTCAACATGCCGGCAATGGCGCCCGCCTTGTTGATGCGGGTGGAAAATATGCCCATCAGTATGGCCGGGAATAAGGATGCAGCCGCCAGCCCAAATGCAAAAGCTACCACCTGTGCCACGAAGCCCGGCGGATTGAAACCCAGATAACCGGCAATCAGAATTGCCACTGCAGCAGCCATACGGCCAGCGCGTAATTCGTCTTTTTCAGTGATGCCCGGCATCAGGATGCCTTTCAGCAAATCGTGCGAGATGGACGAGGAAATCACCAGCAATAAACCGGCGGCGGTGGACAAAGCCGCAGCAATGCCACCCGCTGCTACCAGCGCGATCACCCAGTTGGGCAGGGCGGCGATTTCCGGATTGGCCAGCACCATGATATCGGGGTCTACCGTCAATTCATTGCCTTGCCAGCCGAAAGCCTCGGCCTTGGCAACAAAATCCATGTTCGTGTCGTTGTAATACTGTATCCGGCTATCGCCATTGTGATCATCAAAAACCAGTAAGCCGGTGTCTTCCCAGGTTTTGAACCATTGCGGCCGGTCGGCATAGGCCATGTTGCCGTCCACACTGCCTACCGCGCCAGGCTGGATGGTATCCAGCAGGTTCAGCCGCGCCATGGCGCCTACCGCCGGAGCGGTGGTGTAGAGAATGGCAATAAAGAACAAAGCATAACCGGCAGATTTACGCGCATCCGAAACTTTGGGTACGGTGAAAAAACGCACGATGACATGAGGCAGGCCTGCGGTGCCGACCATCAAAGCGAGTGTGATCATAAACATGTCGATGGTGCTTTTATTGCCTTGGGTGTATTCGCGAAAGCCCAGCTCGGTGACCACCGCGTCCAGTTTCTCCAGCAAATAAATGTTCTCACCCACAAGCTTGCTGCCCAGCCCCAGTTGCGGCACCGGGTTGCCGGTCACCTGCATGGCAATAAAAATCGCCGGAATGGTATAGGCAAAAATCAACACACAATATTGTGCCACCTGGGTGTAGGTAATGCCTTTCATGCCACCCAGCACGGCATAGACAAACACGATGGCCATGCCGATCACCAGGCCGATGTGTACCGGCACTTCCAGGAAGCGTGAGAATACGATGCCCACGCCGCGCATCTGCCCGGCCACATAGGTAAAGGAAATAAAAATCAGGCAGATCACGGCCACCGCCCGCGCGGTGTTGGAGTAATAACGATCACCGATGAATTCAGGTACGGTGTAG
This sequence comes from Lysobacterales bacterium, assembly GCA_034440115.1. GTDB lineage: Bacteria > Pseudomonadota > Gammaproteobacteria > Xanthomonadales > SZUA-36 > JAWXBM01. Next base: position 999 of record JAWXBM010000130.1, on the reverse strand, counting down.
CGGCCGTATTTACGCAGATAAGGTGCCAGTAACAAGGCCAGAAGCACGTAACCGCCGGTCCAGCCCATCAGATACACCGAACCGCCATAGCCCTGGAAGGCGATCAGGCCGGCCATGGAAATAAACGACGCGGCCGACATCCAGTCGGCGCCGGTGGCCATACCGTTGGCGATGGGATGCACACCCTTACCGGCGACATAAAAATCACCGGTGGATTTGGCCTTGGAAGCAATAGCGATAACGATGTAGAGCACAAAGCTCAGTCCAACCACCAGATAAGTCAGGGTTTTCAGTTCCATCAGGATTCATTCCCCGCATCTGGCCCAGCATCTTTCCCGTCATGTTCGTGCACCCCAAATCGACGATCCAGGGCATTGATGCGCAACACATAAAACAGAATCAATAGCAGAAAGATATAGATCGAACCCTGTTGCGCAAACCAGAAACCCAGCTTGAAACCAAACAGTTGGTATTGGTTCAGGGCATCGAAGAACAGGATGCCGCAACCGTAGGAGGCTAAAAACCAAACCACCAGGCACATCCCCACCAGGCGCAGATTGGCGCGCCAATATTGCCGGGCGCGTTCGTTTTCTATTTCCTTTGGGTTTTCCGGTGGGCTTACAATTTCGGACGGCATATGGGGTGGTTTCCTTAAAACGCTGGGTGATTGGTCTGAAAAACAGCCGTTGTACAGTAGCAGTACTGACGCAGAACTTTCCAGTGGTATGCCACTTGCAGATTTGTTGTAAAGTAAGGTGCATAATTTGCCAGTCGACTAGCAGCATGCGTCTGTGACTGGTAGTTTGCGAGAAAAGCAAAAACAGGGAAGATTTTAATGAAGTTCCATTTTTGTTTCCGACAGTACTCACAATCTGTTGTATTTACACCCATCCTGAGCGCTTTCCTGTTGGGCCTTTCGTGCATCCCTGGAGTTGTCCGCGCAGCCGACAGCGTTTCTGCGCTGGGGCGGCTGGAACCGCAGCATGGTGTGCTGTTGAT
>JAWXBM010000129.1:0-34345 GCA_034440115.1 Lysobacterales bacterium | reverse complement strand
TTGATCACCATGCCTCGCATAATGACCGATACCAGATGTTAGCTCAGACTCAAACCCCGTTGGATTTACGCGCCTCGCTCAGACTCAAACCCCATTGGACAATGCTGGGACTGGCCAGCCCGCCGCCAGATGGCTATACTGTGCGCCCTCTCAGTAGCCCACTCCAAGCGGGTTGCTGAACGGGGAAAGGTATCTGCAGGATTTGCAAACCGCTACTGCAAACAAAAAGCAGATAAATTTCAGGAATGCTGTGCCGGAGTGGCGGAACTGGTAGACGCGCAGGATTCAAAATCCTGTTCTGGAAACAGAGTGTCGGTTCGATTCCGACCTTCGGTACCATCCTCATTTCTCAAAAGCCTGCTGAGGCTTTTGACGCTCAACAAACAAACAAGCACACTGCCAACAGCCTTTAGATCAGCTTTTAACGCTTGCAGGCTTTTGCGCAAATATGTCAAAAGCAATGATGCAGCGCTGGCCTTCGCCTCGAAACGGGTAGACATAGTGCACGTACCAGGGTGGAAAAAGGATCAACTTGCCGGCTTCAGGCAGCAAACGCCGGGTAGATGGAAAACCGTGGTTGACCGACGCCTGAATGGGGTTGAAGAACTCGATATTGCCCTCCGGCTCAGGTTTTTCTTTCGGAATATGCACGTAAAACACTCCACACACCACGTTTCGATGAGTGGGATGAAAATGCGGCCGTTGCCAATCTCCGGCCTTCAGTACATTGGCCCATCCGTCTGGCCAGGGTTCATATCCGCCGCCTGTTCACCGAACACTTCTTCGAGATAGGCGCGCGCCGAAGGCAGCACCATTTCATCGCGAAAACGGGTAATGACCTCGTCTTTCAAAAGGAAAAGGTTCAGATTTGACGAGGTTTGATAACCGCCCTGGGTGGAAATCAAGCCGAAATTAACCGCATTCTGCGCGGTATCCTGAAAACGGGTTTGCATGGAATGCAGCAAAGTGAACAGCCGTGAATTGAGTTCCTCTACACCTTCAAACTGCCGTTGCATGACAGTGGTCGGATAGTGAATCTCAATGTCCTGCGTATATTGCATAAACTTGCCGATCAGAGATCTCTGGCGATGCGAAAACCGGTCCGGGAATCTCGGTAGTCCGGCTTGGCATACAAACGGTAAGGAGCACGGGTGTTTTCCGGAGAACTGGCCCAATAACCACCCCTTAGGACCCGGTCATTGCATCCAGGATTTATCCAGGCGCTACCATCCAAAGGTGCACGAACATAGGAATCGTGCCAGCAGTCGCGTACCCACTCACCGACATTACCGCCCATGTCATAAAGGCCATAAGGGTTGGGCTTGAAACTGGCCACCGGTGCAGGCCCCCAGAACTTGTCCGAGTAGTTGGGGAAGGCAACGGACCACTGACGACGTCCACGAGAACTGTCACCATCTCCAGTAAGATTCTCAACCACTTGCGAGGGAGAACCATTGCCCCACCAGTACTTGGTGTTGGTGCCACCCCGCAAGGCATACTCAAACTCGGCTTCAGAGGGCAAGCGATAGGATTTGCCCGTTCCTTGCGCAAGCCAGTCTACATAGGCATTGGCATCATTCCAGGAAACGTGGATCACCGGATCCTTGGGGCTTGCCGGCTTGCCTTCATAGTCCATTTCCCAATGCACAGCGCTTTTTTCCATCAGCCGGCCTGAATACTGATCATAGACGGTAGAAGTCTTAAAACGTTGGGCATCTGTACGGTATCCGGTTGCATGCACAAAAACCCGAAATTCCTCAACAGAAACTTCGCGCTGGCCGATGGCAAATCCCCGTCGAAAAGTGACACGGTGTTGTGGAATTTCGTTTTCTACGCGACCCTGATCGAACTCGGTGGAACCCATCATGAAACTACCCGCCAGCACAACCACCGACTCTGGCGCCCAGGTTCCAGCCTTCATGAAATGGTCGCGAATAATCTGGCCCGGTTTGAAGCCGCCGTAGACTCTGGCTTCTTCCAGGCGTCGGCGCAGGGCGTTGACGCGCTCGTCCTGCCCTCCCAGAGCAACCAGATCGATCAAGAATCGCTCTGCAGCCTCAAACTGCCCAGCATCCATGGCCCGAACGGCAGATTCCTCCAGAGTGCCTGCCCGTTCCTTTTTGATCTGCTCAACCTGCTGCCTGGCCTGCTCCACCCATGTTTGATCCTGCCAAACCAACTCGGCGTCTTCCAAAGAACGCTCCGCTGAATCGAAATCACGAACTTTGGCCTGTTCCAGGGCACGGGAAATGATGAATTCCTGAACACTGATCAGGCCTTCCTGGGCTTCAATATTCTCTGGAGCGCTATCCAATACCTGCCGATAGAAATACCAGGCACAGCTATTTTCCGGTTGATCGATGCGATTTTCCTGCATGGCTTTGCGCGCCGCAGTCAACTGGCCGTCAACCTTGTCCAGGTCAGCCAGCCGTTGCCTCGCACTGGCCAAACCTGCTTGATTGGGATTAACTGCGTCAACCACTGCCAGCATCGCTTCCGCCGATATTCGGTCATTTCTGTCAATGGCCTCATTGGTGTTGGCAATAACTTGATCCAACAGCGTGCTGAGACGGCGCTGGGTCGAAGCATCACCGGAGTTGTTGGCTAATTGTGTGAGCAGATCCTGCAGTTGCTGCTGCAGACGTTCATCGGGCAGCCGAATGTCAGCCGCCAATTGCCCCGGAGCTTTTGGCACCGAAAGCTCCAGTTCGAATTCATTTTCGCCCACCACATCGCCAAGGCGTTTTACCCGACGATCGTTCGTGGTGTTGTCTTGAGTTTCTGCGGATTCAGTAACGCTGATTACTTCCTGCTCATCGCCCAGATTCACTTCCTGAGCAGGTAAGCTTGAAACAAGTAAAATCAGCATTGCTGCGAGGATCAGCGAAGTTTTTATTATCAAACGGCTTAGCCGGCACATCTTCGTCCCGTCGGTGGCCCAAACAGCAGAGTGCATGCAACGTCCCTTGCCTGTAACATTCGCACTGCGGCGATTCCCGGTATACGCAGATTGCCTATCGGTAGAAGCGTCACCTTACCCCAGAACTGCCATTACAACAAGCAGGACACCTGCTTCACAATCATGTTAACAAACAGTAGCCACCAACCTTTTCGGGAAGTATTTTCTAGTAGTCCTCATGTTAAATTCAAACGAAATTGAAACAGCATTACATGCCGCACTGAACCCGGCCCTTTTGGAAACCCATGAGCAACTTGAAAAGGCAGCTCATGCCTGGAGCCAGGCAGAGATTCTGGGCATCGATACAGAATTCCTGCGGGAACGAACCTATTGGGCTGAATTGGGGCTGGTACAGGTATCAGACGGGCAACAGGCCTGGCTGGTGGATGTCATCAAGATTGATGATTTAACGCCTCTGAAATCCATGTTCGAGAATCAGGCCATCCTGAAAGTCTTTCACAGCTCTTCAGAAGACTTTGAAGTTTTGTGGCATGCACTGCAGGTTTCGCCTCAACCAGTAGCTGACACGCAGGTCGCCTGTGCCATGACCGGCCAACCCTTGCAGATGAGCTATCACAGCGCTATCAAGTGGTTGACTGGCATTGAAGTGGATAAAGACCAGACCCGCTCCAACTGGCTGCGCAGGCCGTTGAGCTCGAGGCAATTGCACTATGCCGCAACTGATGTCGTGTTCCTCCCTGCCCTGGTCAACCAGGTTCGAAGTACGCTGCTGGGGCAAAACAAATGGCAGTGGTTGGAAGAAGACGTAGCCAGGGCGATTGCCCAAAGCCGTGAAAGCCTGCAGCCGCAAGACGCGTATTTGCGGCTGGGTGGAGCTGCCAGCCTGGGGGCTGGTCAATTGCAAGTTCTCAGAGCGCTTGCAGCCTGGCGGGAGCAGGAAGCCACCAGCCGGAACCTGGCCAGGGGATTTGTCATAACCGATGCTGAGTTGATTTTGCTTTCGCGGCAATTGCCTGAATCGCTGGAGCAATTAAACGAAATTGAAGGTCTGCATGAACGCACGCTCAAAAGACATGGGGATGCGTTGCTGGCGGCAGTTCAGGCAGGTTTGAAATCAACTGAACCCGTTGAAGCGATTCAAGCACTGGACAAAAGCCAGAAACGAATAATTGGCGACATGCGCAATCTGGTGCTGGTTGAAGCGGAGGCTCATGGAGTTGATCCTGCCCTGCTGGCCTCGAGGAAAGTGCTGGAATCATTATTACGGGCAGTAGAAAACGGCACTGATATACCTGAACGACTGTCAGGCTGGCGATATCGGGTTATCACTGAGAAGTTAATCAACCTGATCCAACAATCGGGCTGATCTTGTTCGCTTTTTGATTGTTGAATGGCCAATGCGGCCAGTTGCCGCTAAACTCTGTTCGGATATTCAACGCCCCGGTAGCTCAGCGGATAGAGCGTCCGCCTCCTAAGCGGAAGGTCACAGGTTCAATTCCTGTTCGGGGTGCCATTGTTGTATTTCTTTGGACTTAAACTACTACGTAAAAATCTGACATTAAAATCAAATTACACACGGTCTTCAAAATAATAAAAACCAATACCCGCACTCAACAAATCAGCGTCAAAACTCTCTGCCTCCCAACCCTCAACTTGGTCTTTTGATTCCTGCTCCATACCTTTTAGCAAATCTCTCATGGATTTACGGAATGCTAAAAGTTTCGCGGGTGGTAAACGAAAAGTCCAAACTTGTCGCTGAAACATACGCTCATCAACACTAGCTGTTACGTTGTATTGAATTGTTGAAATAAGATTCGATACCGCAGAAAAAGCCGCATTAACCATATTTGGCTCATCGTTAGACAGATATGGTGAATAATGGTCTACTAGAAGTTTTAATTTCTTACGTTTTTTATCAATGCTAATACTGTTCGTAGCCAAAAGAGTTTGAATCAAAGACTGAATGGTCAAGCCACGCGTAGTAATCGTTGACCTCACTAGTTTTTCGAATTCCTCTTCTTCCCCACCAAACTTTAAAGTCCGCAACTCGTCATTTTCAGGATCAGAAGTCTTTTTTATTTTTGCAGCCCATGCCTCCACAATTGCACTTTCAGGCGTCAGGTCTTTCAACAAAATTTGCTGGAATTCACCTGAGCTTTCTTCAATCGTCTCACGCATGCTTGTAATAGCTCGAGTATCTAGCCCCGTAAGCAACGCCAATTTTGTGAGCGGAATATTCTTACCAGAAAATTCTTCTCTTAGCAGATTTTCTGACTCCTGGACATAAATATAGCTAATCATCTCCTGCAGCTTAACCAGTGAAATTCTGCCCACCAAAAATCGAATCAACTTGCGGAAAACGTTTTCAACAGCTCGGGTTAATATCGTAACTTCCTGTAACTGAGCGTCCCTGGGATCCGGCATAAAGCCTCCTCGTTAACCCCCTGACTAAATAAGAATTGTTGGATAGAGGCAATGAAAAAAGATTATAGAAATTCAAGCACAATAAAAAGCGAGGCCTGGGCTATTTCTAACCCAGACCTCACTCCGTTGCAGAAAAAATCAGAAACTGTCCGCACATGCCTGATGTTTCCCCCATCGGCACCAGGCAATCAGTTGTCTGATTGATTCCTGCTTCCCCCCTTGAAACCTTACATTGCCTTCTGTGTGACAATACTGTTCCTATTGGACATTATTGTCAATATTTGAAATCAATATTTTTGAAAATATTTTTACATCGAGCAAAAAGCTTAGAAAAATCAACTATGTGACCTACCCGGCAAGTCGTCTAGCAGGCCTTAAATTCATTATAAAACGAAATAAAGACAGGATTAACCACAAAAAAGCCAGGGGAAGCACACCGGTTTGAAGAATAAACACCACACTCAATTGCACCAGATGCTCAATCAGGTTGCTGGTTTTCTGTTTGATATCTTCAAGTCGCCGCTCGAAATCAAGCGTTTTGCGGGCGCCATCAATCACCTGACCAAAAATTGATTTGGCTGGAGCCTTCGAAACCGGAGTACCAGAGCCTGGAATACCATCCTTTCCAGTTTCTATGCCTTCGATCGTCTCACCTGCCATTGCCAACTCTTGCGTGCTGGCCAGATAACGGGACTCCAGGAACAGGTCATACACAACCTCATTGGCGATCAACGCCACTGGCACCGCAAAGCGTATGAAAATCGCAGCGACCAGAGCGTAAAACAGCGCTCGTTCAAATGCAGAATGCTCAGTCAGTGATTTTCGCTTTCTATGTAATCGAAGGATAAGCCAGGCAAGCGCCAATACTGCCAATAAAGAACGCAAGCCCCACCATTGGCCGACATCCAGCATGACCTGCTGAATTCCTAAAGAAATCGTGGCTCCCAGCATGATCCACGAAAACCGCTCTACCAGGTCGTTGATCGGGTCCAGAATCTCACCCGGAGTCAGTGTCAGCCCAACTCCAGCAGGCTGCAGCGCGACCTCGGTTCCTTGCACTGCCGAAATTACTCCATTCAGTGTTCTGGCCAAGGCAAAGGTAATCAGGGCGCGTTGAAATAACGAGTCCAGATCCGTTTCAGCGTAATCATCAACAAAATTAAGCGACGACAGCAGAACCACCACGCCCAAGGCAACCATCAACCAGATCTCACGGGCCCTCGTCGTCTTACGTGAACGCTCGACAGCGGAAATTGCTGATTCTTCGGCCATGCTTTGCTATGTCTCCAGGAAAATCACTGTGAGGTCATTCAACGACACTGGCTTTCTTCAGCATGACAGTTTGAACAGGGACATCGGTTGCATCCAGGCCCTCACTATATGCGGTAGTAACTGCCCCGATGGCCTCAACCACATCCTGGCCTGAAACCACCGAACCAAAAACGGCATATCCCCAACTGCGTGAATTGGGGTCCAGCGATGCATTGGCTGCCAGATTGACATAAAACTGGCTGCTAGCAGAATGCGGATCCTCATAACGCGCCATGGCAACACTCATGGGCAGGTTCTCCAGACCATTGCCGGACTCATTGTAAATCGACGGTCGCAATGGCTTCTCTGCCAAATCCGCCGTAAAGCCACCCCCCTGCACCACGAATCCCGGCATCACCCGATGAAATATCGTGTTGTCATAATGACCATCCAGAACATAGCCTAAGAAATTATTCGCTGTGATAGGAGCACGCATGCGGTTCAGTTCAATGACAAATTCACCCATGGATGTTTCAATTTTGACGGAAGGAAACATGTTATCCGGCAACACTTCATCTACTGCGCAAGGACAATCAGCCAGACCTGCCCGGCTGAATGAAAGCACTCCAGCCAGCAATAAGCCAACGAAATTCAGTTTGTTGAAAAAGCGACTACCGCATAGCGAACTCATTCCTTTCTCCCAAATATTTTCAATCGTATTGTTTTATGATAACCCTTCATCATGAATTTTTTGCGCTCAGCTTTTATTTCCCTGTTTTTACTGATCTTGGTGCTATTGAGCCTCTACGCGGGGCTTCAACTCTGGCGCAACATGTCACCGTGGATGTCTTGGCTCGGCTTGCTTTTGGCGGCAACGGCACCGCTGATTTATTTAGCCATCCAACGATTTAGCACCAAGCGGATTGAAGCCATACAACCCATAGGATTCAGTGCTGTTTGTGGATTGGGTGTGGCCATCACCATGGCGGCAAACTGGAAGCATGGAAATGCGACCGGTATCGTTCACATCTTGGCCGGAGCGTGCCTGATTGGTTGGCTGGTCTATCTCAAGTGGTGCAAAAAATGAAGGTTGGGTAAAAAATCAGATGCTCCTTGAGTCAAAGCCGCACCATCAATCTTCGAAGCGAATCTCGTCCATGGGATTCTCCAGTACCACCACATTGGGATACTCAACCCGCAGATACTCTTTGACTTCCGCCATTTCACCCGGAGGAATGTGTGTGGCCACCATGTGCTTGGCGGTCAGATAGCGCCGAATCATGCCACCACCCGGTCCGGGTTGAAAGTACCAGAATGGAATCAGAGCGATATCGACTTTCATATCGGCCACAGCGGCTGTTTCGAAATCCGGCTCTTCCATGGCGGCATCACCAATATGCAACACACGCATGCCACCCAGATCCACCAGATGTCCCAAATTCTTGATTGGTGCATATTTGCCGCCGCCGTGGCTGAGCAAAAAAATACTGACATTTGCATCGGATACACGCAGGTTCACCGCTTCTTCATGTAAAGGGTCTATGATCTGAATCCGAGGACTGGAAAGTACAAACTGGCGGCATTTCTCCCGCATCAGGTCGACTACCTGCTGCGAAGTAGCCAGTATCCCTATGCTGTTCTGAATGAAATTGCAGGCATGGTCGGGTTGATTGTGGTCATTGTGCTGATGGCTGACCAAAACCAGATTAATTTTCGCAAAAGGACCGCTGGCGTTTCTAAAATCGGAAATAAGTTCAGCAGGTAAGCCCCCATAAACGGAATAAGGATCAGCCACCATACCGTCTATCATGACGCGGGTTGATTCACCATCACTGAGGATAACGCCATCATTGGCCAATCGCTGAACCACAACATCTGCATGAACGCTCAGGCTCATCAGCGTGGCAAGCACTATGCTTGATTTGACTGTCACCTTCTTAACGCCGGTCTGGACGTTGCACAGCATAACGGACGACTCCTCGTTCTGAACCGGCACCGACAAATTCGAACCCGTTCTTTTTCATAACACGAATGGAAGACGGCAAATGCGGCAGGGTTTCAGCACTGACCTCATGCACGATTTGGTGGCTGAATGCCCAACGGACCAGGCGATCAACTGCTTCTGAAGCAAACCCCTGATTGCGAAATTGCGAGATTATAGAATAGCCGATTTCGGCTGAACCCGCTGCATCCGGACGCCCTTTGAAACCACAAATACCGAGCAGTTGGGGTGGCTGTTCTGAACGCTTCAACAGATACCAGAATGACCACCCTGGGACGGTCGTGTCGTCGAGCATGCGCAGGGCATATTCCATGGCTTCACGGTCATACAGTTCTGGCGGCCAGTTTTCTGGCACCTGCGCCTCCAGCATGTCCCCCAGAGGCACTACACCTTCCAAATCGGCTCGCACCAAATCTGCATTGGCAGCCACCAACACCATGCGATTGGACTCCACCACACGCAGCGATGTTTTCTCTACAGCGCTTGTGGCGGTGGCAATTTTCCTGGTTTTTCTACGCCACACAATAAATCATCCTACCCCAATCAAACTGGCCGCTGATTGCTATTGTAGCCAAGCATCAAGTGACGCCAAAAGTTATCCAATTGTGCGTCCGGTAATTGCTTCTGTTTGCGCAAAGAACGCAACAGTCTTTGCAGGTTATTGGTCAGCTTTCTGCTATTGGGTGCGAGAAACCTGGCGCGATCAAAGTCGATCAACCAAATAGTGTTGCGGTTATCAACCAGAATATTTCGCACATTCAGATCAGCGTGACATACACCGGCGTCATGAAAGCGACGGATGCAATGTCCTATACGCTGCCACATGCCGTCCCCGCTGTCACCGCTGACCAGCACATCAGCCAATGGCGTGACATTCGCAATCCTTTGGGTCAGCAAAGCCCCCGAATAACTGAGACCATGCCGCTGGCAGATACCCCCCAGCACTTCAGGAACAGGTAAGCCCAGCGCGAACAATCTAGCTGTAATTGTAGCTTCCGTGATGGGCCGTGAACGTGAATAACCGAGAAAAAGGTAGCGGTCACGGCTGAATTTTGCAGCGCCTCCGCCCCGCAAATACCGGCGCAATACCGCCGGGCCAAAGGGTGTATCCAACATAAGGGCATTTCCGCGCCCAACAGCCTTACCAACCACTGATCCAGACCGATACCAAAAATCAGGCTCGAACAGGCTGGCGTCGGGCTGCGAGATACGATTGGCATCGTATACAATGGCCCGGGAACCTGTTTTCTCTAATTTCAGTTGCATCCAACCATACCGGTCGACATTGTGCGTTGGCTGCTTTTCAGCGTCAATGAGGAATGGGAAAGAATCCGATGAACTCGCTGCCCGCGCCACCGTTTTCGATTTGCATCCTGCGACTGTCAGCCCTGGGCGACGCTACCCATGTTTTGCCGGTAATTCGTTGCCTGCAAACCCATTGGCCCAACACCCGGCTGACCTGGATTATAGGCAAACTGGAGCACCGGTTGATGTCCGGATTGCAAGGCGTGGAGATGCTGGAGTTTGACAAGCGCGGTGGTTGGGGCACCGTGCGCCAGTTATGCCAGCAACTCAAAACGCGGCGTTTTGATGTGTTGTTGCATATGCAAGTGGCGGCAAGAGCAAACTTGCTGTCTCTGATGATCAAAGCACCCACTCGCCTGGGATGGAACCGTGCCCGGTCGAGGGATTTTCATCACTGGTTTACCAATGAACAGGTGGCGAATATTCCCCAGCAACATCAGGTTGAAGGTTTTCTGGAGTTTACGCGGGCCCTCGGACTGCCCGCTGGCCCTCCCGTCTGGAATCTGCCTGTAACTGAGGAAGCCAGGGATTGGGCGGGACAATGGCTGGAGTCCGACAGACCGAATATTGTGATCAGCCCCTGTTCCAGTCACGTGCTGCGCAATTGGCCGGCTGCCCATTACGCGGAAATTGCTGACTTCGCCATCGAGCAACTGGGTGCCAGAATACTGCTTTCCGGTGGACCCGGTGAACTGGAAAGAAGGACCGGGATGGAAATTGCCCAAATGATGCGTCATCCCTGCCAGAACCTGATTGGGCGGGACACGCTGGAACAATCCAAAGCCCTGCTGCAATCTGCCGATCTGTTGATTTCACCCGATTCCGGGCCGGTACACATTGCCAATGCGTTGGGTACGCCGGTGCTGGGGCTTTATGCCGCGACCTGGGCACGACGCTCTGGCCCCTTCAACAGCCTGCATTTGAGTGTTGATCAATTTCCACAAGCAGCGCGAACTTTCAGAGGCAAGGCGGCAGAAGACCTACGCTGGGGTACCCGTATTGAAGTACCCGGCGTGATGGATCTGGTTACACCGGCCATGGTGAAAAAGAAACTGCTCGAATGGCACGAGCGATCCGTTTGCACTCGCACTGCCAGCTGATTTTGGATTTCAGCCTTAACAGGCAACTTTACGCGGGACTGATATTGCCGATGGCACAGACTCCAATCGTGACTGCTGCACCGCCGCAAAGCCATTGGCCAAATCGGCCAACAAATCGTCGACGTGCTCGATACCTACAGACAGGCGCAGCAGTTGGCTGCTAATGCCCGCTGTGGCCTGATCTTCTGCCGACATGGCAGCATGTGTCATGGTGGCTGGATGTGCGACCAGACTCTCAACCCCGCCCAGTGACTCTGCCAGCGTAAACAGTTTCAAGGCATTCAGAAACACCGGAATTTCGCTGTAGCTACCAGCCAGTTCAAAACTGATCATGGCACCAAAACCCCGTTGTTGTTTGGCGGCTATTTCGTGGCCGGGATGATCCTTGAGCCCCGGGAAATAGACTTTTCCCACCAGGCTGTTGTCATGCAGAGCTTGCGCGACCTGCAGCGCGTTCTCCTGATGCTGGCGATACCGCACAGCCAATGTGCGCAGACCGCGCAGGGTCTGAAAACTGTCAAAAGGTGAGCCGGTCAAGCCCAGACAATTTCCCCACCAAGCCAGTTCTTCCAGCAGCTCCGCGTCACTGCAGATCACTGCACCACCCACTACGTCCGAATGTCCGTTGATGTACTTGGTGGTGGAATGCAGCACGATATCGGCGCCCAGCGCTAACGGATTCTGACCGGCGGGCGACAAAAATGTATTGTCAACCACCACCAGCGCGCCCACGGCATGCGCGGCTTCGGCAATGGCTTCAATATCGGTGATACGCAACAAAGGGTTACTGGGGGTTTCAATCCAAACCATGCGGGGTTTGATGGTGGAGATTTGCTTTACCGCTGCCTCCGTTTCCCACAACGGAACCCATTGCACCTCAAACTGGGATTTACGCGCTGCGGCGCTGAGCAGTCGATGACAACCGCCGTAGCAATCGGGTGGCGCAATCAGCACATCGCCAGCCTGCAGCAACTGAGTGGCCAGATGAACCGCGGCCATACCAGATCCTGTAATAACCGCACCTGTGCCGCCTTCCGCTGCTGCCAAAGCGCCAGCCAGTTGATCACGAGTTGGATTGCCTGACCGGGTGTAATCGTACTTCCCCTTCTCAGCAAATTTTGGAAATGCAAAATTCGAACTGAGATACAAAGGCGGGATCACGGCACCATGATTATCATCACAGTTGACACCGAATCGGGTTACAACGGTTTCTTGGTTCAAATGCCCCATATCACTCACTCTTTTTCCGGATTAATAAAATCTCATTCCGGAAATTCCGCCAGGCGGGGTGAGTATGACCGGGCCCATCAGAACAGCCGCCAGGTCACTCATTTCCCAAACAACCCAAAACCTGAGCTATTCGCTGGAATTGGCACCTTTTCGAAGTGGTTAACTCCGAAGGTTGCCCCGGCATCAAAGGGCCATTCCCTCCGCCGGTCTGAATGAGTAAGTGGTGATTGTATGCGAATTTTTGCGCCGTTTGCAAGCGTGCTAAAAAAAAGCCGCATGTCAGGCATGTTGACCTAATAAGCCTGGTAGGATTTCTCCTCAACGATTTCCGCGCCCAGATGCAGGTTCAGTTCCTTCTTGACTCGCGAGCGTCGGTCATTGGTGAAATAGACATTTCTTGCCAACTCGATAAAGCGCTCCTCAAATTTCTTGCTGCGCTCTTCGTCCCGAATTGCGTCTTCGATATCCCACAGCGCTTCATTGATTTCCTTCAGTTCATCATGCAGTTGCCGAATGATTTTGTCCGCATGCACCGATTGCGCCCACGTGTCCTTGAGCAAGGCCAGTTCACGCCGCACATTAGCCAGCTTTTCTTCATCCTGGATTCGTTCCGACTTGATCTCCAGTATGGTGATCTTGTCCAGAACTTCACCGGGCGATACCGGAACCAGAATATTTTCCATTTCGTTCTCCTGATCAACTGGTCTGATTGTGGCAGAGGAATTCTTTCCAGCCAACATAGCCTTTTCTACACCCGAAATTTATAATCCCGATGGGGATCACGTTCTATGTCGGGCGGATAACTCGCTCGCTTGGCAGCATAGTACGCTGCCCTGGAATCACCTTCGGCAAGCTTGTTGTAGGTGATGTAGAGCACACGACGCGCTTGCTGGGTACGATTGGGCGCCGATCGATGCGGCGCAAAAGAATCAAAAAAAACGGCATCACCGGGCTGACAGTGCACTGCAACATACTCCTGCTCCCCCGTATCCTGATCCGATAGGGGTGCCCATTTTTCACCCAGAAGGCCTTTCTTATGCTGGCCTGGCAGCATTTCCAGGCTACCATTTTCTTCATTGGTTTCATCGATGGCTACCATGGCGGTCAGATGAATCCCGGCATACTCGTCCCAGCCCGCCTGTACATCCTGGTGCTCCTTGAAACCGTCACCACCGGGTAATTTAAAATTGATTTTGTCCTTGAATAAAACCGCTTCTTCACCAAACAGTTCCGAAACCGCCTGCCGCATTCGGCGGGCAGTAGTCAAGGTGCTGAAGCCCTCATGATAAGGAACAAAATTCTCAATACGACACAGAATTCGGCCCCCATCAACCTGACTGGTTTCAAAGTACATCATCTGCTTTCCAGGCGTCTCAGGATAAGCTGCTACTTCATCCGTCCAATCGCTGATCTGCTGGATTTCCGCTGCAGAATAGAGCCGCCTGACCAGAGCATAGCCATCGCGGTGAAAGCTTTCAACCTGCTGCTGGGATAATACTTTTTGCTCAGACATATTCCTTCATCCCGCATTAAGCACTTGCTTGTACACGCCGTGCTGCCAGGCTGGCCCACAGACTCTTGCCTACAGAAATAAGGTTGTTGGTAGTCCAGTACAAGACCATACCGGCCGGGAAAGTATAAAACAGCACGAAGAATGCGAACGCCAGCAGGATCATGTTTCGAACCTGACGTTGACGCAAATCAGCCTGCAGGGCTAAAGGCTGGTGCAATAAAGATGCCCAAATGGACAAGCCGGTCATCACCCATGGCAGCAAATTAAAGCCAGAACCAAAAAATGGTATTTCAACCGGCATATGAAACAGCTCGTCCGGTCGAGATAAATCCTCGACCCACAAAAACGGAGTGTTCATCAGATAAATATTCTCTGCCAACATATCAAAAGCGCCAATAAATACCGGAATGACTACCGCCACCCCCAAAAGGCTTTTCAAACTGTAAAGCGGATGCACCCTTTCGGTTTTGTACAAGGCAATGATTTTGGCAGCCTGCACTTCTCCCCTGAATTCTTTCTTGATACGGGCCAATTCGGGTGCCAGCCGAGCCTCAGTGCGATTCACTTGTTGCTGCAGGGTGTCGGCGATGCGGCTGAGCGGCAACATCATGAAACCCACACACAATGACAACAGCATGATGGCCAGCCCCCAAACTGAAACAATGGACTGTATGCCGCCCAGCAAAAAAGCCAGGAATATGCATATCCAACGTAACCAGAACCACAGCCCGGCATACATCAGATTTGGCAACAGCTCATCCACAGATGCCAGCGCTGATCGTTCTACTGGCCCCAGATAGATTTGCAGGCTTGAGTTTTCTTCGGTCCCCAAACGGATCAATTTCGGATCCGGATTTGCCTCGCCGGTTTGCAAGGAATAAGCAACCGGCTGATCGGTAGTGATCAGCACAGCCCAGAAACGACTGCGAAAACCCACCCACTCTGCAGCGATTTCACCGATGTCGGTTTCATCCAGCGAAATCTGTCGAACCTTGCCAGTATCGATTGCCAGGTAACGTACCTGCTCCAGCCATTCACCGAAGCCAGTTGCTGCACGTGCACGGAAAGATTCACCGGCCTGCAAACTGACTTCACCCAACCCTTGGGTTGAGAGCTCAATACCATAGCCTTTTGCAGGAACGGTCCAGCGCAGGAAGGAATCCTCGGGGCCGTGAAAGGTCAGCACATGTTCAGCAGCTACACTTTTTTCGTTCAGCTCCCACTGTCCCTCGGGAAGGTTTGCAAAGCTCACCAATCCGGTTTCATGGGACAAAGAAATGTGGCGGGCTGAATCTAGCTCACAGCTTGGATGACAGGCAGTGACGGACAAAAGTTGCCCCTGATCGTCGAAGCCCAGTCGCAGTTGCTCAGTTGCCAATTCTACCGCCCAAGCGGGACTCGTCAGCATACTGGCAAGCAACCACAGCAACAGAGACAGGAATTTATTGGGCGGCCGCGAATTCATCGGTAGAAACGTGAGTTTTCCTGGGTCACCGACATCAATACGTCGCCGCGGACTTTCGGTTGGCTGAGAATCCGGTAATTCCAGTCACGCACTTCATACTGACCATTGGGATAAGTCACTGTAATTTGATCTGGCTCCAATACGGCGTAGTTGTAATAGCTACCAGCCAGCAACCAATCCCAGTTCTTGCCGGCGAACAGGTTGTGACCGCTGGAATAATCAGCCGGATCGTTGCGGCAACCCAGTACATTCTGCATCAGAGTCGGCACAATGTCGTAATGTGAACTGCGATGATCAAAAATCTTCGACTCTCTGCCAGGCCAGCGAATGATCAGCGGCACTTGTAGCTGGTAACGGGTATAGCCTGATCCATGATCACGTAAACCTGCGCCACTTTCATCGAACTCTTCGCCATGATCGGAGGTGATGACAATCACCGTATTGTCGGCCAGATTCAAAGTATTCAGTTGCGCCATGACGGATGCGAGCAAGCCATCCACGAATCGGGCTGAACGACGATAATTGGCAAATTCAAGGCTCAATTCCTGCTCGTTTTCAGGTTGCAAATCAGGTTCTGATTCAAGCTCTGGCGGGTATTCCTGCGCATTGGTTGAATCGAAAAACAAAAAGCCAAAAAACGGACTGGACCTATCCCTTTTCACCAGCCAGTTTTGCCAATCCTCCAACATGATCAGATCGCGTTGCCAGGCAGGTGCATCCGCGGGCTCCGTTTGCAAGCGCAAATTGGGCACGTTCGAAAAAGCCGTTCTATCCAGTGCTACTGGCCGATACATCGTGGCGCTGCTGAACAACCCAAGTTGATAATTCTGTTTTTGCAACTCATCAATCAATACCGCTGAACGCTGCATGGATTCAAAACTGCCCCAATAGCCTGGCGGCAAACCGTAGAACAGGCTGAAAACGCCCATCCGGGATGAGTTTCCTCCGCTGAAGTGCTGTAGAAACTGCTGGCCGTGCGTATTTCCATAGCGGCTAAGAAACGGCATGGTTTTTTCATCAACCATATCCCAACGCAGAGCGTCCGCCATGATCAGCAATACATTCATGGGCTTTTCGTTGTGGCACTGCAATGGCTGCAAAGGATAATTCAGAGCGCCTTTTCTGCTATCCCCCAGTTGCCTCGACAAACGCCGGGCTATCTCCCGCTCCCGGCTGACATCGGGATCAACCAGGCCCAAACCAACGAGTTGGCGCTTGGCAGTAAAGCCCTTATAAACCGGCAATTGCTGACCAACACTGGTCACCGGAACGTAATAAGCGGCATCCGCCCAGGCATGGATCAATTGCGAGCCCAGAATGGCAACGATCGCCAGCACACTGATTAGCCCACCACGACGTTTGTTTTTGGCATTGACCCAATGCCAGATCCAGCCGGCTAGCAGGGACTCAAAAAACAGGGAAATCAGCAGTATTACGCCAGCAAACACCCAACTTGAAACTCCCAGGATTTGCACGGTAAGGCCGTTGAGATGAAAGCGACTCTGTGACCACAACAGGCTGTCCAGATTTATCACTGCAATCATCAGAGCAAACAAAACAACCGCAATGAAGGTAATGAGCCGGCGAGAAGAACGCAGCAGAACTATCGGCGTCAACAGGAGAAAAAGAGGCAAAACGGCCAACAAAACGTGATGCGCTGGGAAGACCAGTAACAAATAGAGCCACGACAGGCCAGTTCCGCCAGGAGAAAAACCCTGAAAATAGCGTAAGCCCACGACAGCTAAAACCAGTGCATTGGCCAGGGCGAACCAGCCCATCCAGCGGAAAATCTGTTTGCGGCCGACGTCAGGCATGCCTGGTCCCCCGGCTTTGGCGAAGCTCGCATTGACGCTCTGCGATTCGTGCCAACTCATTCGCACCATCGGCTACGCTGTGGCCCATTCGGAACACCATTTGTTCACGCAACGCGCGCATACGATTGGTGAAATCCGCACGGCATGACAACAGATGCAGGATCTTTTCCGGAGCACGCTCCAACTCATCCAGCGCGACAATCTCGCCCACCTGGCTGCGAATGGCCGATTCCATGGGTTCGATGCCCCATTCCTGCCAGTCCGGGTTACGAATGCGTCGTGGCACGTCGATAAACAGCACCGGCTTTTCCAGGCCCAATGAATATTCCAAAGCCATGGCTGACCAATCGCTGATCAGGACATCCGAGCGAAACAAGGACTGGGTTTCGCCCATTTGCGCGATGTATTCAAAGTCCGGATTGGCTTCAAAACGCTTGCGGGTGCTTTCTATGACATCAGGCGTGAGACGATTGCTTTGATAGTGCGGTCGCATAATGACCTGGAAATTCGCCCCTAACAAAGTCTCTATCAATTCTTCTCCACACACATTGAAGATGGAAGTATCACCCCAGGTAGGCGCAATCAACACAATCGGCTGACGATTTTCTGCTGTGCAATTTCCAGCATGCATGCCAGCATCTAGGCGGAATTCCCGACCTTCGTGAAGAATCTGTTCCAGTCTCGGGTGACCATAGTCAAACAGGTGCTTGGCTGGCAGACCTTGCAGTTCCTCTCGCCTGCGTATCTCTTTAACCTGGTGCGGTCCGGTACAAAACAGGCTGTCGTAATGATCAAAGGAATTGGCGTGATCCACCATATGGGTACTGCCCATACTGTGGAACAGGTACACATAATGCACCGGGTGCACCGATCGTTTAAGCTGCAGATTGTTCAGATCCATCATGGTCAGCACAAAAACGTCCGACTGGCTCATCTGGAAAAATACCGTCAGGAAAAAACCTTCTGGCAGCCATATACCTTGGTAATTCGGGTGTTGGTAATTCAGCCCGGGGTCATTTTGGTCGGAAGTGACATAGCAGACTTTGTGCTGCAAGCGGGAATTCAGCTCTGCTATCAATCCCGAAAAGTGGTGCCAGTCCTGGCCGGTTTCCGAATAGAACACCAACTTGCGCCATTCCCGGGGCAACTTTCGAAAGCGTTTCCAGGCCTTCCATCCTGCCAGAAATGACATTGCTCAATGCCAGCTTAGTTGTCGCGCGAACTTTCTTCTGCAGGACACGAGCTTTCAGAACGCCGGAACAGATTTTTCAGCCTGTACCAATAGGTTTTGACGGCCAGCGCAATCGAAGCAAAAATTCCCACCAGCGCAGATACGATCATACTGCCGGTGCTGGGATCGAGGTAGGCATCGGCACTGGGTGTATATACCAGCAGCAATACCAAAACAGTCAAACTTGCAGTCAGGGTCTTTGGGGACATAGAAATCATGGCTGGACTCGTTTTTATGTGACGCCGGGATTTTAACACTTTTGCACGGCTCGAACGGGGACAAACGGTGCCAGGCATTTACACCGGACGATCAGGCAATTACCTCCTCGAGCGCCGCCAAAAGACGGCCCAGATCATAATCGCTGATATCACCCATGGTCGAAATCCGAAACATTTCAGCAGCCAGGGAGCCTTGCCCTGCATAAATGATGAAGCCACGCAGTTTCAATCCATCGTGCAGTTGTTCATAGCTCAAGCCAGCCGGTAGTGAGTAGGCTCGCAATACAACAGAACTGGCTCCAGCTTCCAGCATTGGAGAAATGCCCAGCCTGGCCAGACATTTCGCCACACGGTTGGCGAGGCGCAGATAACGGGCATGCCGCCCTGATTGCCCACCCGCTTGAAAAAATTCATCCAGCGCCTGATTCAGCGCCAGCAGACTGGTAACCGGTGGCGTAAACGGCGTTGACTGGCGTTGCTGATGACCTGCCCACAGGGCCAGATCCAGCGTCATACTGCGCGGTGGTTTAATTGCGTTTTCCAGTGCTTCACGACGTACGATCACCATGCAGGACCCAGGAATTCCATGCAGGCATTTATTGGCCGTTGCGGCACAAGCCACCAGGGCTGTGGACGCAAAAGGTATTTCTTCGGCGCCAAAACTGGAAACTGCGTCCAGCAGCAGGCATACCCCAGCCTTTTCACACAACTCAGCCAGTTGCTGTACCGGATTCAGCCGACCGGTGGTGGTTTCATGCTGAACTGCCAGTACATGAGTGTATTTGCCGGATTGAAGCTCTGACCCGATCCGTTCAAGGTTCCACGCATCTTTCCAAGCCATTTTGAGGGCCTGGCTGGAAATCTGATGGATGGCAGTCAAGCGGGACAGCCTTTCACCATAAACCCCATTCTCCAGCACCAGCACCTGTGCATCACCTGGCAGTAAGGAGCTGACCATGGCCTCCAGAGCTGTGGTGCCAGAACCGCCCAGCAACACCGGAACCCAGTGTTTTTCGTCCAGCGAATATACTGCATTCAGCTTGCGCCGAACCTGGTCCTGCAACTCGAAAAACTCGACTTCCCGATGGCACAAATCTCCCGCGGCCATGGCATGTCTGACACCTTCAGAGATGCTAACCGGACCTGGGTTTAACAATATGCTGCGCATGGATTTCTGTGGAAACGAACCAGTTGCTTAAAACATTCCCGCCCGGTACAACAGAACCGCGGCGCAAATTACGATATACACAGAGATGATCAACTCGCCATTACGCAGCAGGGATTGCCGGGCATTCCACTCTGCATTGGCATTGCCTTTCCAGGCCAGGCGAGTGGGGAACATGGCTGGAGTGTTAGCGCTCCATGCACGCCATTGATCTTCAAATATGCGCTCCAGTTTGGTGTCTTCATATTTGATGGCCGCGGGATAGTAGAACCAGAAAAAAAACAGAACTATCAGTACTACAATCCAATTGGAACAGGCGATGGTAAAACCAACTAAAATCAGGAAATTACCCAGGTAAAGCGGGTGTCGGACCAGCGAATATGCGCCTGTTGTAGCCAATTGTTTGTTCTTGTAGATCACACCGGCAGCATAAATACGCCACACCTGGCCTATCAACGCCAGGGCAAATCCAAGGTAAATCCGGTCTTCGCCAGCAGCTTCGGTAAATACGGCACAAACCAGCAGCAACAACAATCCCAAGCCTTGCCGAGCGATTTCATTGAATCTCAGGCTGTCAAAAAAGCCCGCAACCCCGGCGCGCTCGCCCATTTTTTCGGCTCTATTACTGACCATTTGTGTTGACTCTCCTGGGATGCTCTAAGTGCCTAAGCAAGCACGATGACTGGCAATAAATTTTTGGAAGCCTGATCAATTATGCACGGAGCGCGTTTCTGCCGCGACCTCAGTGACCAATGCTGTGAATCGGTCAGAATGTCAGTGCGCGCTCCACGGAGTTGTCACATTCAAGTGCGCCATCAACCTGCGGCATACATCAGCGGGCCTTTGATCAGGCCGCGGCAAATTGTCAGGCACACCTTTGCGTATATGCAGATGCAGGAAATCAGGTCCGTCACGACTGTCCAGCAAGCGCTTGATCTGCTCCTGCGAAACTCCTTCTTCCCAATTGCTGTAACCACAGGCACTGGCAATGGCAGCAAAGCTCAATCCTCGGCTCACCGTGGCCTGTCCGCCGGTAGAGTCGTGTACACCATTATCCAGTAACAGGTGTTGCAGATTTCGCGGGCCATAAGCACCCACCGTGGCCATGTTGCCCATACGCATCAGCGCTGCACCATCGCCATCAATCACGACGACCTGTTTGTGGGGCTGAGCCAAAGACAACCCCAGTCCAAAAGAAGAAGCGCAGCCCATGGAGCCGACCATGTACAACTGGTTCGGCCGGTCATCCAATGCAAACAGCTCGCGTCCGGTAAAGCCCGTGGTGCCAATCACCACGGAATCATCCAATGGGGTGTTTTCAATCACGGATTGCAACGCCTGTTGGCGGCTCAGCAAGTCTTTGCCTGGCGCATCGGGAATTCCCGAAAACGGCCTGGCACGAGACTTTGGTTGCCATTGGCTTTGCAACTGACTGGGTGCGACCGAGCCTTTACGCATGACGAATGCATAAGGCCTTGATGTTCTTTCCATTTGCCAGCGCGCGGCTTCCAGCATGCCGGCAACATCGTCGGCATGGCGTGGAAAATACGCCCAGGGAACTTGCAGCCTATCCAGCAAATCCCCGGTAATCTGCCCCATCAGTTCATGCTGCGGCTCGTCAGGCAAACCAGGTTCACCGCGCAGGGTGATGATCAGCAATATGGGGATGCGAAACACCCAGTTCAGCGAGCTCAAGGGGCTGATGGCATTGCCCAGGCCGGAATTCTGCATCATGGCCACGGCTGGCTGGCCACCCAATGCGGCGCCGCTGGCAGTCGCTACCGCATCGCCTTCATTGGCTGAGGAAATATAGCTCATTTCCGGATCATCGATGACGCTGTTGATAAACGGCGTCAAAAAGGAGCACGGTACACCCGCCCAGGTTTTGAACCCCATGGCCTTGGCGGGGGTGATGAAATCGGCGGCTTCAATCATGCTGGATTATTCGCAACGGAATTTGCAATCTGCAGCAGCATCACGAATGCCGTCCTTGAGAAAATTCAGCGGCGCGTTGCAGGTCTTCCAGGTTATTGATATCCATCCAGTGACCAGAAATATATTGCACCTGTGGTGCATGCTGTTGCTCAATCAACTGGTTGATCAGATCAGGTAAACCCATCTTTTCAAATCCCGCATCCCGCTTCAGCGCTTCGAGCGCGCCCAGAACCTGTTGTTTGCCCAATCCGCGGATACGCAACATGCCTATCCAACGACCATCAGGCGTCCTGCCCTGCCAGTGGGTTTCTGCACTGATCTTTTGCAGGAAGGCTTTTTGCTGGTACATGGCGCGATCATCCGACGCAGAGCAATATGCCAGGTCGTTGGTGTTGCCTTTGGCCTGATCCAGGGGGGAAGAGTCCACCACCGCCAGCAAGGGTTCATCCCAATCCAGCAGGTTGTTGAGTATGTAAGTACGGAATAACAAATCGCCGTAAAGCAGAATGGTATCGTCTCCCAGGCTTTCGATTGCCTGATACAAGGAGGCCAGCTCACCGGTTTCCTGCCAATGGAGGTTAACGATGACCTCTATGCCCTTCACATCAATGGCTTCGGCTTTATAACCAGCAACCACGATGATTTCATTGACGCCCTGGCCTTTGAACTTATCGACCAAACGCCGCAGTACTGGTTTACCCGCCACCGGAATCATGACCTTGGGCCGTTCCTTGGTCAGTTCATCCAAACCCATGCCCCGGCTGGCCGCGAGTATGAGCGCTTTCACTTCAGGCCGTGCACTACGGGCATAACGCTTCTCGGCTTCCAGCAGTTCATCAGCGCCTTGCAAGCGGAATATCTCCGACACGGTGGCCACCTGACCTTCAATCTCCAGCAAGGTCTCATCATCATGAATCTGCTTTGCGGTTGCCTGCATGGCCGAGATGGCAGAACGGATCAAGTGGTTGGCCCAGATAACCAGGCTGATATCGTATTGCCTGAAAACCTCGGTCGGTGTTGCATAATACTTGGTGGGTACAATCACCAGCGGACCCCGGTTGGCCCACTCTTTGGCAAACTGCAGGATTTCATCGGGGCGGCTCAGCTTGCTGTGCATCAAAATAGCATCAGCGCCAGCTTGCCGGTAAGCCTCGGCGCGGCGCAGCGCTTCATCCAACCCCCAGCCCGCAATAAAGGCTTCCACCCGGGCTACAATGCAGAAATCATCGTCGCGCTGCGCTTCTTTACCAGCCTGAATCTTGCCGCAGAATGTTTCAATTTCTTCCAGCGGCTGACGCTCACCCTGGATAAAGCTGTTGGTCTTGGGAAACAACTTGTCTTCTATGCAGACTCCGGCGATGTTACGAGTTTCCAATTTGGCAACCAGACGACGCATATTGTTGAAATCACCGTAGCCGGTATCCCCATCCAGCAAGATGGGAATGCTGGTGGCATCAGACATGAACTCCAGGATGTCTACCACTTGGGTCCAGCTCAGTTCATTATTGTCTCTGACGGCATGTTGTGCCGACAATGCCAAACCTGAGGCCCAGATGCCCTTGAAGCCGGCCTCTTCAACGATACGCGCGGATAAACCATTGTGCGCTTCCATAATGAATTCGGTGCTGCCTGATTGCAGCATGGCGCGCAGTTGTGAGGATTTTTTTTGCATGTTTCAACTCGTCTTTCGTTTCAGCATCCGGGAACAGGCCGGATAGCAAACTCAGAATTCAGGATAATCCTGCCTTATGGCTGGAAGGATTTGTTCTTTTGCCCGAACCACATCTTCCGGAAAGTCAATTTCGATCCACGGTAAGCCGCTGACATCCTCAAAAGCAAATGCGGCCGGATTCTCCAGCAAAAGATTCCGCAGGGCTTCTTCGTGCGGTGCATCGGCCAGTCCTTCGGCATCAAAACGTGCACATTCCCGCGCCAGACGGGCACTCATGTCGCCGGAGAGTCGGAAAAATCCAACTGATTCGCCCAAATAATCATAGACCAGCGAAGGGTCCAGTTTTTTGCGAAAATCAACCATCAAGCCGTTTTGCACCGCAATCTTGACCGGCTCATCACCTGGAACAAAATCCCTATCCAGTAGATAACAATCATGATGTGGTGAAGCCACCAGGCGCTTGAGGATTTCGGGATGATAAAGCACATCTGCATCCATCAACAGCGTGTCACTGCCCTGTTGCAAGGTTTCCTGTGCGGCCCATAAACTGATCACACTACCTTGCTGAAAACGCGGATTGAAGTGAAATGCTACTTCCGGCCGCGAAAATAATTCTCCGACATGCTCAATAATCTGGTCGGCCTCATAGCCCACTACCAGGTCAACGCGCCCTATACGCAACTCCTGCAGCAAATCCAGATGACGTGCCAACAGACTGCGTCCACCGACCTCCAACAAGCACTTGGGACGTCCTTGCGGGTTGTGTTCTGCCAGGCGGCTGCCCCGACCGGCGGCTAGAATGATTGCGTACATTGAAAGCCTTTCTATTTCCCAAAATTAAGTGGATTGTCCCGGTCCGTGCCGGGCATGTACTGCGAATGACGGTCCAGATTGGTCAGTTGGTAAACCAGGCCCAACCAGTTGTTGAACACGGCTTTGGCAGTATCACCCCAGGTATTGTCCAGCAAAGGCTCAACTTCAGTCTCAAGTATTACGGGCACAGAGCCACCGCGCGAAACAGCTTGCCTGGTCATCTCAATAAAAGGCGCTGCCCTGGCCTGCGCTTCTACAGAGAGGTAGTTCTCAGGAAAGGGCGGTGGCTGTTCCAGTTCACCATTCACGTAGCGCAAGGCCTCCCGTTTGTACTCTTTCAGCAAACTGTTGGCATCATATTCTGGATGGCCCTGAAAATAGACCACGCGGAAGCCATCAGCGCTCACTGCCATATGTACACCACCTTCATCGCTCTCAGCGAGAACGTGCAAACCGGCTGCTTCCAGTTGTTCCCTGGAAATATCATTAAAACGCGAATGGGGCACATCGAATCGGGTATTGATATCACGCAACAGCGGATGCTGTGCTAGGCTGATTTTGTGACTGAAAACGCCCCAACGCTTCTGCGGCATTGGCTGACGCTCTATGCCATGACGGTATTTTAAAATGGCATGGGTGGCCAGGCAGGAACACAGGACCGAAGAAACATTTTCCTCGGCCCAATCCATCACCTGGGTTAATGGGCCCCAAAACGCCTCTTTGGATAAATCCGGATTGATCACGTTGGCACCGGTAATCACCAGTGCGTCGAGCCCTTCAGACTGCAGGGTTTCAAAGTTGCAATAATTCTGCCCTATGAAGGCCTGAGCATCCGCTCCGCGAGACAACCCCGGCAGGGAGAAAGGGTAAACATAAAACTGGGCGATACGGTTGCAGTTACCTACCAGGCGAATGAACTGTCGTTCGGTGGCTTCCAGCGCCGCGTCCGGCATCATATTGAGCAAGCCAATATGCAGTTCGCGGATGTCCTGCCGCAACGCGCGATCCAGTGACAACACTTCATGCCCCTGCTCCCGCAGACGGCTGAAAGTGGGTAGATTGAGATGTTCAACTAATGGCATTGCGGAAGTGTAACCTTATCCATTCAGGCCTATCCATTCAGCCCCATCCATTGAGCAATTAAAAAAGATAAAAAAGGTAAAAAAAACGCCCGACTGGCGGGCGTTTTCTGCGTTTTTGGCTGGCCTGAAAACTGACGACCCAAGGACTGACTCTATTCAGCCGTGTCCAATGCTTTCATGGACAGGCGAATACGCCCCTGCTTGTCGACTTCAAGCACCTTGACCTTGACCATATCGCCTTCCTTAACCACATCGGTCACATTTTCCACGCGCTCGTCTGAGAGCTGAGAAATATGCACCAGGCCATCACGGCCAGGGGTCAGGGTAACAAAGGCGCCGAAGTTCATGATCTTGATGACCTTGCCTTCGAAGACCTGGCCTGGTTCGATATCGGAGGTGATCTGCTCAATGCGCTTGCGGGCAGCATCACCAGCTTCCTTGTTGACCGAGGCAATGGTAACGGTGCCGTCATCAGCGATATCGATAGTGGCGCCGGTTTCTTCAGTAATGGCACGGATGGTTACGCCGCCCTTTCCGATGATGTCGCGAATCTTGTCCGGATGAACCTTCATGGTCACCAGGCGCGGCGCGAATTCAGACATTTCGCCTCGTGGTTTGTCGATGACCTTATTCATTTCGCCCAGGATAAAACGACGACCTTCCTGCGCTTGGGCCAGGGCAATTCGCATGATCTCTTCGTTGATACCTTCGATCTTGATGTCCATCTGCAAGGCAGATATGCCATCCTGTGCACCGGCTACTTTGAAATCCATGTCGCCGAGGTGATCTTCGTCACCCAGAATGTCGGATAGAACGGCGAAGCGATCGCCTTCCTTGATCAGGCCCATGGCAATACCCGCCACTGGCTGTTTGACCGGAACACCGGCATCCATCAGCGACAGAGAGGTTCCGCAAACCGAAGCCATTGAGCTGGAGCCATTGGATTCAGTGATTTCAGACACCACGCGCAGTACGTATGGAAATTCTTGAATGGTAGGCAACACAGCCGCTACTCCACGACGGGCCAGGCGGCCGTGGCCAATTTCACGACGCTTGGGACCGCTCATGAAACCAGTCTCACCCACGGAATATGGCGGGAAGTTGTAATGCAGCATGAACGGGTCTTTGTATTCGCCATTCACGGCATCAATCATTTGTGCGTCACGTGTGGTGCCCAGGGTTGTCACCACAATGGCCTGAGTTTCACCACGAGTGAACAGCGCAGATCCATGGGCCCGGGGCATAACTCCGCATTGAACCGAAATCGGGCGTACCGTGCTCAGGTCGCGACCATCAATACGCGGGTTGCCACTCAGGATGTGCTCGCGAACCAGCGCTTTTTCCATTTTGTACAGTGCATCAGAAACGTCGCCCTTAGCCGGTGCGTTTTCATCACCCTCAACACAAAGGGCAGCAACAGTTGCATCTTTAACTGCGGAGATGGCATCGCGACGCAACATCTTGTCGGCGATTGCGTAGGCATCTTTCATACCGGCTGAAGCAGTGGCAGTAACTTTATCCAACAGATCAGAATCAACCTTGGGAGCGTCCCAGGTCCAATGCTGAACCTTTGCTTCCGCAGCCAATTCCCTGACTGCATTAACCACGGTTTGCATGGCCTGGTGGCCAAACATAACCGCACCCAGCATGACTTCTTCGGAAAGCAGCTTGGCTTCTGATTCCACCATCAACACGGCTTTTTCGGTACCGGCTACAACCAGATCCAGGTCGGATTTAAGCAGTTCAGTGGCCGTTGGATTCAGTTTGTATTCGCCACCTATGTAACCCACGCGTGCTGCACCAACTGGGCCGTTGAATGGAATACCCGACAGTGCCAGAGCAGCCGAGGTACCAATCAGGGCTGGAATATCTCCATCCACTTCAGGGTTGGATGACATCAGGGTGGCAACAATCTGCACTTCGTTCAGGAACCCCTTTGGAAACAAAGGACGAATCGGTCGATCGATCAGACGGCAGGTCAGTGTTTCTTTCTCCGTGGGCCTGCCTTCACGCTTGAAAAAGCCTCCGGGAATACGCCCTGCCGCATAGAATTTTTCCTGGTAATTAACCGTTAATGGAAAAAAACCGCGACTGGGGTCCGCGGTTTTCTGAGCAACGACAGTTACCAGCACTACGGTATCGGCCATGTTTACGATCACGGCAGCATCGGCCTGACGGGCAACCTGCCCGGTTTCGATGCTTACATTGTGGTCGCCGAATTTAAATGTCTTGGTCAGCTTCACTGGTCTCTTCCTGCTTTAAAAGGGGTTTGGGCCAAAAGACAAAACTCCAGCAGCACCGAGGTGCAGCCGGAGTCAAGCCATGCATGATGCAAGAATTAGCGACGCAGACCGAGTCGGTCGATCAAATCACGATAGCGTTGCAGATCCTTGTTCTTCAAGTAATCCAACAAGCGCCGACGCTGATTCACCATGCGCAGCAAACCGCGACGTGAATGATGATCGCCCTTATGAGCTTTGAAATGGTCTGTCAGGTGTTGAATTCTGCCTGTGAGCAAGGCGACCTGCACCTCGGGCGAACCCGTATCGCTCTCAGAACGTTTGAAATCACTGACAATATTGCTTTTTGCTTCTGCATCAAAAGACATGGTTAGTCTCCATATCTAGAGCCGCGAAGCCTTTGTAAAAACCCGGTATTTCATCAACCTGCTAACGAATCGTCACCGAATCGGAGAAGGCCTGGGTCTTTGCAAAAACTTCGAAGCCCCGGTTAAAGGTAGCCGACTATTCTAGCGGCGGTTTATCTCATAAACAAGTTTTTTCACGAACCTGTTGGTACTTCAGGCCGGATTGACACGCCTGCCGCAAATACCCGTATGGGGTGCAGCTTGCCCGGACCAAGCAGTTCACTCCGAACTTCACCCAAGCCCAGAATGCTAATGGGTGTTGCATCTTCCTTTCCATAAACTCGTACTTTACCGCTTTCAGTGTGCCTCTTCTCTGGCAAATCAACGGTATTGCCCTGCATAAACCGGCCCACTTCATCGGCCTGCAGCACTACCACCGGCCAATCCGGCAAACCCGCGTCCGCCGAAAGCAGGAATGGCTCTGACTCTCTCCGCAGCATGGCCTGTTCCAGGTCATCCAGGGTGTACATGTGATGTTTGTCGAACGGTTCGGCCCAGTTGCGACGTAAGGCTCGTAAATGCCCGCAGCAACCCAGTTTTTGGGCCAGATCCTCCGCCAAAGTGCGAATGTAAGTGCCTTTGGAGCAGACCACCGAAAACCCAAGAAAGGGCGATTGCCACGATATCAAATCCAATTGAAAGATTTCGACCTGTCTTGCCTTACGTTCAACCACGATACCTTGCCTGGCCAATTCGTAAAGCGGTTTGCCATCCTGCTTGATGGCTGAATACATGGGCGGAACCTGGTTAAGCTTGCCGCGAAACTTTGCCATGGCTGTTTCAATGGCGGCCGGACTTAGCTCCGGAACAGACAGTGTTTTCACTACTTCGCCTTCGGTGTCTCCGGTGGCTGTCGCATTTCCCAGCATAAGGGCTGCCACATAACTTTTGCGACCATCCATGATCAAACCCGCAGTTTTGGTCGCCTCACCGAGGCAGATCGGCAACATTCCAGTAGCAAAGGGATCTAGAGTACCGGTATGGCCGGCTTTGCGCGCATCAAACAAGCGCCTGACTTTCTGCAGCGCCTGATTGGAACTGAATCCTGGGGGCTTGTCCAGCAGAAAAACTCCGTGCACATCACGCCCTTTCTTGCGCGCTGACATCATTCTTCTCCGGGCTTTTCATCTCCGGGGCTATCGTCGGCCTCCCTTTCATCGGCCAACTTGTCGTCAGTTGGCGCGCTGCTATCTGCGGCAAGTGCCTCATCTATCAACTGGTCCATCTTCTGGCCTGTCTCAACTGATGCATCATGATGAAAATGCAGTTGTGGCACTGAGCGGATGCGCATTTCCTGACTCAAACGATGACGCAGGTATTTCGCTGCCCCTTTCAAAGCCTTAATGGTTTCCTGTGCCTTTTCGTCTTGAAATACAGTGATGAAGACCTTGGCATGTGCCAGATCGCGGGTAACTTCCACATCGGACAGACTGATAAAACCGATATCCGGATCCCGGACTTCCAGTTGAATCAGTTTGGCCAGCTCTCGCCGGATCTGGCCGGCAACCCGCTCGGAACGATTAAACTCTCGTGGCATCATGATTCGACCGCAATGCCTTACAGGGAACGCGCGACTTCAATACGCTCGAAGCACTCGATCTGATCGCCAGGTTGCACATCGTTATATTGCTTCACGCCGATACCGCATTCTGTGCCGGATTGGACTTCATTGGCTTCATCCTTGAACCGGCGCAGCGACTCAAGCTCACCTTCGAATATCACCACGTTGTCGCGCAATACGCGAATCGGCAAGCGACGGCGCACAACACCTTCAACCACCAGGCAACCGGCGATGGGACCCATGCGTGAAGAGCGGAACACATCTTTCACTTCGGCCAAACCAACAATTTGTTCCTTGACTTCAGTGCCCAGCAAGCCGTTGATGGCTTTAGTTACTTCGTCAATGGCATCGTAAATGACGCTGTAATAATGCAGATCCAGTTCGTTTTCCTGAATCAGCTTGCGTGCAGAGTTATCCGCCCGAACATTGAACCCGATGATGATGGCATTGGAAGCTTGCGCCAATGACACATCGGACTCGGTAATCGCACCCACGCCCGAAGAAACAATATTCACCTGCACATCGTCGTTACTCAAATTGACCAGCGACTCTCGCAACGCTTCTGCGCTGCCCTGCACATCGGCGCGTATCAACAGATTAACCGCCAACTGCTCGTCTTTACCCATGTTGTCGAACAGGTTTTGCAATTTAGCAGCCTGTTGATGCGCCAATCTCGATTCGCGCATACGATCATGGCGCTGTGCCGCAGCTTCCCTGGCTTTGCGCTCATTGATCACCGACAGCACTTCGTCACCGGCTTGCGGTGCACCAGACAAGCCCAATACAACTACCGGCATGGACGGGCCAGCCGAATCGATGGCATCACCTTTCTCGTCGAACATGGCACGAACGCGGCCGTATTCCTGTCCAGCCAGGATCATGTCGCCGCGATGCAGCGTGCCCTGTTGAACCAGCAAAGTGGCTACCGGGCCGCGGCCCTTGTCCAGGCTGGACTCAATCACCAGGCCTTTGGCGCGCGCGTCTACCACGGCTTTTAATTCAAGCACTTCTGCTTGCAGCAGAATAGCGTCCAGCAATTCATCTATACCTTCACCGGTTTTGGCCGAGACTTTGACAAAAATATCGGAACCACCCCAGTCTTCAGCAATAACTTTCTCTGCAGAAAGCTCTGATTTGACCCGTTCGATATCTGCTTCCTCGCGGTCAATCTTGTTGATCGCAACGATGATCGGCACCTCAGCAGCACGGGCATGTTGGATCGCTTCCTTGGTCTGAGGCATTACACCATCATCGGCAGCAACAACCAGGATGACAATATCGGTGGCCTTGGCGCCGCGTGCGCGCATGGAAGTAAAGGCCGCATGACCCGGAGTATCGAGGAAGGTGACGATGCCGCGAGGTGTAGCCACATGATAGGCACCAATATGCTGCGTAATACCACCCACTTCACCATCAGCTACCTTGGCTTTACGGATGTAATCCAGCAATGAAGTCTTGCCGTGATCGACATGGCCCATCACGGTAACCACTGGCGGGCGAGTGACTTGCTCACCACTAACCGTATCGTCCTCCTGTGCAATCAGATCCTGCTCCACGTCATTGGCTGTAGCGGCCGAGGCAGCGTGACCCATTTCTTCGACCACCAGAATGGCCGTGTCCTGATCCAGCGTCTGGTTGATGGTAACCATCATGCCCATGCGCATCAGAGTCTTGATCACTTCACCGGCTTTAATCGCCATAAGCTTGGCCAGATCAGCAACAGTGATCGCTTCCGGCACGGCAATTTCGCGCAATACCGGTGCGGTAGGGCGTGAAAAACCATGTTCCGTAGGGCCAGAAGTCGAGGGCTTGCTGCGTTTACCGGGTTTACGACGCCGGGCTGTTGCACCATCGGCGACGTGTAATTCTTTACGACCATATCTTGTTGCAGAGCTGGCTTTTTCCTTGTCACGACGCCATTTTTCTTCGTCAGCTTTGCGGGTCTTTTCTTCTTCGCGGCGTTTTTCTTTTTCTTCGTCTGCTCGCTGCTTGGCTTCACCACGGGTTTTTTCTTCAGCATCAAGGCGCTGCTGTTCTGCAGCATCCTTCCGTTCCTGCTCTTCCGAGGATTTACGCTCTTCTGCCTCTTTCAGCATTCGGGCTTTTTCCGTGGTCTCTTCGCGTTTGCGCTCTTCTTCGGCACGCACAGCACGACTTTCTTCCAGCAGCTTTTTCGCTTCTTCGCGGTCGGAGTATTCAACCCCCATCTGCTCTTGCACTACTTCACGCTTCACGTAAGTGCGCTTTTTGCGCACTTCAACATTAACTGTTCGTGTGGCTGCACGCGGACCACTGCCCGAAACCCGCAATTCACTGACGGTTTTTCGCTTCAGGGTAACTTTCTTTGGTGCGGTCGCATCGTTGTCTGCTTTGCCATGACTGGCCCGCAAATGCGCCAACAGTTTTTTCTTGTCTTCGTTTGAGACCGGGTCAGAACCGGTAGATGCATCCATACCGGCATGCTTGAGCTGTGCGATCAACTTGTCCACATCAATACCCAATACTTCGGCCAACTGTTCAACGGTTACTTTTGACATACCTTGCTCCTTCCTGAACCCCGGCTCTGCAACGACTTATTCTTGTTCTTCAGCGAACCAGGGCGCACGTGCCGCCATGATCAAAGCTGCAGCCGCTTCGTTATCCAGGGTTACATCAAATTCCTGGAGTTCATCTACGGACAGTTCTGCCAGGTCTTCCTGGGTACGAACACCCTTTTCAGCCAGCCTGAAAGCCAGCCGCTCGGTCATACCTTCCAGTTCAACCAGATCAGCATCCGGGCGGTTCTCATCCAGATCTTCTTCCTTGGCAATCAACTGGGTAAGCAATGCATCACGCGCACGGCGGCGGATTTCCTTGACGATGTCTTCGTCAAATTCTGCAATATCCAACAACTCTGATTCGGGCACATAGGCCACTTCTTCAATATTGCTGAAACCTTCCTGCACCAGGATATTGGCTACGTCTTCGCCCACATCCAGGCGTTCCATGAAGCGCTCCAGGATGCCTTTCGATTCCTCTTCACCTTTCTGTTCTGCCTGCTCGACCGTCAGCACATTGAGGTTCCAGCCGGTCAGTTCGGAAGCCAGGCGGACGTTTTGGCCACCGCGGCCAATGGCCTGTGACAAATTGGCTTCTTCAACAGCAATGTCCATGGTCTGCTTTTCTTCATCGACCACGATAGAAGCCACTTCGGCGGGTGCCATGGCATTGATAACGAACTGAGCAGGATTTTCGTCCCACAGGATAATGTCGATACGCTCACCTGCCAGTTCATTGGAAACGGCTTGTACGCGCGAACCGCGCATACCTACGCAGGCACCAATGGGATCAGTGCGGCGGTCATTGGAACGAACAGCAATCTTGGCACGACGGCCCGGATCACGTGCACCACCCATGATGGAGATCAACTCCTGACCGATTTCCGGCACTTCAAGTTCGAACAGGGCGATCAGGAACTCCACAATGGTGCGGCTGGCGAATAGCTGTGGCCCGCGGGCTTCTTCGCGGACTTCAAACAAATAACACCTTAAACGCTCACCAGGGCGAACCGATTCACCGGGAACCATATGACGTTGTGAGATAAATGCTTCGGCATTGCCACCGAGGTCAATATAGACATTGCCGCGCTCAACGCGCTTGACGATACCGCTGACCAACTGGTTGGTACGCTCACGATAGGCTTCCACCACCTGGGCTCTTTCGGCTTCGCGCACGCGTTGCACAATGACTTGTTTGGCGGTTTGCGCCGCAATGCGGCCGAACTCGGCGTTTTCCATTCGCGCTTCAATAAAGCCACCGACTTCGATATCAGCGTTGATGGCCCTGGCATCGGTAAAGCTGAGTTGCGCCAGCGGCTCCTCCAGTTCTGTTTCATCGTCCAGCACTTGCCAGCGACGAAAGGTTTCATATTCACCCGTTTTACGGTCTATGGTGACTCGTATGTCCAACTCTTCTTCGTTGAACTTTCGTGCGGCCGATGCCAGTGCAGCTTCCAAAGCTTCAAAAATCACGTCTTTGCTGACGCCCTTCTCATTGGAAACCGCATCTACAACCAGCAGGATTTCTTTACTCATCGCGACTCTTCTCTCTGTACAAATCCAATTCCGTCGTTTTTACCGGGATTCTTGCTCGGCAAACAAGTGCTTGTAGTCCGGTACCAGTCTTGCCTTGGCAATATTGCCAAATTCGAGTTTTACCTCGACACCATCCTGATCAATTCGAACCTGATCACTCTCGGTACCCAATATCGGACCTTTGAATTTGCGCCTACCTGAAGCGGGTGCGAACAAAGTGATATGAGCAACGGAGCCGACGAACTGATCGAAATGAGCCAGGCTGAACAAGGGTCGGTCCAGACCGGGCGAAGACACCTCGAGAACGTAGTTTCCCGGGATGGGGTCTTCTACATCCAGCCTGGAAGCTACTTCCCTGCTGACTTTTTCGCAATCCTCAACCGCAATGCCATGCTGCTGGTCAATATAGAGAACCAACACAGGGTTCTTGGGATTGCTGCTGTGCTCGAGGCCCACAAACTCGTAACCCAGGTCTTCGACCACAGGCTGTATCAAGGATGTCAGTTTCGAAACGCTCAAATCACTTCTCCGCATTCATCGCCAATGCCGGATTCCGGGCACAAAAAAAGGGCATGACAGCCCCTCGCGACAACTACAAGGTCCGGGAATCCTTCCCGGCTACACCACGACATTGGTATCCCAACCCAAACGTCGTGGCTGCATGCTTGATTATCGAATCATTGCATCTTCCTAGTGCCACAAGACAAACAACTCAAGCCCAGTAGCTATGACCAGCGCCATTGAGCTGCAGATAAAAAAGGCCCCACCGGGGCCTTTTCCAGGTTCTGGTAGCGGGGGCAGGATTCGAACCTGCGACCTTCGGCTCAAAAAGCCTTCACTACGAGCCCGACCACGTCGGGCGAATAACCCGAAGGAGGAAGTCGTTGTCTGACGAAGATTCCACCTTCAAAAAACCTGGTAGCG
>JAWXBM010000128.1:0-17495 GCA_034440115.1 Lysobacterales bacterium | reverse complement strand
CGGCACCCAGCAGCACGGCGATAAAACCGATGATTTGCTCAGCCACGGTATCGGCATGGCCGAGGGCGACCATGGCGCCTACCAGCACAATGCCGTGCACAAAGTTGGAACCCGACATCAGCGGTGTGTGCAGAATGGTGGGCACTTTGGAAATGACTTCATAGCCGGTAAATGCAGCCAGCATGAAGATGTACAGCGCTATAAATCCTTCCATGAACGGTTCCTGTGTCTAATGCTTTTCGGGTAACGCTTTTTAGATAATATTTTCTGGGTAATGCTTTCCAGCCAACTCTTTCCGGTGATTATTTGAATGATCCTGCTTAGGCCGACAAAGCCTTGGCGGTGCTTTCATGCACCAGTTCGCCGCCATGCGTAAGCAAACAACCAGCGATGACTTCGTCTTCACGGTCAATGTTCAAAACTGTTTGCGGGCTTTCGCCCGGACCTTCTTCTGGCGATCCCTCTCGGGGTGATTCTTCTTTGGGCAACAGCAGATCCAGCAGATTGATCAGGTTCTTGGCGAACATCTCGCTGGCGTGCAAAGCGGCCTGGCTGGCCAGATTCAATGGGCCATCGATGGTAACGCCCTGGTGTACCACGGTCTTTCCCGGCTCGGTGAGCTCGCAATTACCACCAGACTCGGCAGAAAGATCAACGATTACAGCGCCGGGGTTCATGCCTTCAACCATGGCCTTGCTGATGATTTTCGGTGCCGGGCGACCAGGAACCGAAGCGGTTGAAATCACCGCATCGGCCTTGGCCAGATGTTCTGCCAGCTTAGCGGCTTGTTTCTGTTTCTCTTCGTCGGTCAGTTCGCGGGCATAACCGCCTTCGCCCTCGGCGTTCACGCCGGTATCGATCATACGCGCACCCAGCGATTCCACCTGTTCGCGGGCTGCAGCACGGATGTCATAGGCTTCAACGCGGCCGCCCAGACGGCGCGCTGTGGCAACAGCCTGCAAGCCGGCAACACCGGCACCGATGACCACCACGGTGGAGGGCCGCAAGGTTCCGGCCGCAGTGGTCAGCATGGGAAACAAACGCGGTGACAACCAGGCCGCACGCAACACTGCCTTGTAGCCAGCAACTGTGGCTTGGGATGACAATACGTCCATGCTCTGGGCGCGGGTGATGCGCGGCACCAGTTCCATGGCCAGGCAACTGGTATGGGCTTGCAGCAAAGCATCCACCGCGTCACGCTGGCGGTGTGCATAAACCTGGCCCATGCCTACGGCGCCCGGCTTGAGCTGCGAAATTCTTTGTTGGGACGGAGCTTGTACCCAAAGATAGATGTCCGCTTGTGACAATGCAGCAGCTTCATCGCTGACGATTTCAGCCTTGCTGTACTGTGCATCGGAGAAACCGGCGGCATCGCCAGCGCCTGATTGAAAAAGAATACGGAAACCGCGCTCAGCCAGTTTGTTTACGCTCACCGGGTCGAGCGCAACGCGCCGTTCTCCGTCTGCCTGTTCCTTCAGGACAGCCACAGTTAAACTCATCAATTATTCTCCGTCAGAGCTATGCAACTAATTTATTTATTCGACCCTATCTTGTTGGTGCGGCCTGGCAAAATCAAGCCTGAGTATTGTCTCACTTGACTTGTAAGTGTTTTTTGAGGGATTCCAGCCGTTCCAGGTTACCAATATCCAGCCATTGCCCCTGGTATAACTCACCGGTTACCAGCGCTGTATCTATGGTTTTGCGCAGGGTTGGCACAATGGAATACCGACCTGCAACACAAGCGCTGAACAGGCGCGGGTGATAAATAGCCAGCCCGCTGAATGTGTGACAGTCAGTGCCTTGATTGCGGATTCTTGCGCCTTGAAGGGAAAAGTCGCCTTTGGGGTTATGCGGCGGATTAGGTACCAGTACTAAATGCGCCTGATCACATTTCACCGCGCGCAAACGCGCCAAAGGGTAGTCCGTGTAGATGTCGCCGTTGATCACCAGAAAGGGCCCACTGCCCAGCAAGGGCAAAGCCTGGAAGATGCCGCCGCCGGTTTCTAAAGCTTCGGGCGGCTCTACTGACCAGTGAATGCGTACCCGCCAACGATCTCCATTGCCCAAAGCCTCGGGCAACATATGGCCGAGATGCCCCTGGTTGATCACGATATCCTGAAAGCCTGCTGCGGCCAGGCGTTCCAGATGATATTCGATCAGGGGTTTTCCACCGGCTTTGATCAAAGGTTTGGGCAAGCTGTCGGTCAAAGGCCGCAAGCGCTCGCCGCGGCCAGCAGCCAGAATCATGGCGCGCATTCGAGTCGCTCCAGTAATTCCAGCATGGGGCGGGTTTCATCATAGCGCGGTAACACATCCATCAGGTAGGACCAAAATCGCGGAATCATTTCCAGATAATCCTGCTTGCTATCGCGGTAATGCAGGCGGGCAAAAATACCGACGATCTTCAGATTGCGTTGTAAGCCCATCCAGTCGCAATAACGCACCCACGCAACAGAATCGACATTCGGGGCAATTCGCTGGCGGAATTCTTCCATCCAGACCTCGAGTCGCGAACGGGGCCAGCAGATATAGCGGTCCCACAGCAGCGAAACGAGATCGTAACTGATCGGCCCGCGCACGGCGTCCTGAAAATCGATCACGCCCACTTCGGCGTTACCCAGATCCAGCAAGTTGCAGGAATGAAAATCACGGTGCACAAAAATCTGATCCTGTTGCTGCGCCGAGGCAATCAAACGCGTGCACAGATCTTCCCAGATATCCCAGTCTTCGCAGCTCAGTTGGATGTTCTTGTGCTTCCCCAGATACCAATTGGGAAACAATTCCAGATCGGTTAGCAAGCGCTCGCGGTTGTATTCCGGCAGGCCGAGGCAGTCCACTTTCGTGGCCATGGTTTGCAGCAACTGAAACAACGGCGGGAAGCATTGATCGGCATTATTGGTGTGCAGTACCTCGCGATAAAGGGCGTCGCCCAGGTCTTCCAGCAACAGAAAACCATGATTCAGATCGCAGGCAAGCACCTTTGGCGCATGTGCACCTGCCTGTCTCAACCGATTGTCTATATCGATAAAGGTGCGGTTGTCTTCTGTAGCGAAGGGTGAATCCATCAGGATCAGGCTGCTTTCCTGGCCACTAATCTGGTTACTATTTGGGCCATGCAAGCGGAAATAGCGGCGAAAACTGGCATCACCGGAAACCGGGCTGATTGCGGTAAGTTCGAACGGCAGGTGTTCAACAGCCCAGGCGATAGCTGCATTCAAGCGGCTATCGTTGGGAAATGATGCTCGGGTGGGGGATTCTTGCATGCGGCCCATTCTGCCCAATTGCGACCCGCTTTAAAACCTAATCCTGGCCTTCAAAGCTGCCAATTGTTGCTTGGGTGATTGAAATAGGACTGATATGGTACTATTTATACCTCAAGAAAGAGTTATCAGAATATGCTGCGTATCTCAAAACTGACCGATTACGCCATTTTATTGATGGTGGAACTGACCCGCGAAGGCGAAATGCTCAGCGCGCACGCGCTGGCGGACCGAATACACGTGGAAGTTCCTACTGCTGGTAAGGTGCTGAAGCAATTGTCCAGTGCAGGCCTGGTGGAATCTTTTCGTGGCGCCAATGGCGGCTATCGGGTGAACCGGCCCGCAGCGAACATCAGCGTAGCTGAAGTGATTGCAGCTATTGAAGGGCCCATCGCCATGACTGAATGCAGTGCTGAACCCGGGCTATGCAACGTAGAAGACAGTTGCAATCTGCGCGGTAACTGGCAGCGCATCAGTATGGCGGTGGCCCGTGCGCTGGAGGATGTCAGTCTGGCTGAGATGTCGGCGCCGATGACTGCCAGCCGGGCGCGGTTAAACATCATCACGCTGAATGCCCCGTAAACAGAAGCGACTGAGTCAGAGCAAAGTGAACGATTGGAACATAACGAAATGAACAGAGAAGTAAGCCAAATACCAGATCAGATACAGGGCAGCCCCTCTGCGGTGGACAGGTTTGTCCAGGCCCGCTACAAGCATGGCTTTGTCACCGACATCGAATCCGATTCGCTGCCACCCGGCCTCAACGAGGACGTGGTGTGCTGGATTTCCGCGCGCAAAGGTGAGCCCGAATGGTTGCTGGATTGGCGTTTGAAGGCCTTCCGCCACTGGCAAAAAATGCCAACGCCGCATTGGGCGCATCTGCAAATCGAGCCGATCGATTTCCAGGCGATTTCCTATTTTTCGGCACCCAAATCCAATGCCGACAAGCCGCAAAGCCTGGATGAGGTTGATCCCAAGCTGCTGGAAACCTATGACAAGCTGGGCGTGCCTTTGCATGAACGTGCGCGGTTGGCTGGTGTGGCGGTGGATGCGGTATTTGATTCGGTATCGGTGGGCACGACATTTCGCAAGGAACTGAAGAAAGCAGGGGTGATTTTTTGCTCCTTCTCCGAAGCGGCAAAAGATCATCCAGAGCTGGTGCGCCAGTATCTCGGCACGGTGGTTCCCACCCGCGATAACTACTTTGCAGCACTGAACTCGGCGGTATTTTCCGATGGCAGTTTTGTCTTTATTCCCCAGGGTGTGCGTTGCCCAATGGAGCTGTCGACCTACTTTCGTATTAATGCGGCAGAAACCGGGCAGTTTGAGCGCACCCTGATCATTGCCGAAGAAGGCGCCCAGGTCAGTTACCTGGAAGGTTGTACGGCACCCATGCGCGATGAGAACCAATTGCATGCTGCAGTGGTTGAGCTGGTGGCTTTGGACGATGCCAAAATCAAATACTCAACGGTGCAGAACTGGTATCCGGGCGACGAAAACGGCATCGGCGGTATCTACAACTTTGTGACCAAGCGGGGCGAGTGCCGTGGTGATCGATCACGCATTTCCTGGACGCAGGTGGAAACGGGTTCGGCCATCACCTGGAAATACCCATCCTGCATTTTACGCGGTGAAGGTTCAGTGGGTGAGTTCTACTCAGTTGCTCTGACCAACAATTACCAGCAGGCCGATACTGGCACCAAGATGATTCATCTGGGCAAGAACACCAAGAGCACGATTATTTCCAAGGGCATTTCGGCCGGACATGGCCAGAACTCCTATCGAGGCCTGGTGAAGATGTCACGCAAGGCTGAGAACGCACGTAACTACACACAGTGCGATTCGATGCTGATTGGTAAAAACTGTGGTGCGCATACTTTCCCCTACATCGAGGTAGGTCATCCTTCGGCCAAAATTGAGCATGAGGCGACTACTTCACGCATTGGTGAAGATCAATTGTTCTATTGTCTGCAACGCGGTATCTCGGAGGAGGATGCGGTGTCGATGATTGTGGACGGTTTCTGCAAGCAGGTGTTCCGCGAGTTGCCGATGGAATTTGCGGTTGAGGCGAAGGCTTTGTTGGAAGTAAGCCTGGAAGGGGCGGTTGGGTGATTTTTCAAGCTCCGACCAATTGCAGGTTCAGCTTCGAGTCGCGTGCTGCCGCAGGCAGTTGCTTCCAGGTGTTGCTTGGTACGTCTTTAGCCCGGCGGAAAGCTGCCCAAGGGTTTTCTTCTCAGGCACGCTCAAGACATCCCTCGGCAAACCGCTCCTGCGTTGCTCTACCTCCTGCATCCATGCAGTCGTGTGCGCTACTCGGCTGTTCCCGACAGCCGACTGCCTTCGAAGAAATCCCTTGGCCTGCCTTCCTTGGGGTACAGCTTACGATGTTGCCTGAGGCTGACATTGACATAAGTTTTCGGCACCTGCCCGCTGAAGCGCTAGCAAGACAAGCAAACAAGACAAGCAAACAAGATACGCACAAAGGATAAGTGAATGTTAGAGATCAAAAACCTCCACGCCCAAGTCGGCGGAAAAGAAATTCTCAAAGGCCTGAGCCTCAGCGTCCAAGCCGGTGAAGTGCATGCCATTATGGGCCCCAACGGTTCGGGTAAAAGCACTCTGGGTAACGTGATCGCTGGCCGCGAAGGCTATGAGGTTACCCAGGGCGAAGTCCTCTACAAAGGTGAAAATCTTTTGGAAATGGCCCCGGAAGAGCGCGCCTGTTCGGGCATATTCCTGGCTTTCCAGTACCCGGTGGAAATCCCCGGTGTTAACAACACCTATTTCCTGCGCGCCGCTTTGAATGCTCAGCGTAAATTCCGTGGTGAGCCTGAACTGGACTCCATGCAGTTCCTCAAGCTGGTCCGCGAGAAACTGGAAATTCTGCATATTTCCGATGATTTGCTGCACCGAGCCGTCAACGAAGGTTTTTCGGGTGGCGAGAAAAAGCGTAATGAAATTTTCCAGATGGCTGTATTGGAGCCTTCGCTGGCCATACTGGACGAAACCGATTCGGGTCTGGATATTGATGCTTTGCGTTTGGTAGCCGATGGCGTCAACCGCCTGCGCAGAGCGGATAAGGCCATCATCGTGATTACCCACTATCAGCGTTTGCTGGACCATATCGTGCCGGATTATGTGCACGTGCTGGCCGATGGAAAAATCAGCGCCAGTGGTGGTGCCGACCTGGCCATCAAGCTGGAAGAGCGCGGTTATACCTGGCTGGAACGAGGTGGAATTGCGCCTTTGCCAGGGTCCAACGGCGCTGCAGCAGGAGCTTGAATAAGATGTCACTTGCCAGTGCTCAGCGGCCCAACGCAGAACATTCGGACGCAGTGCAAACCCTGCCAGTTGTTTGGTTGCAACAATGGGCTGCGCAGAATTCTGCCAGCGGCGTCGCCTGGCTGGACCAGGTACGGCAGAAAGCTGCTGCTGAGCTGGCAGCATCGGGTCGTTTGCCTGGTCGTAAGGATGAGCGGTGGAAGTACTTCTCCCTGCAAAAGCTGGAAAGCGCACAGCCTGAACTGGGCGCCGGCCTGGCCAGCGAAGCAAAGTCCAGCGTTACGCAGTCTGATGCAGTCTTGTTGTCTGACATCGGCGGAGCCTCTTTGCAGATTCAAATTGGTTCAGAGCTGAAGCTATCTGATCAGGTGCTTAAATCATTGCCCGCCGGTTTGAGTTTGTTGAGCTTGCCCCAGGCAATTGACGACCCTGAAATATCCGGACAGATGATTAGCCTGATTGAAATGGTTAATTGCCAGGGGCCGAGCCGCGCTTTCGAAGCGCTCAATACCGCCTGTCTTGAAGCGGCACTGATCATTCACGTGGCCGCAGGCAAGGATGCTGGCCGCCTGCATCTGGAGTGGCTGCAGCCTGCAGCAAACCGACTGGATAATTTCCGGATTTTTGTGTTGTTGGAGGAAGGGGCGCAATTGCAGTTGCTGGAAACCTACCCTTCAAGTGCGACCACCGACCAGAAAGCACAGCCCGTATTCAATCTGCTGAGCCAGATACAACTGGCAGAAGCGGCCCGCTTCGATCACTTGCGCGTGCAGAGCGCATCGGAGTTTCAACACCTACTGCAGTTTGTCAATGTGGAACAGGCCAGTGAAAGCCATTACCGCTACACCGGTTTTGAAATGGGCGGTGGCCTGGTGCGCAATGATCTCAACTGTCAACTCAATGGTCCGGGTGCCAGCACGGATATGGCGGCAGCATTTATTGGCAACGGCGAGTCCTGCATCGATCACCACATAATCGCCGATCACCAGGCCACAAACTGCACTAGTGAACAAAACTTTCGCGGCGTATTGGGTGACCGCAGCAAAGGGGTATTCAATGGCAAGGCCTTTATTCGGCCGGGCGCGGATGGCTCCAAGGTACGCCAGTCCAATGCCAACCTGCTGCTGTCTGATCTGGCTGAGATGAATACCAAGCCAGAGCTGGAAATCTATGCTGACGAAGTCGAAGCCAGTCACGGCGCAACGGTCGGGCAGTTGGATGAACAGGCGTTGTTCTATTTGCAGACTCGCGGAATCGCCGAAGCAGATGCGCAGCGCTTGCTGACCGGGGCTTTTTGTCGCGCCATCGGTGCCCGCTTGACAGATCGCCAACTGGTAGAACAAATAGAAGTCTTATTGGATGCGGCCATGCCCGGCATTTCGGAACTTGATGGAGTGCAATCATGAGCAGCACACTTGCAAAAAATATCCA
Source organism: Lysobacterales bacterium (assembly GCA_034440115.1). Lineage (GTDB taxonomy): Bacteria > Pseudomonadota > Gammaproteobacteria > Xanthomonadales > SZUA-36 > JAWXBM01. The sequence goes on along the minus strand of JAWXBM010000128.1, from coordinate 9,522 downwards.
ACACGAGCGCGCAGTCGGCCTGGACATAGAAAAAGTCCGGGCTGATTTTCCGATACTGACACGCGAAGTTCACGGCAAGCCACTGGTCTACCTGGATACCGCTGCAACAGCACAACGCCCATTGGTGGTAATCGAAGCGATTGATCAGTTCTATCGCAAGCATAATGCCAATGTGCATCGTGGTGTGCACCAGCTCAGCCAGGAAGCAACCGGGATTTACGAGGATGCCAGAACGGCATTGAAATGCCATATCAACGCGGCCAGTGAGCGCGAGGTGATTTTCACTCGAGGTACCACCGAGTCAATCAATCTTGTAGCGCAGAGTTATCTGCGGCCCATACTGCGGGCAGGTGATCAGATCCTGATCAGTTGCATGGAACACCATTCCAATATCGTGCCCTGGCAAATGCTTTGTGAGCAGACCGGCGCTGAACTGGTGGTAGCACCCATCAATCAGCAGGGCGAGTTGCTGCTGGATGAATTGCAAAGCCTGTTGAATGAACGGGTAAAGCTGCTGGCGCTGGTTCATACCTCGAATGCCCTGGGTACCATCAACCCGGTGAAGAAAATTTGTGCCATGGCCAGGGCTTATGGTAAACCGGTGCTGATCGACGGTGCACAGGCCATGGCGCATTCCGCGGTTGATGTGCAGGACCTGGGATGTGATTTCTTCTGCCTTTCAGCGCACAAGATGTATGGCCCAACCGGCATCGGTGCTTTGTGGGCAAAGGAAGCCTTGCTGGAAGCCATGCCACCCTGGCAGGGAGGTGGCGAGATGATCCGCACGGTGACATTCGAGAAAACCGAATACAACGAATTGCCGGCCAAGTTCGAAGCCGGCACACCCAATATTGCCGGAGCTGCTGGCCTGGGCGCTGCGGTGAAGTATCTGCAAGCGCTGGGTATGGAAAATATTGCGGCGCACGAGCTTGATGTACTCCGTTATGCCACCGAAAAAATGTCAGCGGTGGAGGGCCTTCGCATCATTGGTACTGCGGCAAACAAAGCCAGCGTGCTCAGCTTTACTCTGGAGGGTGTGCATCCGCACGATCTGGGCACCATCATTGATCATTACGGCGTTGCCGTGCGCACCGGCCATCACTGCACCATGCCGTTGATGCAGTTCTTCGGCTTGCCCGCTACCGCCCGGGCTTCGTTGGGTATGTATAACACCAAAGCCGAAATCGATGTGCTGCTGGATTCAATCCAGCGCGCACGGGAAATGCTTTCCTGAACGAACTAAGTCTTGGCCAACTCAACTTTCGTAACACGCTGAAAGCCGCGCGGTAGCTTGCGGCCGCGTTGTGCCCGCTCGCCACGGAAATGATCGATGTCTTTCTCGCCCATGCGCAGATAACGCTGCCCAGCCCAAATGAGGATTTCGTCTTTCTCAGAAATAACCGCCAGTCCGACCACGTGTTCATCGCCGGACTTGAGCCGCTTGGGGGGCACGTTGATCAGCTTGTTGCCTTTGCCCTTGGCCAGCTCTGGCACATCTCCCAGTGGGAAGGCCAACATATAGCCGTCTGAGGTGACACAGACCACGGTGTTCGAAATGGCCGGATCAACCGATGCTGGCTCTAACGGCAATGCATTGCCCGCCAGTGAAAGCATCGCTTTGCCCGCTTTCATGCGGCTGTGAAGGTTCTCCAGTTGGGTCACAAAGCCATAGCCGAAGGAACTGGCCAGCAGGATTTTCCGTTGTACATCACCCGCCAGACAGTAAAGGAAACCGGCGCCATCAGCCGGTGAGAAGCGACTGCTTAAAGGTTCACCCAGACCACGTGCAGAGGGCAGGCTGTGCGCCGTCAAGGCATAAGCCCGGCCAGAAGAATCGAGGAATACCGCCTGTTCATTGCTGCGGCCTTGTGCACTGTGCAGGTATTCGTCACCGGCGCGATAATTCAGCGCCGCAGCATCAATATCGTGGCCCTTGGCCGAACGCACCCAGCCGGACCTGGACAGAATGATGGTGACCGGCTCTGAAGGCACCAGGTCTTCCTGTTTCAAAGCCTGAGAAGACTCGCGCGCAACAATGGGTGAGCGCCGTTTGTCACCATAAGCCTCGGCATCTTCCATCAATTCCTTTTTGATCAGGGTTTTGAGTCGCGCCTTGGAGCCGAGTAACTGCTCCAGCGATTTGCGTTCTTCTTCCAGTTGTTCCTGTTCGACACGGATGCGTATTTCTTCCAGTTTGGCCAGATGTCGCAGCTTCAGTTCCAGAATGGCTTCGGCTTGGGTAGCCGTCAGCGCAAAAGTTTTCATCAGTACCGGTTTGGGCTCTTCTTCGGTACGAATGATGTGAATTACCTCGTCGATGTTGAGGAAAGCGATCAACAGACCTTCAAGTAAGTGCAGCCGGTCGACCACCTGGTCCAGCCGATAGTTCAAACGCCGGGTGACCGTGTCCATGCGGAATTCCAGCCACTCTTTCAGCAAGAAGCGTAAATCCATTACCTGAGGCTTGCCGTTGGTGCCGATGATGTTCAGGTTGACGCGGAAGTTGCGCTCCATATCGGTGGTGGCAAACAGATGGTTCATGAGCTGCTCCAGGTCCACCCGGTTGGAGCGGGGCACGATAACCAGGCGAGTTGGATTTTCATGATCCGACTCATCGCGCAGGTCTTCCACCATAGGCAGTTTCTTGGCCTGCATCTGCGCCGCAATCTGCTCCAGCACCTTGGCCGGCGACACCTGGTGTGGCAGCGCGGTAATGACAATCTCGTTGTCTTCGCGTTCCCAGATGGCGCGCATCTTCACCGAGCCGCCGCCACTTTCATACATGCTCAAAAGCTCTTCGGGTGGGGTGATGATTTCCGCATCGGTAGGGTAGTCGGGGCCTTTGATGTGCTCAAACAGTTCGGCCACCGTGGCCTTGGGTTCATCCAGCAGGCGTATGCAGGCACTGACGACTTCACGCAGATTGTGCGGAGGAATATCGGTGGACATGCCCACCGCAATGCCCATGCTGCCATTCAGCAGAACATTCGGCAGGCGCGCTGGTAGCAGCACTGGCTCCTTGAGGGTGGCATCGAAATTGGGCTGCCACTCCACCGTTCCCATGCCCAGTTCCATCAGCAGGGATTTGGAGTAGGGCGTGAGGCGCGATTCGGTATAGCGCATGGCGGCGAATGATTTTGGATCATCCGGCGAGCCGAAATTACCCTGGCCATCCACCAGCGGATAGCGGTAGGAGAATGGCTGGGCCATCAACACCATAGCCTCGTAACAAGCCGAATCGCCGTGCGGATGGAACTTGCCGATCACATCACCCACCGTGCGGGCAGATTTTTTATGCTTGGAGGCAGCGCTCAACCCCAGCTCACTCATGGCATAGATAATGCGGCGTTGTACCGGCTTGAGACCGTCGCCTATATGCGGCAGGGCACGATCCAGCACCACGTACATGGAGTAATCCAGATAGGCCTTCTCGGCATAGTCCTTTAACGGAATCCTTTCGTGGTCGGAGAAGGAAACGGTTATTTCACTCATAGCAGATTACTCATGTGGTAACGGGCAGCCTGCACATCAGCCTGCCGGAATTGATTTATGACAAACGTGTTTTTCTGGCGAAGCCTGGTCAGGTCCATTGGTCAGGCCAGCCGACCAGGCCAGCCAACCAGGCCAGCCAACCAGGCCAGTTGACCAGGCCAGTTGACCAGGCCAGTTGACCAGGCCAGTTGATCAGGCCAGCCCTTTGTTGGCCAAAATGGCCTCAACGCTGGCGCGATGGCGGGCTTCCCATTCGTCCAGGTTTTGTGACTTATCCCTGGCATCTTTGCTGGCGGCAGCCTCGTAGCGCTCTACCAGACGCTCCTCTGGAACCACGACTATGCCTTCCTCGTCAGCAATCACCCAATCACCCGGACTTACCTTCACACCACCACAAGTGACTATGCCATTGAGTATGCCTTCGCCGTGCTTGCCACCTGCCTTGGGAATCAGGCCGCGGGCAAATACCGGGAACCGACAGTCGCGAATTTCACCCAGGTCGCGTATCAGCCCATCGAGCACAAAACCGGCGATGCCGTTTTTCTGCGCCGTGGCACAGACATTGCCACCGGCAACGGCGTAATCCAGATCGCCCGCCTGAACCACGACCACCGAACCAGCAGGTGCGCGATAAATGGCCGCATGCAACATCAGGTTGTCACCCGGCGCACAGGCTACCGGGTAGGCGGGTCCGGCAATGCGTGGCATGCCGCCCCACAAGGGGCGAATGCCAAAATCCATGATCTGCTTGCGTTCCAGCACATCGGCCCAGGTGGTGCTGGCAAATTGCCCAATATTCATGAATTTGAGTCCATTCTGTTTTCCCGATAGAGGATGATTTCAGGCAGCGCCGCCAGCCAGTAATTCACGAGTGTCGAATAAGGAGCGCACACGGCTGATCTGGCCCTGGTAGACACGGAAAAAGAACGCCCCTTCAACTGCTACTCCATTGATGCTGTGAATCAGTGCCCGCACGGCAGCAGAATTTCGGTCGATTACGATTTCCAGCACTTCAGCATGGGAGATAAACGGCGCGATCTGCTGTAGATACTCACTTACTGCCTCAGCACCGTGCATGGGTTCGGGCAGCATGGGTCCGGTTACTTCGATGCCTTCGGCCAATTCCAGATTCTGCACCCCGCCCGCAGGGACGGCGGCAAAATATTCACGGATGATTTTCTCAATGTGTTGGCTATCACTCATAATGTGCCTTCCTCTGGTGGTCTGCGCCTGGTTGTAGGTTAGTTTTCAAATTGTAGCCAGATTACCTTTTTCTTCCAGCCAGATTTTCCGGTCTCCGGCACGCTTTTTGCCCAGCAACATGTCCATTACCAGGTTGGTGGCAGTGTGGCTCTCTACCGTGAGTTGCACCAGCCGCCGCGTATCAGGGTCCACCGTACTTTCCCGCAGTTGCAATGGGTTCATCTCGCCCAGACCTTTAAAACGGGTTTCGGTCACTTTACCCTTTTTGCCTTCAGCGGCAATGCGTTCGTGTATGCCTTTACGTTCTTCATCATCCAGTGCATAGTAAGTTTCCTTGCCTACATCGATGCGGTACAGCGGCGGCATGGCCACAAAGATATGCCCGGTTTCCACCAGCGCGGTGAAATGCTTGAGAAACAGCGCTGCCAGTAAGGTGGCAATGTGCAGGCCATCCGAGTCGGCATCTGCCAGGATAATTACCTTACCGTAACGCAGTTCGGCAATGTGGTTCGAGCCGGGATCAACACCGATCGCTACGGAAATATCGTGCACCTCCTGGTTGCTCAGCACCGAGTCCGATTCCACTTCCCAGGTGTTAAGGATCTTGCCACGCAGCGGCAGGATGGCCTGGTATTCGCGGTTGCGCGCCTGTTTGGCCGAGCCACCGGCGGAATCGCCTTCTACCAGGAACAGTTCCGTGCGTGCCAGGTCCTGCGAACTGCAATCGGCCAGTTTGCCGGGCAGGGCTGGGCCCGAGGTGACTTTCTTACGCACTACTTTTTTGGCGGATTTCAGCCGCTTTTGTGCATTGTCGATGGCCAGTTGTGCAATCGCGTGACCATCTGAAACATGTGTGTTCAGCCACAGGCTGAAAGCATCCTTGATAATGCCGGACACAAATGCGGCGCAAGCGCGCGACGACAGGCGCTCCTTGGTCTGGCCGCTGAATTGTGGATCGCTGAGTTTGACTGACAGGATGTAGGCCACCTTGTCCCAGACATCTTCCGGTGCCAAACGCAATCCACGCGGCAGCAAGCTGTGTAGTTCGCAAAACTCGCGCAGAGCTTCAACGACACCAGTTCGGAAACCATTGACATGCGTGCCGCCCTGCACGGTCGGAATCAGGTTGACATAACTTTCCTGTAGCAGTCCGCCTTCAGGCAGCCAGCAAATCGCCCATCTGGCTTCTGAATCCACCCCTTTCATATGACCGGTACAGGGCTCTTGTGGCAAACAGGTGTAATCGGTGAGTTCAGTGCTGAGGTAATCCGCCAGGCCATCCTGGTAACACCATTCTTCCTTCTCGGCGGTTTTATCGATCTTCAGGCTGACCATCAAGCCCGGGCAGAGCACCGCCTTGGCACGCAATAAGTGGCGCAGCCTTGGCATGGAAAAATTGGGCGAATCGAAGTATTTGGCATCGGGCCAGAAACGAATGCGTGTGCCGGTATTGCGCTGACCAACCGATCCTACAACGGATAGCTCGCTGGCTTTGTCGCCGTTGGCAAAAGTCATGAAGTGTTCATTGCCTTCGCGCTTGACCCAGATTTCCAGTTTGCTGGACAACGCGTTGACCACTGAAACGCCGACTCCATGCAAGCCTCCGGCAAACTGGTAATTTTTGTCGGAGAATTTACCACCGGCATGCAAGCGAGTGAGTATTAGCTCCACGCCGGGGATTTTCTGTTCTGGGTGGATATCGACCGGCATACCACGGCCATCGTCGCTGACTTCAACCGAACCGTCATCATAAGCGATGACAGCAATGTGCCGGGCATGGCCTGCCAGTGCCTCGTCGACACTGTTGTCTATCACTTCCATGGCCAGGTGATTGGGCCTTGAAGTATCGGTGTACATGCCCGGCCGACGTTTGACCGGATCGAGTCCCGTCAGGACCTCGATGTCACTGGCCTGGTATTGATTGCTCATTGGATTCCGTTAATGTGGCCGTGTCGTGTCTTGGGTCGTATCTTGGGTCGTGTCCTGGGTTGTGCCTTGCCTGACATCGTCACCAAGCTTGCGCGATGTTCGCCGGTTTGTCGCGGAATTTCAAGGCAGCATGATGCACTAGTAAAATAGCCGGGTCAGGAATTCAGTGCTGATGCGATTTTCCGGGCAAAAGCCAAAATTAATGGTGTAAAGGTTTAGCAACAACGAGTAGCTTGGGCTAAAATGCCCTTCCAGAACTTGCGCGGAAGCTCTGATCAAGAAATCATCAGAAACTTCAACTGCATTCATCCACCTAAAAAGGTTCTGGCATGGCTTCTCTTATTTTTGTTACCGGCGGCGTAGTTTCCTCATTAGGCAAGGGGCTTTCTGCTGCATCTCTTGCGGCCATTCTCGAATCGCGTGGCCTCAAAGTCACCATGGTCAAGCTGGATCCCTACCTGAATGTCGATCCAGGCACTATGAGCCCATTCCAGCATGGTGAAGTGTTTGTCACCCAGGATGGCGCGGAAACCGACCTCGACCTCGGCCACTATGAGCGCTTTATCCACACCCGCATGAGCCAGTTGAACAACTGCACCACCGGGCGGATTTACAACAATGTGATTATGAAAGAGCGCCGTGGCGATTATCTGGGTGCTACCGTCCAGGTGATCCCGCATATCACCGACGAAATCAAGCAATGGGTCGTAAAGGCCGCTGAAGGTTATGACGTGGCGCTGATTGAGATAGGTGGCACGGTGGGCGATATCGAATCCCTGCCTTTTCTCGAAGCCATACGGCAACTGGGTGTGGAATATGGCCGCAATGCCATGTTCATGCACCTTACACTGGTGCCTTATTTGCGCGCGGCCAATGAAATCAAGACCAAACCCACCCAGCATTCGGTGAAGGAATTGCGCTCTATCGGGATACAGGCCGATGTTTTATTGTGCCGCTCAGAGTTTGCGCTGACAGAAGCTGAGCGCAGCAAGATCGCGCTGTTTACCAATGTGCCCACCAAGGCGGTGATTTCTGCACTGGACGCGAAGAATGGTATTTACGACATTCCGGTCATGCTGCATGAGCAGGGTCTGGACGATATTGTGGTAGAACGGCTGGGCCTCACAGCCGGGCCGGCCAACCTGGACGACTGGCGTGAAGTGGTGGATCGCAGTATCAACACCCGCTTCGAAGTGACGGTAGCCGTGGTGGGCAAATACGTTGAGCATGCCGATGCCTACAAGTCATTGACCGAAGCTCTGGCGCATGGTGGCCTGCGGCAACGAATTCATGTCAAACTCAAGCGCATTGAATCTGACGGTCTGGACGGTGGTGACTTGAGCCAGCTCGAAGGTGTCGATGCCATCCTGGTGCCAGGCGGCTTTGGCGAGCGCGGCTTTGAAGGCAAGGTGAACGCCATCAAGTATGGGCGCGAAAACAATATACCTTACCTGGGGATTTGCTATGGCATGCAAGCTGCGGTGGTGGAGTTTGCGCGTAACGTGTGTGGCTTGAAGGGCGCCAATACCACGGAAATTGCCCCGCAGACGCCGCACCCGGTCATTGGCCTGATTACCGAGTGGCTGGATGGCAGCGGCAAAGTGGAAACGCGCCATGAAGATTCCGATATGGGTGGCACCATGCGGCTGGGCGGGCAACGCTGCCGATTGCGCGAAGGCTCCCTGTCACGCCAGCTTTACGGCCAGGAAATCATTACCGAACGGCACCGTCATCGTTATGAGTTCAACAACCACTACCGCGATGAGATGCAGAAGCACGGCATGGTTTTGTCCGGTATGTCGATGGATGAAACGCTGGTGGAAATGATTGAGCTACCGACACACCCGTGGTTTGTGGCTTGCCAGTTCCACCCGGAATTTACTTCCACACCGCGAGCAGGTCATCCGCTGTTTACCGGATTTATCGAAGCAGCCTTGCGCTCACAACAGGGCGAACTGCCAGCTCAGGTTGCCAGAATATGAGACTCGGGCTGTGAAACTCTGCGGATTCGAAGTTGGCCCGGATAAACCGTTTTTTCTGATTGCCGGGCCCTGTGTTATTGAATCGGAACAACTGGCCATGGATACCGCTGGCACATTAAAAGAAATCTGCCATCGGCTGGATCTACCCTTTATCTACAAATCGTCTTTTGACAAGGCCAATCGTTCGTCCGGGCAGAGTTTTCGTGGCCTGGGCGTGGATGAAGGCCTGCGTATTTTAGCGGCTGTCAAACAGCAGATCGGCGTGCCGGTGCTCACCGATGTGCATGAAGATACTGATTTGGCGGCTGTCGCCGCCGTGGTCGATGTGCTGCAAACACCTGCCTTCCTTTGCCGCCAGACCAATTTCATCACCCGCGTGGCGCAAACCGGTATTCCGGTAAACATCAAGAAAGGGCAATTCCTCAGCCCGTGGGAAATGGGTAACGTGGTGGATAAAGCCCGTGCTGCGGGCAATGAGCAGATTATGGTCTGCGAACGCGGCGCTTCCTTCGGCTATAACAACCTGGTTTCGGATATGCGTTCGTTGGCAGTGATGCGCGCAACCGGCTGTCCGGTAGTATTCGATGCCACACATTCGGTGCAATTACCTGGTGGACAGGGCAGTACGTCCGGTGGGCAGCGGGAATTCGTGCCGGTGCTGGCACGTGCTGCGGTGGCAGTGGGTGTTTCTGGTGTGTTTATGGAAACCCATCCCGATCCGGATAAAGCACTTTCAGATGGCCCTAACGCCTGGCCTTTGGGCCAATTGGAGGGTTTGTTGGAAACCCTGAAGGCTCTGGATCAAGTAAGCAAGAGCGCTCCTTAGGGTGAGCAAGAATGCTCCTTAGGGTGAGCAAGAATGCTCCTTAGGGTGAGCAAGAATGCTCCTTAGGATTGTTATGAGTTTGACCCAGCG
>JAWXBM010000127.1:0-55260 GCA_034440115.1 Lysobacterales bacterium | reverse complement strand
TATCGATTCAGCCACGATGGCAAAAATCAGCACGCCGATGGCGATCCAGGGAAAGGTCAGGGGCGTGGGATTGGTTAATTTGTGCACTCCCTCGTACAGCGAAAACATACCACCGATGCTGAACAGGATCACGGCCACCAGAAAAGACCAGAAATAGATGCTCTTACCAAAGCCCAGTGGGTGCTCATCGGTGGGGTCTTGGCGGGTTTGACGCAAGCCCAGAATCAACAGCAATTGATTGCCTGCATCTGCGAAGGAGTGAATGGTTTCTGCCAGCATCGCGCCAGATCCGGTGTAAATGGCAGCGAAGCCCTTGGCTATGGCGATAGACAGGTTCGCAAAAAAGGCGAACAGGATGGATTTGAGCGAATCAGGTGCCGACATGGGGCTCACTGGGTGTGCTGTCTGGGACGGCGTGCATTATGAAGGAATTGGCGGCGGAGTACTATTTGTAGAAGGCTGCCACCCAATCGCGCGCAAGGCGCGCTCCTACAAAATGCACGTCCAATCGCGCGCAAGGCGCGCTCCTGCAAAATGCAAAGCTTGGACCCGGAATCCAGTAACTAGTGGCTTTTTAGGAACGCATGTCAACCTCTAAAAAATTTGAGTGGCGGCACTATACAAAATATTGCACCCGCCTGCAGGTGCCCTGAGTTGGGTTAGAATCGGCTTTGGCCGCAAGGTCCGCTCCTTTTACCGCAATGAGTCAAAATACATGGGCCGTTGGCGACCACCACCTGAAAAAAGCAGCCCCTATATCACCGCTGAAGGTGCACTGGCCATGAAAACGCAGTTGGCTGAGTTGTGGTCTTTGCGGCGCAACGATGTCGTGCCTGCACTATCTGCTGCGGCCGCCGAAGGGGATCGCTCTGAGAATGCCGAGTACATCTACCGCAAAAAGCAATTGGGCGAAATCGATCGCAACATTCGTTACATTACCAAACGCCTGGAGGTGATGAAGGTGGTTGATCAGGCACCCAGTAATCGAAACAAGATCTACTTTGGCGCTCGAATAGAGTTGCTCAATGAACAAGGTACTCAGCATTCCTATCGCATCGTAGGGCCTGACGAGACTGATGCTGCCAAGGGCTATATTTCGATGGATTCACCTATGGCCAAAGCCTTGCTTGGCCGACAACCGGGTGATGTGGTGCGGGTGCAATTGCCGCAGGGCAGGGTTGAATTGGAAGTCATGGGTGTGTCTTATTCCGTCACCCCAGCCTAATTAATTCGTCACCCCAGCCCAGCTAATTCGTCACACCCCAGCCTAATTAATTCGTCACCCCAGCCCAGCTAATTCGTCACCCCGGCCTTCGAGCCGGGGTCCAGCACACGGTGAATCGTGGATGCCGGATCGCGTCCGGCATGACGGGGGGGAGCTCAAGCTCGGCATGACGGGGGGAGCTCAAGCTCGGCATGGCGGGGAAAAACTCAGGCCCGGCATGACGATCACAAAAAGCGCACTTGAAATAAATATCCACATCCCCATCTTTTTACCCGTGGCCGCCGCAAGGGGTCACAGGCGCTTCCGGCCAAAAGGCGGAGGCTTATAAATCGATAGACACCGATTGCTTCACAGGAGAATACGGTAATGACTACATTTGACTTTTCACCCTTGTTCCGCACTTCCGTCGGCTTTGACCGGCTGGCTTCCATGCTCAATTCAGCCCACAGGCCAGAGCAGGCTGGCGGGTACCCCCCTTACAACATCGAGTCTCGTGGCGAGAACAGCTACCGCATCACCATGGCGGTTGCAGGATTCTCAGAAAGCGAACTCAATATCAGCACAGAACTGAACCAGTTGACGGTTAATGGCGAGCAAGCAGCAGAGGATGCCGATAATGGCGACTTTCTGTATCGCGGCATTGCTACCCGCTCGTTCGAGCGGCGTTTCAACCTGGCGGATCACGTCAAGGTAACCGGAGCTGCACTGAATAACGGCTTGTTACACATCGAGTTGGAGCGCGAATTGCCCGAAGTGATGAAGCCGAAGAAGATCGAGATCCAATCTGGCAAGACTGTGATTGAAGGCGAAAGCCGCAAGCAGGTTAGCCAGGATCAAGTAAAGCAGGAAAAGGCGGCTTAGTCTTCCTATTGACGGGCCCCCTCCCATTGCAGGAGGGGGCTTTGCTGCTGATATGTTTGATTCGCGCGCAGAGCGCGCTCCTACAGCAACGCTCGCTCTTACAACATTTGCGCCCGCAGCGCTGTGCGGCTAATCTCCACTTGCTCTGCTCACCCAATGGATCGACACCACCATGAAGCCTGCCGGCACACCGAACAAGTTGTTGTTTTGGCTCTACCAGCCTTACGCCTGGTTGGTGTTCATACCGGTGGCGATTGCGCTAACCCTGATCTTCAGCTTGCTGACCATCATCGCCTCCGTGTTGATCAATGCCAGCTTTGCTGGCAGCACTTTCCCGGTAATTTGGGCGCGTATAGTCGGGCGCTTAACGCCCATGGCCGTAACCATTCATGGTGGTGAAAATGCCGACCCAAATCGTTCGTATGTGGTGGTGTGCAATCATCAGAGCCTGTGGGACATCCTGTTGGTTTACGGTTGGCTGAAGTTGAATCTGAAATGGGTGATTAAAAAGGAACTGCGCAAGATTCCCGGGCTCGGGCTGGGTTGTGAGAAAGCCGGCCACATCTTTGTCGATCGTGCTAATCCAAGAGCCGCGCGAACGGCCGTGATGGAAGCCTTGCAACGCCTGGGTAATGGCGTTGGCATCCTGTTTTTTGTCGAGGGCACGCGCAGCAGTGATGGCCGTTTGTTGCCATTCAAGAAAGGCGCATTCCGCCTGGCTGTTGAGCAACAACTGCCGATTTTGCCGGTTACGGTCAGTGGCACCAGAGACATCCTGCCGGCCCGGACCCTGCGCCTGTTTCCGGGTCGCGGCACCATGACCATCCATCCACCCATAGAAACCGCGGGTATGGAAATCCGTGATATTGAGCGATTGATGCAGCAGGCAAAGTTGGCCATCGCGTCAGCGCTACCTCAAGAATTAGCCAGCAGATAGGATGGCTTTTTACCAACCCGACCCGCGCTATTCCAGCTCGAAAAAGGCCGCAGCCAACTTGCGGCTGGCCGCCTGGATTTCTGCTGCATTCGTGGCTCTGCTGTGGATGATTTTGTTGCTGGATGCCGTCACAGAGGTCAGCTTCCTGCAATACGGGTTGCGTCCCGGAGCGGTGGATGGGCTGCTGGGCATATTCACAGCGCCTTTGTTGCATGGAGGTGTTGAGCACCTGTTCAACAACAGCATCCCCTTGTTGGTCGGACTCACCGCCTGCCTGTTCCTTTACCCCAACGCTTCCATACTGGTCATTCCAGCGATCTGGCTGGGCTCAGGTTTGCTGGGATGGTTTATAGGGCGGCCCAGTCTGCATTTTGGTGCCAGTGGCCTGTTATATGGCTTGTTGGCGTTTGTGTTTCTGAGCGGTGTGCTGCGTCGCGATATGCGCTCTGTTTCAGTTTCCCTGTTGGTCGGCTTTTTCTACGGCACCATGGTTTGGGGTGTGTTTCCCATTCGACCTAATATGTCCTGGGAACTGCATCTGAGTGGTGCGCTCGTGGGTTTGTTGATGGCATTGCTGTTACGCAACTGGGACAGGGTGCCGTTGCGGCGCTATGACTGGGAAGACGATGACAGCACGCCAGAATGGTACCCGGAGGGAGATGAAAGTCGCCGTTTCAACCCAGGCGGAAATGCAGCCCCGACAGAGGGCCAGCAGAAAGAAAAACGACTGTCTGGTCGATCTGGCGATGAGGGGGATCAATAGTGTCTGGTAATCTGGCCACGTCAGCACCCAGGAAAGTGCTTGGGAAAATATTCGGGAAAACTCTTGGGGCGCGCGTCGTGAGGTACCTGATATCACTATACTAATGCCATGCTTGCCAGCTCTAAGCCATTTGATTTTCGGTGACATATATGTTTAAGAAGTTTCTCTACTTTATTGTTATTATTGTATTAATATTCTCTGCAGTAGGTCTGTTTCTGCCGCGTGACATTCGCATTGAGCGCAGTATTCAGATCAATCGACCGGCTTCGATGATTTTTGTTCTACTGAACGGATATTCGAACTTCAATACCTGGTCGCCCTGGGTTGAGCGAGATCCTTCAGCGAGTTACTCCGTCAGTGGCCCAACCTATGGAGTTGGCGCGCGACTGGCCTGGAGTGGTGATCCGCGGCTTACTGGTTCTGGTCGGCAGGAAATCATTGAAAGCACAGCCCCGTCGTTGGTACGCATTCGCTTTCAGTTCGAGAATCAGGGCGAGGCGATCATGTACTACAACTTGTCCGAGGATGATGATTCAACTTTAGTGAAATGGGGTTTTGATACCGACGTCACCAAGGGACAAGGCCTGTTCGGCGGCATTATGGCGCGCTATTTTGGCTTGTTTTTCGATCGCTGGCTGGGCTCAGATTATGAACAAGGCCTGGCCAATCTGAAACGTCTGGCTGAGTCTTTTCCCAGTGCAGAATTTTCTGATCTGGAAGTTGAAATTATCGAAGTTGAGCCACAGAACATTTTGTATATCGAGAACGTCAGCAGCCAGGCACCGGGAGACATTGCCGCTGCATTGGCTGATGCCTATCTGGAACTGACTGCATTTATCAGTAACCACAATCTGCAGATGTCGGCCCAACCTATGGCCATTTCCCGCGCCTGGAACGAAAGTGGCTATTCTTTTGACGCTGCCATTCCGGTAAGTTCGGTGGATGTATTACCCGAAGGCAATGTCCAAATCGGTACTTCACCTTCTGGCAGAGTGCTGCGTGTAATCCACCGCGGCGGCTACGACCAGATGATGCCTACCTACGAGAAAATATCCGCTTATATGGGTGCCCATGGGCTCGAGGGTATGGGTGTTTCGTGGGAACAATACATTTCAGATCCTGGCAATACCCCCACCGATGATCTGATTACGCATATCTATTTTCTGTTGAAAAACTAATCCTGCGCCAATTGCGCTCGCAGGCGCCGGTGCGCGCGGTGTTCACGGAATAAGACGAACAGGCCTGAGGCGATAACCACGCCAGATCCGATCCAGGTTCTGCTGTCCGGCAGGTAAGACCAGAACCAGTAGCCGTACAGAACGGCCCAAACCATATGCACATAATCAAACGGTGCAACCACCGCGACCGAGGCCCGACGAAAAGCTGCGGTCAACAATATTTGCCCCAATGCGCCGGTAACTCCAATTAACACCAACCACTGCCAGTCACGGGAGAAATTAACGGTTTGCCAATTCGGCAGGGCCGCGAGGCCGGCGCCCGTTCCCACCAGAAAAATGAACCAGAAAGCGATGGTCATGGTGCGGTCGCGGCTGCCGATTCGGCGCAGCAGGACTGCCGTCAGCGCGTAAAACACCATAGCTATCAGCGCCATCAGGCCGCCATAACTGACCCAGCCACCGGTACTCGGCTGTAGGACAATCAATACGCCGGCAAACCCGACCAGCGCTGCCAGGATACGCGTCATACCGGCAGGTTCGCCCAACATCGGTCCGGACAATAAGGTAATCAGCAGAGGCGCTGCAAAGAAAATGGCATAGGCATCGGCCAATTGCAGCTCGCGAAAACACTCTCCCACCGAATACAACATGATCAAGCCCAGCACACCACGCAGCAGTTGTCCGCCCGGATACGCAGTGCGAAACAGGCTGCGGTCGGTAGCCAACATCCACACCAGGAACAGCGGCATTGAAAAGGCACAGCGGAAGAACACCACTTGCATGCTGCCGTAGTTTTCCACCAGCATCTTCAGGCCGACATCCATGGTGGATAACATGAACACGCCCAGCAACATCAAGCCGATGGCCTGCAAGGAGTGTTGTTTTACTGAATGCATAGTGAGCAGAGAACCTGAGGAGTGTGTTGAGTGACAAGTGACCTTACCACTGATCGGCTACCGAGAAACGGCCTTTCCAAAGGGTCGGCTGAACGGGTAGTTGAACCCGTTGTTCAATGCGGGCCAGAAAGTCATTGCGTGGAATTTCGACAGCACCCATAGACAACAAGTGTGGATTGGTAACCTGGCAGTCCAGCATACCGAACCCCCATTGCTGCAACTGGCGGCATAAGGCGATCAGTGCAATCTTGCTGGCATCAACAGCGCGGCTGAACATGGACTCGCCGAAGAAAACCTTGCCCAAAGCCATACCATATATGCCACCCACCAAACGTTGCTCCTGCCAAACTTCTACCGAATGGCAAATACCTCGTTCATGTAAGTGCACAAAGGATGCTTTCAGCTCGGCGGTGATCCAGGTGCCGGCAACACCATCACGAGGTTCCGCGCAGCCGCCCATTACCTCGGCAAATGCAGTATCAGCAGTAACCCGATAACAGCCACTGTTGAATCTGCGACGCGTGCGGCTGGAAAGGTAGACCTGATCAGGCACAAGCACACAGCGAGGGTCGGGTGTCCACCACAAAATCGGCTCACCCTCTGAGTACCAGGGAAATATTCCTCTGCGATACGCGCGCAACAGTCGTTCGGGTTCTAAACCTCCACCCCAGGCCAGCAGGCCATTGGGACGTCGCAACGCATGATCAGTTGGCGGGAATGGTGCGTCCGCTTTCGGGCCCAGCATGTCGAGTTGTGGCCCGCTCACTGCTGAATCTTCTGGTCCGTGACTTTTTCGAGCTGAATTTCCTGACGAAAGGGCAGGTGGGATTCTAAGCGTTGGCGATAGTCAGCCATCCACTCCGCCTCCTGCTTCAGATAGCGTGATATGGCCTCGCTGAAACGCAGGTCGCGAATGTAGTGAAAGGAATGCGTTTTTACTGGGCTGAAACCGCGGCTGATTTTGTGTTCACCCTGGGCGCCTGGCTCGAATACATCCAGGCCATTGGCGATGCAATGTTCAATACCCTGGTGGTAAGCCGTTTCAAAATGCAATCCCGGCACATCCTCCAGGCAACCCCAATAGCGGCCGTACAATCGACCGCCACCTTGCAAAAAGAAGCTCATGGCAATGGGCTGATCACCACGATAAGCAATTACAGACACTACCGCCTCGGGCATGTTCTGAATCAACCGGACAAAAAATTCCCGATTCAGCGCTGGGTGATTGCCGTGCAGTAAAAAAGTCCGTTGGTAGCAGGCAAAGATAAAATCAACATCGGCTGGTTCAAGCTCGAATCCCTGCAAGCGGCGGAATTGGAATCCTGCATCCCTGACCAACCGCCGGTCCCGCAACATGTTTTTACGCTTCTTGCTGCGCAGTGTGGCCAGAAACTCTGCAAAATTCCCGAAGCCCTGATTCTGCCAGTGAAACTGCCAGTCATAGCGCGGCAACAATTGGCCTGCCTTCGCTGCTTCCTCGGTTTGACTTTGTAGCACATCCAGGTCAGAACCTGCAGCAAAATTGCAGTGCCAGGATGACAAATTAAGCTGTTCGCACTGGCCCAGGGCGAATTCGATCAGTTGCTGCCGCAATTGCGCAGCGCGAGGGTGACCTGTTCGAACCAGCAGGCGTGAACCGGAAATAGGCGAGTAGGGCACCGCCGTGAGCAGCTTGGGGTAATAGGGCAAGCCATGACGCTGGTAGGCATCGGCCCAGGACCAGTCAAATACGAATTCGCCATGCGAGTGGGCCTTGAGATAAGTGGGTGCAAAGGCTACCAACTGATCGTTTTCAAACAAAGCCAGGTGATGAGCTTGCCAGCCAGTTGCGGCATCGGCCGAGGCCGATTCCTGCATGGCGCGCAAAAACGGCAAGGCCAGAAAAGGCTGGTCGCCATGATCCAGCAGCGACCAGTCCTGTTCATTCACCTGGCAAAGGTCTGAGATGATACGACCTTCGCATTGCA
This sequence comes from Lysobacterales bacterium, assembly GCA_034440115.1. Taxonomy (GTDB): domain Bacteria; phylum Pseudomonadota; class Gammaproteobacteria; order Xanthomonadales; family SZUA-36; genus JAWXBM01. Next base: position 47,433 of record JAWXBM010000127.1, on the reverse strand, counting down.
TGAGGTTTAAGTCCTGAGCCCGCGGATCAAATCGTTTTAAGCTTTGGCGGAGGCCGTTGTCTTATTCTGAGTGGATTGTTCATCCAGCCAACGCTCGGCATCGAGAGCTGCCATGCAGCCAAAGCCCGCTGAAGTGATGGCCTGGCGATAAACATGATCTGCCACATCACCCGCGGCAAATACACCCGGAATACTGGTAGCTGTTGCATAGCCCGCGGTACCACTCTTGATGCTGATGTAGCCGCCTTGCATATCCAACTGGCCTGCAAAAATGCCGGTATTGGGCGAATGTCCCACGGCGATGAAAACGCCCGTTACGTCAAGATCCTGAGCTGTTCCGGTTTTCGCATGTTTAACGCGCAAGCCGGTCACGCCCTTGTCATCACCCAACACTTCGTCCACCTCGTGGTCCCAGAGGATTTCCACGTTGCCGTTCTCGGCCCGCTCGAACAAACGATCCTGCAGGATTTTTTCCGCGCGCAGGCTGTCGCGGCGATGCACCAGGGTTACCTTGGCGGCGATGTTAGACAGATACAAGGCTTCTTCAACTGCAGTATTGCCACCACCCACCACCGTGACGTTCTGCTTGCGGTAGAAAAAGCCATCACAGGTAGCACAGGCGGACACACCACGGCCTTTGTAGGTTTCTTCAGAAGGCAAGCCGAGGTACATGGCACTGGCACCGGTTGCGATCACCAGGGCATCGGCGGTATACACAGCGCTGTCGCCTTCAAGGCGGAATGGCCGTTGAGACAGATTCGCGGTATGGATATGGTCGAATATCATTCGCGTATCGAAACGCTCGGCATGTGCCAGCATGCGATGCATCAGGTCAGGCCCTTGCAGGCCTTCAACATCGCCCGGCCAGTTATCCACATCGGTTGTTGTGGTCAACTGACCACCTTGTTCAACACCTGTGATAACCGCTGGTGCCAGGTTGGCTCTGGCCGCATAGATGGCAGCCGTATATCCCGCCGGCCCGGACCCCAGAATCAGGAGCCGGAAGTGCTTTGCATCGCTCATGTATAATCGCCCCGATAAAACAGCAACCCATGCTGGTTCCTGAAATTGAATTACGGTCAAGCTTGCATTGAAATTTGACCCTGTTGCCTGATTAAGTGGGTATTGCCAGCCAGAACCACAAGTCGTAACACTGGGTCGGAATTACAGCTCGGATCCATGGGCATAAGCTGGTGAAAAACCCCAAGCTGTAAACACTGCGCTGTAAACCCTTAGCTTTAAACGCTAAGCTGGCAACAGCTTATAACAGGCGGTTAAACTTTGCGTGACAGCAACGCAAATAAAAGAACCGGATCAGCAAGATTCGGCACAAAAGGAACTCTTGATTGCCGCAAGCACGTAAAAAGTCACCGCTTAAAGCGCAAGTACAGGGCAACACCCATCACTTACTGGGTGAAAGTTTCCTGATCCTTACGCTGTTGATGGCAGTCTACCTTGTGGCCTGCCTGTTGTCCTATTCGGCTACCGATCCAGGTCCATTCAATCCGGTGGCAACGCCTGATGTGCACAACATCGGGCGTTTGTTCGGTGCCTGGCTGGCAAACTTTTTCCTGTTCTTGACCGGTTATCTCGCCTATCTGTTGCCGCTGGTGCTGATTCATATTGGTTGGCAGGTGTATCAGAACGCCGAGAGTGAGAGCGAAACCGAAAGCAATCTGCTGGTGGAGTGGCTGGGGCGCTTGTCCGGCTTGCTGCTGTTCATACTCTCGGCCACCGGGCTGCTGAATCTGCATGCCTTGCCACCACCGGGCACCATGCCCGCCGGAGGTGGGGGCATCGTCGGCTTGCAAGTCGCTATTCCGTTGTTGCAGTACACCGGTGCTTTAGGCGCAACCCTGTTCCTGCTGGCCATCATGCTGGCGGGCCTAACGCTGTTTGCCGGCATTTCCTGGTTTCGCGTGATGGACTACATCGGCCAGTACACTTTGCAATTAGTGGCCTGGATAGCTTCGTTGGGCGCCGGGATGCATGACTGGTTTGCCGGGCGCCGTGCCATAGCTCAACGGGTGGAAGTCCGCAAAGCCGATTCGGTACGGCAAAAAGGCAAGCCCAAGCCAAAAATTGAGCCGCAAATGCCTGTTGAAGAAGCGCAACCCAGTGTTCGGGCAAGAAAGGAAAAGCAGCAAACCCTGTTTAAAAACCTGCCAGTGGGTTCTTTACCGCCGCTGGATTTGCTGGACGATCCACCCGCGCAGGTTGCCGGTTACAGCAAAGAAACCCTGGAAGCCCTGTCGCGCCAGGTGGAACTGAAGCTGGCTGATTTTGGTGTGCAGGTGGATGTGGTGGCGGTGCACCCCGGGCCGGTTATCACGCGCTTTGAGTTGCAACCGGCAGCAGGTGTGAAATCCGCGCAGATTTCCAACCTCGCCAAAGACCTGGCCCGCGGCCTGAGTGTAATCTCAGTGCGAGTGGTGGAAGTGATCCCCGGCAAGCCCACCATTGGCCTGGAAATTCCCAACACCTCACGGCAGATTGTTTATTTGTCCGAAATTCTACGTTCGGAAGCCTATGATCGTTCGGCCTCGCCATTAACCCTGGCATTGGGCAAGGGCATCAGCGGCCGGCCCATGGTGGCCGATGTCGGCCGCATGCCGCACTTGTTGGTGGCCGGTACCACCGGTTCGGGTAAATCGGTGGCACTCAATGCCATGATTTTGAGCTTTTTATACAAGGCCACTCCCGAGCAGGTTCGATTGATCATGATTGATCCGAAGATGCTCGAACTATCGGTTTATGACGGCATCCCGCATTTGCTCACCCCGGTAGTCACCGATATGAAAGAAGCCGCCAACGCCTTGCGCTGGTGCGTGGCCGAAATGGAGCGGCGCTACAAGCTGATGGCCACTGCGGGCGTCCGTAACCTGGCGGGCTTTAACCGCAAAATAAAAGAGGCGGCGGATAAGGGCAAACCGCTGAAAGATCCATTCTGGCAGCCCGACCCCGCGGATCCAACGGCTACTGCGATGGAGTTGGAAGCACTGCCTTACATCGTTGTTGTAATCGACGAGTTTGCTGACATGATGATGATCGTCGGCAAGAAGATCGAAGAGCTGATCGCGCGCCTGGCCCAGAAAGCCAGGGCAGCCGGTATCCACTTGCTGTTGGCTACCCAAAGGCCCTCTGTCGATGTGATCACCGGTCTGATCAAGGCCAATATTCCGGCCCGCATCGCTTTTCAGGTTTCGTCGCGCATCGACTCACGCACCATCCTCGATCAGATGGGTGCTGAACAGTTGTTGGGCCATGGCGATATGTTGTACCTGCCGCCCGGTTCGGCCATCCCCGAGCGCATCCACGGCGCCTTTGTTGACGACCATGAAGTGCACGCGGTGGTGCAGTACTTACGGCAGTTCGGTGAACCGAATTATCTGGAAGATGTCCTTGATGATACACAAATCACCGCCGATGGCATGTCGATAGGCGCGACCGGACTGCCTGAAGCCATAAACGGGGAGCAGGATGAGTTGTATGACCAGGCCGTTGCTTATGTCACCAGCTCCCGCCGCGCTTCCATTTCCAGCGTGCAGCGGCAGTTACGCATCGGTTATAACCGCGCTGCGCGTTTGGTAGAGGAGATGGAAGCCGCCGGGGTGGTCAGTGCACCGGAACACAATGGCCAGCGCGAAGTTCTGGCACCGCCGCCACCCAAAGACTGAACACACCAGGAAGCCTTATATGAATTTGTTCAAGCACATGCAAGCGTGTTGCGCCCTGGCGCTGATGCTTGGCGTTGCGCTGCCTTTGCAGGCTGCCATGGACCAGCCCGGCCGTGACGAACTCAATCGTTTCGCCAACGACCTGCGAACCATGCATGCGCGATTCGAGCAACGCGTGCTGCGCAACGACGGTGGCGTTGAGAACGAAAGCAGCGGGGAAGTGTGGCTGCAAAGCCCGCATTTTTTTCGCTGGGCATATGGTGGTGAATTCCCGGAACAGGTGATTGCCGACGGCAAGCGCATCTGGATTTACGATGAAGTTCTGGAACAGGTTACGGTCAAATCACAAGCCGAATTCAATAACAATTCACCGCTTATTATCCTTACCGATATACAGCGCCTGGATGAATTATTTGAAGTTCGCGAAGCCGGCGATATTGATGGAATGGTGCTACTGGAGTTGCGCTCCAACGATGCTGAGGCCGAATTCGATCGCATGCTGGTCGGCCTCAGTGATGGCCAGTTGCAAATGCTGGCCATGGAAGATGCGTTTGGCATGCGCACCGAAATTCGCTTCACCAAACTGCAGAAAAATCCACTACTGCCTGAGGGTTTGTTTGACTTCACGCCGCCGGAAGGCGTGGATGTGATCGGTGCCGATGATCTGATTCGGCCCTGAATGCGGATCCTCAGACGATCTTGAATACCGTTTTGAATTTCGAATTCAGCAAAATCCTGATTGTAGCCCTGGGAGGTGCATTGGGGGCCAGCCTGCGCTACTTGACTGCTGCTGTAACTCATGGATTGATTGGACATGCTTTTCCCTACGGTACCTTGCTGGTCAATGTGATCGGCTCGCTGGTGATTGGATACCTGGTCGTGGTGTTGCCAGACTCAGGCAGCCATGCTTCGGTGTTGCGCTTGTTATTAATCACCGGACTGCTGGGTGGATTTACCACTTACAGCGCTTTCTCCATCGAGACTTTGACCCTGCTGCAGGAGCAACAGCTTATGAAGGCGGGGTTGAACATCGCCTTGACCGTGTTGTCCTGTTTATTCGCCGTTTGGGCAGGTTACTGGCTCGCCAGGACACTACACAGCGTTCATTAATCCACCTATCACTCGCTGCCAGGTAGCGAAATCAGGCAGCGCAGGCGGTACAATGCTGCGTTTTCGACAAGCGGATTTTTTTATGCTGGACCCCCAAAAACTCAGGAACGACCCGCAAGGGGTTGCCGATGCGTTGGCACATCGTGGCTACACGCTGGATGTGGCCGCCTGGACCGCGCTGGAAGATCAGCGCAAGGCGCTGCAATTACAGATGCAGGGACTACAGAACCAGAAAAACCAGCAGGCCAAGCAGATCGGCCAGGCCAAATCGCGTGGCGAAGACATTCTGCCACTGCTGGACGAGGTTCAAGATCTGGGTGATGCGCTGAGCAAAGCCGAAGCTGATTTCGCCGAAGTTTATGCGCAGCAATCAGCCTGGGCACTGGATATGCCCAACCTGGCACTCCCAGAGGTACCGCAGGGCAAAAGCGAGGCGGACAATCTGGAATTACGTAAATGGAGAGAACCCACGGAGCTGGGCTTCAAAGCCCGTGACCATATAGAGCTGGGCGAAGTGACAGGTCTGCTGGATGCTGAATCCGCGGCCAAGCTGGCCGGAGCACGGTTTACCGTTTTACGTGGACCGCTGTCGCGGCTGCACCGGGCCTTGTCGCAGTTCATGCTGGACGTGCACACCCAAGAGCATGGCTATACCGAGGTCTATCTGCCTTATCTGGTGAATGCTGAAGCCATGACCGGCACCGGGCAGTTGCCCAAGTTCGCCGAAGACGCATTTGCTACCACCGATGAGCCGCCGCGTTATCTGGTGCCTACGGCCGAAGTGCCCATGACCAACCTGGCGGCGGATCAGATCATTGAAACCGACAGCCTGCCGTGGCGGCTGACCTCGCAAACCCCATGCTTTCGCCGCGAGGCCGGCTCTTACGGCCGTGATACCCGTGGCATGATCCGGCAGCATCAGTTTGAGAAAGTGGAACTGGTACAAATCGTTCAACCTGAGACTTCATCGGCTGCATTGGATGAGCTAACCGGCCATGCAGAAACCATTCTGCAACGGCTGGAACTACCTTACCGAGTGGTGTTGTTGTGTACCGGCGATATGGGCTTTGCCGCAGCCAAAACGCATGATCTGGAAGTCTGGCTGCCCGGCCAGGATGCCTATCGTGAAATTTCTTCGTGCAGCGTCTGTACCGATTTCCAGGCACGGCGCATGAAAGCCCGCTATCGCCACCCGGAAACGGGCAAACCCGACTGGGTGCACACTCTGAACGGTTCAGGACTGGCGGTTGGCAGAACCCTGATAGCGGTGATGGAAAATTACCAACAACAGGATGGATCGATTCGTGTTCCTGAGGCGCTTAAGCCTTATATGGGTGGCTTGGAAGCGATTCAACCCGCCTGATATTTGGGGTCGGTAATAATGGGGTCAGGATACTGACCCCGAATATAAAAAAGGCCCGCATTGCGGGCCTTTTTCGTTTTCAGAAAGCTAAACCTTAATCGTCGCCAAAACCAAAGCCCAGCATGGCCAGCAGGTTATTGAACAGGGCGAAGATATCAACCAGCAAACCGGTGGCGGCGATAATATAGTTAGTTTCTCCGCCGCGCACGATCCTCTGGGTTTGCCAAATGATCCAACCACAGGCCAACAGGATCACCATCGTGGAAAGCGCCAGGGCGAGGGCAGGTATGGCCAGGAAATAATTCAGCACAAAAGCGCCGATAATCGCCAGGGTGCCTACACCCAGAAAAGCAAACCAGCCACTGAAGTCTTTCTTGGTGGTCATGGCATAGGCTGACAGTGCGAAGAACAGGCCGGCGGTCAAACCAAAGGAGGCCGCAACCAGTTCACCACCGTTGCCATAGCGATACAATGCAGCATCCACGTTGGCACCGGTAAAGATACCGAGGAATCCGGCAAAGCCAAAAGCAACCAGCAAACCCATGGAACTGTTACGCGTGGCATTGATGGCGTAGGTGAAAGCGAAGATGCCGATCAGGAAAGGCCAGAAACCAATGCGCCAATGCATCGATTGCGCCACCCAGGCTGTCCCTGCACCGGCAATAAACAACAAGGCGAGCAGACTGTAAGTGTTGCGTAATACCCGGTTGACCGTCAGTGTAGGAACGCTGGCAGTATTGGAAATACGGTAGGTAGGGGTGTTCATCGGTGTAACTCTCTCCTGTGAAAAACAATAGCTCAATAATACACGAAAAATTTTGCCTGTAATACGCATATTGTGACAACAACATCCAATTCAAGTTTACTCAAAGTGAAATATAGTAATTAATTAAAAAATAATTGCCAGATTCGCACCTCAAAGCTGGAGCCTGCCTTTAATTTAGGCTATTCTTGCGCGCCTCAGAATCAGCCTTTAGCCCGACATTCCCGGAGGGGTGGCAGAGCGGTTGAATGCACCGGTCTTGAAAACCGGCAAGGGTGAAAGCCCTTCGTGGGTTCAAATCCCACCCCCTCCGCCATTTACTCTTGTAAGTAGTTGTTTTAAAAGAATAATTAACAGACAGGTCAAGTTTGTATCATACTTGTTATCATACCTAGTGGCTTTGCCGAAGTTCCAGATCGGGTGATAACTTTACTGTGGACACCCTCAGTCAATTCGGCTTGTTGCGCGGCTTCGGTTCGCGATTGCTGACTGTGGGCACCCTCAGTTAGCACGGTGTGTTGGTTGCCGGTAGCGGCTGGAATCAACTCTGGCCACTCGCACGGCCTGAACTTGTTGATGTTCGGATAGGCCAGCTTCACGGGCCGCTTCGGTACGAGTCACCGAACTGAGGGTGACTCTGGGCGATCTGACGATTGCTCATGCCGCAGGTTTCAATTCCTCAACTTTTTTGATCTTCGTGGTTTCCGAGCGATACCGAGCCATCAGCATTGACAATGTGGTGCTGTCTGTCGCTCCGGTGTAACCCGGTTTCAATTCGTGCGACAGATACGCGCCTTTCAGTGCCAGCCTGAGCATGACTTGAGGGGCAGCGCAGGTCATGAACTCGATAAAACCCGTTTCCTCCTCCGTGTCCCAGTCCATGTATAGATCGTATTGGATTGAGGCTTCGACTTTATCGCGGGCTGCCTGAGCCGCTTCTACGCGATACTGTGGCAATGTGGTCATTTTACTTCTCCTGTTGGTGGGTGTTGACTTTGATCGCCATGTTCGCCGTGAGGCTTTGCTCTCGAAACCCGTCGTACTCGATGATTACCAGGACTTTCTTACCACCCGGATCCTCGTATAGGCATTGGAATGGTTGCCGCGACCCGCTCAATTAAGCTATATCGAAAAACAAACTTTCGATTCGGCGGATTGCGCAATATACTTAATCGAAATGGATCCCTAATAAAGAATGGTGTTATGTGCGTTAGCAGCTCTTTAACACGAAAAGGTGGTGTTAACGAACAGAGTCGTGCCAGCTAGAAGGTTGAAATAGAAGGAGTATTGAAAAGTGATGATGCAAAATCGAGCCTTAAAAGCCCTTAACACCACGTTTTCCATAAAATTGTAGTTAGAGAGCATACCCGTGGCATTTCAAGCAACTGTGATACCTGTAATGATTGCATCCCCTGGGGATGTGGACGAAGAACGCGAGATCATTCGTGACATCATTCATGACTGGAACGATGTAAACGCGGAACATGCAAACGTCATGCTTGCGGCGGTAGGCTGGGAAACACACTCCTCTCCAGAGCTTGGTGCGCGACCACAGGAGCTCATCAATAGTCGAATACTCGAGAATTGTGATCTGCTAATAGGGGTATTTTGGACACGCCTAGGAACACCGACAGGTAAATCTCCAAGTGGAACCGTAGAGGAAATAGAAGAGCATGTTGCTGCTGGAAAACCAGCGATGATTTATTTCTCCTCCAAGCCTGTAGCGCCGGAGAGTATAGATTCTAAGCAGTTTTCTCAGGTGCTCGCATTTAAAGAAAAATTGATGCCTCAAGGTCTCATTGAGACCTATGAAAACTTTGAAGAGTTTAAGCGAAAGCTATCTAAACAACTCCAGCTTTGCCTTTCTAAGAATGAATATCTTCGAAGTAAAATGGCAGCTCCTTCGGTCGAGTTGCTACCAGAAAATCCAACCGCCCAAAACTCTTCCGTCCAATATTCTCTCAATGAAGATACCAAAACTCTATTAAAGGCGGCGGCATCGAAAGGCGATGGCTCAATACTAAAAATTGCTCTCCTGAGCGGGCGTTATATTCAAGCTGGCGGCGAATCATATGGAGGCGGAGACAGGCGAGAAGCCGCAAGATGGGAATCCGCTTTAGATCAACTTCTAGAAAATGGGCTTGTCATTGCACGTGGGTACAAAGGTGAAGTTTTCGAACTTACTCACGAAGGCTGGGCTGTTGCAGATGCTCTCTAACAAGTCATTAAACACGGACGCGTGCTGCGCACGCGCCGGTTAATTTATACGTTATACATCATGAGCGATGTATCGCCGATTCCGGACCCAGACTATGACGATCCAAAGGAGGTCTACGCCTTCTTCGGGCTTACGTACTACAAGGCCGCAGTTCTTGAGCAAGGAGTCGTCAACCTGGCGGTAGCGATGCTTGCGCAGAACATCCCGGGAGTAACGGTTGATGATGTCGACCGACTTTATGAGTCATTCGATCGCAAGACCTTTGGGCACGTAATCAACGCCGCCAAATCCAAGTTCTCGATACCCGGCGACTTAGAAGATGACCTAGCCTTGGCTTTAGAGCAACGAAACTATCTGGCACACCGCTTCTATGTAGACCACGCTGAAAGCTTGATGCAAGAGGGCGGCGCCCGGAAGATGATTGACGAACTGATTGGGATTCTAAAGCATCTTAGGTCGGTGGACGCGCGCATGGATCCGGTTTGGATGGCGGCGTGGGGAGCGTTTGGCGTTACGGAAGAGTGGATCGAAAAGCAGGTTGAAAAGTATCGAAAGCACAGATCCGCGAGTGACCGTAGTGATGTATAACAAGTCACTGCAGCGGACCGTGCCACCTGTCACGCCTCTTGCTTGCGCAAGAGCCGCGCCAGCCGACCCGGCCGCTGAGTTCAAACGTTATATTCGCAAGGTACCTATGACCATCAGAACCCAAATCCTGCTATTTGTGCTTGTGTTCATGTCAGGGATGGGGATTCATTCACTGATTGAGGCCCCTTCCTTAAACGAGATTGTCAATATACTCCTCCCAGCACTAGCTACCCTTTTGGCAGCATTTTTTGGTGCGAGCTACGCATTCAAACTCAACACCCAAGAGAACGCGGAAGAAACTCGCCAAAAAAATGTTGCAAGCATCAATCACATTGTGTTTTCGCTTTCACGAATGCAAAACACGCTTACGGTATATGAACGGGATTTCGTTCAACCTCATCGAGGCGACCCTGCACGATTTCTTTCGATGCCTCCCACATTGATGCTGCCGCGAAATGAGGTAGCGATTAACCTTGATTCAGGCTCATTTCTTCTTCAATCCAAAGAGCCAAATCTTCTGGGAAAAGTGGTCGTGGCTGTAAGTAAGTTTGATTCAGTTCTAAGTGCAATTAATAGTCGCTCAGAGCTACACCTTCTAGTGATCCAACCGAAACTACATGCAGCTGGTCTAACGGAAGGAATGTCATTTTCTTCCGAATTGATTAAAGGAATATTAGGAGAGCTTGACCACACCAAATTGATTATGGGTACCGACCAAATTATCGAACACTTGGACGAGGCAATTCCCTACCTAAACGAAGTCGCTGAGGAATTGCACTCAATCGGAAAAGAACTATTTCCTGGGTCTCAAATTATTAGGTTTAGATCCGCACCTGAATTCAACCAAAAAAATGATAGTTGAAAGTCAGGGGCAGAATATAACAAATCGTTAAACCAGACGCCCCGGTCGCTACGCGCCCAGGGTTCCCTCGCTGGCGCTCGGCGCTGGTGAACTTAAACGTTAGTTTCCTTTGCAAGCAACATGAATCTCCTCAACCCCGAAAATTTGTTAGCTCTATCGCAGGCTCCGGTAGGGAAGCTCGAGTTTGAAGAGTGGTTATGATGGCTAGCTATTCCATTTTCGGACTTCGCGTTCCAATCGAGTCAACTGCGCAATGTCTGATTCAGTCGCTCGAACTTCGGCGCTTCTCATACCATGCTTAAAAGCGTTCTGATTAGAGTGTTTTTTTCCTGCTTCGGTCTTTGGTCCTGTTGATTTTTCCCAGGGTTTCCAAGTTTGAATTAACAGGGACTGCTTCTTTCGTCTTTCTGGTGTCCATCCATGTGCCATCTTTCTGCTCCAAAAGTTCGTTTGCAGGTTTAATTTCTTTTTCAGATTTTTCTCCCTCGTTGATTTGCTGGTTCAAAGTATTGTTTTGCTGCTTGATGAAAGTTGTGCGTTTGGGGTTCTTATATTCCAGCAATGTCTTCAGTGTGCGCTGGCACTGATTCTGGGCTCTGAGTGCGATCTTTGAGTAGGCTTCCGTCTGGCTCAAGTACTCAGTGTTAACCATTTTGGCAATGTAATTCGAGAAGATAGACTGAAGAACATAGGCTTGATCAATCAGAAGCGCCTCTGCACAAGTCAAATCACCGTCATTCACACTAGCGTTAATTTGCTTCAGACGGTCCCGCATTTCGCCCCAATCACCGTGTTCATGAAGAGCATGCAATGCCAGTGAGTTTGATCCAGAGGCCGTTGTGTAAAGCTTGGACTTTAACTTTGAAAGCTCCTCCTTTGACATTTTTAGTCCGTCACTATCTGAAACTTGAATGTCATATGGGTCCATATTGAAACTCCTTAGCATTTGCGGTTTCCGATCCAACAATTTCCGGTCTATGTGCAGCCGGGTTCACAATAGTGTTTGCTTGCCCTAAATGATGCTCAAACATAATAATTTTCCCTCGTGCAAATTTACGTTGTGACGGTGTTTTCACGCGTAAAGTATGGAACAAAATATGATACAAAGACTATCAGTGATCTGTAACACTAATATAAACAATAATATACATATATAAATGGCGGAAGGTGTAGTATTCATCGGCCTGGAAACGCAGCAAAATGGGCTGCAAAACAGCCATAAAGTCGTTGTGGACGTTTTGAGAGCACGCGTGTAACTTTTCACCAGTTTCACAGTCGTTTTATTTGGGTTTTCATTCATTGGTCCGTTCTTTTTCCTTTAGTGGTCGTTGGTCGGGTGTTTTTTTTGGGCCGCTCGGTGTTTTTAAGCAATAGAGAGCTAAAGAACAGAAGAGCGTGCTCTTTCTCTTTACTTGGTCCTAGCCCTAGCCCCAACTCTAGCGCTAGCCCTAGTTCGTTCCTTTGAAAGTGTTTTGCAGGGCGGCTTTCACCGTGTTCGGTGGCAAATGTCATGTTCTAATCTCGATCAGTTCTTGAACTGTGGAATAGGTACCTTTTTTTGTGCTGCCAACAATCGCCAGAATCGTGTGATTTTTCAAAAGTGCGGGTGAGATTCGATCACGCCTTGCGTCTGGAAACAGCGTTATCATTTCCCTTGATAGTCGGGCTCCTGGCTTTGCCCGCCATGTCCTGCCATCAACATCAATGTTATAGAACGCTCTGATAATTGAGCCCTCGTATTCGCCTTCTGTAATGGCAAACCAAACAACAATCTTCGGGCCGTATCCGTGCATGTCGCGAAAGATTTTGTGTCGCAGATAACGCACCAAGTAATTGTCTGCTCGTATCAAAGGATCACCGTCCTCGATCATGCCGACATCATCAATGCCGTCATCAATGCTGTACCTGGCTACACTACGAGCTATGTTTTCAACCTCATTGATTGGTAGCGGCTGCAAACACTGATCTTTGTTTGCAGCGAGTAATAATTCAGTAATTTCTTTAGCGTCTTTGCCTTGATTCAGCAGTTTCCCGGCCAGGCTGGTCAGGGTGTCGTTACGCTGGCCATTCGGGATACCAGATCCGGTACCTTTGGATTTCTCTGTCATTGCTGCCAGAAGCCAGGCCGGCGGGTCCGATATATCGTTCATATCGCCAACGAAATCCAGGTCTTGTTGTGGCCACCAGATGATGTACCCGCCATTGGCTCGTATATCTACGCCAGGCGCTATTGTTGACGCACTGCACCGGATACCTGCATCCGGCATTCGGTAGATAAGATGATGGCCGCGTGGCGTCTTGTTTACCCTGCCAGCTACCAGGCGCTCGTAATTGCTCACATACCAGCGTTCACCATCGGGGTCGATATCGACTACCAATAGCTTAGAAACATGGCCAGTTGGCACACCCACAAGCGCATCCGGGTGCTGTTTTAACCACTGTTTAACCCGGCTGGGGTCGGTGCTGGCATCCTTAAAGCCATTCGCGGTATACGGCGACTTGTCCGGCTTGCAGGGAAATACCGGGATAGAGCATTCAAGTAATTCAGTGATGTAATCATCCGGCAAAGACTTTCTCATTGCTTCGAGGTTCGGCTCGTACAATCTTGTTACTGAATCAAGATGGGTTTTCATTTCAGAAACCCTCGATGGCGACTCGCTGTAATTCGGGTTCGAGAACTTTCGTGCTGGAGCCGTATTTAACGACTTTGATCTTGCCTTTCTTTACCTGCTTGTAAAACGTGGCGCGACAAATGTTTAGCCGGTAGCAGGTATCGTCTACGCTATTGGCGAGAGGGGCTGGCGTGGCTTTGGTTTTCATGGCCTGTCCTCAATAGCCGCAAGCAGTTACGGCTTTCTATGGACAGATATTAAGACCGTTTTGGCAATTCCCCGTTGCAGTCTCAGGATTTTGTCTGCAATGACTCCCGGTGTTCGGTTATCGCGGTTTGTACTTGGCGAGTCGAGATTTTCAGGGCATCGGCTACAACACAAATGGCGGATTGGTTGGCGGTCGCTTTTTCGCGCCGCCTGAAGAGTGTCCGTTGTTTCAGGCGGTCGAATTCCCTGTGCGTCTCTGCGTCCCACTCAGTAGGTCGCGTATCAGTATCGGCAATCCAGCATTCAACGTCGCGAACGAAGTTGTGAATAAATCGTGGCGTAAATACCGAGGGTATGGGCTTGCTCTTAGCACGGGCAAACGAAAAACGACCGTCCAGGATTTCCAGCATGAGCGGATTGAGGTCAGGCGGCAGCGGATAACCGGCCTTCAAAAGGTCGCGTACTTCCGCTTTCGTGATGGACTGTCCCTTGCGGAATTTTCGCGCCACCTTGTCCCAGGGCCCGGATTCAATATCGACGAGGTCAATCATTTTGCACTCCTGATCGGTGTCACGTTATCAGCGTCAACTTGTACCCGGTCGCAGTAATCGGACCAGGCATTCATCAGCTTCATACGTTTCGGAAACATGGTTTTGCGGTCATAGGCGGCTTGTGCTTTGTTCTTCAGTTGATGCGCCAATGCGTGTTCTAAAACCTCTTGCGGATAACTGGTCTGCTCAGATCCCCACACTCTGAATGTGCTTCTAAAGCCGTGCTGCGTCATGCCAGGTGCAAGATCCTTCAGCAATTTCAACCCGGCGTTGGTGGTGATGGCTTTCTTGCCGGTATGGCCAGGGAATAAAAATTCATTGGTACGCACCAGGCTTTTCAGTAGCTTGATGGCTTGCGGTGACAATGGCACTTCATGTTCTTTATCCGCCTTCATCCGGCCTGCGGGTATCGTCCAGATTTTCGCATTCAGGTCGATTTCATCCCAGGTGGCGCCGGTAGCCTCACCGGGTCGTGTTGCGGTCAGGATCTGAAATTCAAGCACCTTTGCGGCCACTGTATCGACTGCGCGTAACTTGGCCATGAATGCGCCGGTTGTCTTGTAGTCGAGTGCAGGACGGTGAATGACTTTTGTCACCTTGCGCGGTTTTGGCAATAGGTTTTCAATGTGGCCTTTCCAGCGTGCCGGGTTATCGCCGGTTCTAAATTCCCGGGTGGTGGCCCAATCCAAAACAGATTCAATTCTCTGTCGGACGCGGGTAGCGGTTTCAGTCTTGGTTTTCCAGATTGGTTCCAGGCATTTGATAACCATGCGGGTGTCGATGACGGCAACATCCAACGGCATCAGTTTGGCCGCATAAGTGTTGAGCGTGCTGGTCCACTGTGCGGTGTGTTTATCATTACGCCAGCCGTCCTTGTGAGCGGCGATATAGCGGTCTGCACAGTCTTTGAATGTCAGGGTAGAGGCTCTTGCAATGGCGGCCTCCTGTGCCTCTCTGGCGGCCTCCTCGATGGGGTTTTGATTGCTGCGTACCATGCGACGACACTCACCGGCCAGCTTCCGTGCGTCTTTCAAAGTAATATCATTCAGGCCATACGGTCCCAGCCCTCTCTGGCGCAACTTGCTGATACCAGCACTCTTGCCAGTGGTATACTTTTCAAACCGGTCACGCCAGCGGTAGTGCCAGTATTTTCTACCGTCTTTTTTAACTTCGAGGTACAAACCGCCACCGTCTGAATGTAAGCCAGGCTTGTTTGTTCGTTCGCAAAATGCCGCTACCAGTTTGTCTCTCATGATAACCTCGTCTCCTGTCTCATACTTTAAACGCTAAATGTGAGTGTACGCCTACAGACTAGGATAGACAATAGCGGATAATTAAGGTATATAAAACAGTGGGTTATAAGTGGTTAAATAGACAGATACGGACAGGCGCAAACATGGGTGAGTTAGACACCCCCTCCGCCATTTATCTTCATAAGCGATTGATTAAAAACATTTAATTAGAACGCTACGATTTGTTCCCTGTATTGTTCCCTCCTTTTTGAAATCAGGGACACCACGTCGATCAAACTCTCGCACTTTTCTGCCAAATATCCACTAGCACCCGTATGATCAAAACCCCAACCTGATGACCCGACCACAATAACAATGACCGGACGCAACGAGGACTGTCCCTGCGGCAGTGGCAAGAAATACAAAAAATGCCATGGGCAATCGAACCAGTCCGCGCCAGCGGTGGATTCTGTTCGCCTGCTGGAGCAGGGCAGGCTGCTGCTGCAGCAAAGGCGCTTTAATTCTGCCTGGGCCCTGGCCACGCAATTATCGACTTCCATTGAGAGTTGCAAGCTGCAGGTAGATATTCTGATCGCCCGGCTGGGCGCTGGAGATCTCGACACCGCCAGCAGAATTCTCGAAGTGTGGAAAATGCTGGATGCCACGGATTTGGAGCCCTGCACCCGGTCGCTGGAAATCGCCCTGAATACTGGCAACACTTCGGCCGTGCAAGACGCATTGAAAAAGCTGCAGCGCGCCGCACCCAATCATCCCAGAACCTTGTATTACCAGGGCTTACTGGCACAACTCGATGGGAAACTTGATGTGGCACTTGACAGTTTTACGTTGGCGGCCCGTCAGCAATATCCGGATTTCACCCTGGCCGCGTGGCCTGTGCTCGCCGCCACCAAGGCGGTTGAAATCGCAAAAGGTAAGTATCCCGGGTCCACCGAACAGAGCTTCAGCAAACTGCTGGGCGCGCCTGATGTCGTTGCTGCTTTGCAAACCAGCCTGGAACAGTGGGATGAAAGCCAGGCGAATCAGCCACAAGCTCCAACGGCAGAAGAGCAATCGGTTATCGCCAACGCCTGGTGCACACTGGCAAGCGCTGGAATGCAGGGCATTATCGATACACAGGCGTGTCAGGCATTCAATCGCAAGGCATTGGAATTGAATCCGCAACACGATGCGGCAAGGGCCAGTGACCTGTTTGCCCTCAATTACGACGCAGAGCTGACGGCCGGGCAGATTTATCAACGGCACATTGCCGCGGGCGATTGGTGGGCCAAAAGCTTTCCCCAGCGGAAGCGCAAATTTTTCAACCGTCGCCAGGCGGATCGAACCTTGAGAGTTGGTTACCTTTCGTCCGATTTCTGTCGTCACCCGGTAGCCTATTTCATACTGCCGGTGTTGCTGCAGCACGACGCTCGCAAGGTACGCAGCTACTTGTACTACACCAAGCAGAAGCAGGACGAGTTCACGCAACGCTGCGCTGATGCTGCAGACGAATTTGTGCATGTCTGGGATTTCGACGAACCCGCACTGGCCAGCCGGATTGAACGCGACGACATTGATCTGCTGGTAGACCTCAACGGTCCCAGCAACGGCGGCAAGCTGATTTTACTGGCACAAAGAGCGGCTCCTGTTCAGATCAATTGGCTGGGTTATCCCAATACCACGGGCTTGCCCACGGTGGATTACCGGATCGTTGACCAGATCACCGATCCGCCAGAAAGTGGCCCGGCCCTGTGTCGCGAAAAGCTGCTGTACATGCCGCGGTTGTTTTCAGTTTATTCGCCGATCGAAGAGCCTCCTCCAGTCGCCCCGTCTGCTTATGATGAAAAGGGCTTTATCACCTTTGGCAGCTTTAACAATGTAAACAAACTTAATTGTGCCCATTTGGCTCGCTGGGCAAAAATTCTCCAGCAGGTTCCGAATTCCCGCTTGTTGTTCAAGTACCCTTCACTGGATTTTCAGTCTTTGCAAAACCAACTGCGGGATTTGATGCTGGCAGAAGGTTTGCCCAGCGAGCGAATTGAGTTCCTCGGCAATATACCAACACACCATGGGCATCTCGAGGCTTTTTCCCGCATCGACATTCACCTGGATTCATTTCCATATCAAGGCACTACCACCACCTGCGAAAGCCTGCTTATGGGTGTGCCGGTAGTCTCTCTGACGGGTGATGATCACCGTTCCCGGGTAGCCGCCAGTCTGCTGAATTCCGTTGGGCACCCCGAATGGATCGCCAATAACGAGGATGAGTACGTCCGCATCGCTGTTGATTTGGCACGTGATCCGAAGGCGTTGGCTGCCACTCGCGGCGCATTACGCAATCAGCTTCAAGGGTCTGCTTTGATGGACGCGAAAACCTTTACGGCGGAACTGGAACAGGCTTACCGGTCTTGCTGGGAAGACTGGTGTCGCCAGTCTGGGCCGATTGCTTAGGAGCCTGCTGTCGAAATGTAATCTTTGCGGAGCTTTCTTGTAGGAATTTTGCTCTTTTTTTGCTTTTTGAATCAAATTTACTTTCCTTGACTTTGAGAAATCCAATCTTGCTCTTATAGTCGAAGCCAGGGGTTGGTCGCCAGTTAGTGTGCGGCTGGGTTGGGAACAAACAGGGGGCAAGGGGATGATACGTTTGATGATCGTGGACGACCACGAGCTGTTGCGACTGGGTTTGCGGCAGATTTTTTCCGAATACCATGATGTGGAAGTGGTTGCTGAAGCCGGCGAGGGTGAAGCCGCCGTTCGATTGTGTCGTGAGGTGAAGCCGGATGTGGTGATACTGGATATTTCTCTGCCTGGCCTGTCGGGTTTTGAGCTGACCCGCCGGCTAAAAATGGGTAAACCAGCCGTTACGGTGCTGGCACTTTCGGTGCACGACAGTTCACCCTATCCGCAGCGCATGATGGAAGCGGGTGCCAGCGGCTATGTCACCAAGGGCTGCTCTGTCAGTGAATTGCTGCAGGCGGTTCGAACCGTTGCCAAAGGCGGTCGCCATATTGGCGCGGCGATTGCGCAGAAAATGATACTGAACAATATGGATGGTCAAAATCGCACACCTTTTGACAACCTGTCATCGCGCGAAATGGAAGTATTGGTGTTGCTGGCGGAAGGCCGCAGACTGGCGGAAATTGCCGATGCCATGCATCTCAGCCCGAAAACCGTTGCTACCTATAAATACCGCATATTTGAAAAGCTGGAGACGCGCAATGATGTCGAAGTAACCAGGCTGGCTATGCGTTATGGAATAGGTGCTCCAGCATAATCAAGCGAGCTCTGAATTAATCCAGCCTGGAGCTCTTAGCCCGCATATTGCACCAAGGCGGACGTGTTTGTGAACAAAGATTCACTGCAACAACATCTTATAATCGTTTTCCTGAATTCAGGGCGGTTACTCTTTGTCCGATCCGGCTTTACGCCGCATCTGGCTACAGCGTAAATGCCGGATCCTTGGTGCAATATGCGGGTTAGGGCACAGACAAAAAAATGGCGTCGTCGGTTTAACCCGGAAACGCCATTTGGCCATTGCTGCTCTAGCCTCGGCTGAATCAGCCAACAGGCTAAGAGTCGAATTTGTTCAATCCTGTTTCTTAATCAGCACTGGCAGCCTCGGAGGCTGAAGGTTTCGGCGATGGCTCTCTTGGTGCCGAATCCGCTGGCTTCAATGTGTAAATACCCTTGCTGTCCCGCTCCACTGCAGCGGCTGGAGAAGACTCCGACTTTGACGCTGTGGGTTCAGGTTTTGGTGCCTGGGCGGAAACAGCCGGCGCGACCTCATTTTTAACTGCAACAGCCGCAGGTTTGTCCGTCTGGTTGTCGGGCTTGGGCTGGCTAGAGTTCTGTTCAGGCTTGGGCGCTGATGCCTGCGTCGATGTCTCGGGCACCTGATCCTGACGCGCAGCAGTGTTGTCTGAAGCCGGAGCAGAATCGGGCTGGTCTGGGTGCTGCTGGTTGCGGTTCTGGCCATTTCCACGGCCTGATGGCTTGTCGCCAGTATTGGGCTTTTCCACGCCCGAACGAGGTTCACTGACGTTGCCATCCTTATCAGACGGCTGTGAGCCATTTGCTGCATTGTCTGGTGAGTCGTTCTGGTTGTCATCCGCGTTGGTGTCGCGATTCTTGTCGGTGCCGGTTTTATAACGCGAACGACGGCGACGACTGCGACGCTTGGGTTGGTCATCCGTTGCAGGCGCAGTATTGCTGTCGGCATTCGCATCTTGTACTGCAGATGGATCAATCGTGGTTTGGTTTTGCAGTTCATCAGCTTGTGAGGTTGCTACTTTGCTGACGCGTTTCTTCTTGGCAGATTTTTTGCGCGGAGCGCGTTTGCGCGTGGCCTTCTTGCGTTGTGGCGAATCGTCGTCAGAACGTGCGTTCCTGTTGCCTTGAGTGCGAACGGCTGGTGGACCCTGGTTGTTGCTCTCAGCGGTTACCGTTTTGCTGACATCAGCTTCAGATTGGTTGGCTGGCAGCGATTTCTGCGGTGAAGCTTTGGGCGCAGTAGCCACAGGCTCCGAGCTGGCAAACATACCAGAGAAAATCCGCCCCAGAAAACCCGGTTGTTTCTTCTCAACCTTGACCTCGACCACAACTGTTTTGGCAGATGGCGCTGGTCTGGCCTGGCTGGTGGCCGTAACAGCCGGCACAGCCTTGGGTGCAGCGGGACGCGTGGTGGCTAGGCCCAGATCTGCTTCGTCGGGCTCCTTTACATGGGTGTAGCTGGCGTCCTCGCTGACATCCGATTTACGTACCCGCTCGATTTCAAATTTAGGCCGTTGCATATGCTCATTGGCCAATACCACCACCGGCACTTCATGCCGTGCTTCGATGTCATGCAATGCCTTGCGTTTTTCATTGAGCAGGAAATTGGCGACGCGGGTAGGGACCTGAATCTGCACCTGACCGGTATAATCCTTCATGGCTTCTTCCTCAGCCAGGCGCAGGATGGACAAGGCCAGCGATTCGATGCTGCGTATGGTTCCATGACCATCACAACGCGGGCAGGTTTCCTGGCTGGATTCACCCAGCGATGGCCGCAAACGCTGACGCGACATTTCCAGCAGACCAAAACGGGAAATACGACCGGTTTGCACTCGCGCCTTGTCGATTTGCAGTGCGTGTTTCAACCTTTCTTCCACATCCCGCTGATGTTTTCTATCCATCATGTCGATGAAGTCGATGACCACCAGGCCGCCAAGGTCACGCAAACGCAATTGCCGCGCTACTTCTTCGGCTGCTTCAAGGTTGGTGTGATAAGCAGTTTCTTCGATATCGGAGCCTTTGGTTGCACGCGCCGAGTTGACGTCGAGGCAGACCATGGCTTCCGTGTGATCGATTACCAGCGAGCCACCCGAAGGCAAATGCACGGTACGGTCAAAGGCGGATTCAATCTGGCTTTCAATCTGGTAGCGACTGAACAAAGGCACATCGTCCTGGTACAGCTTGAGCTTACGCACATTGTGTGGCATGACTTCTTCAATAAACTGCTTGGCGTCTTGGTAAACTTTAGGATCGTCGACCAGGATTTCACCAATGTCGTTACGCATGTGATCGCGCAGGGCACGGATGAACAAATTGCTTTCCTGATAAACCAGGAAAGGTGCCTTGCGTTCGGTAGCCGCTTTTTCAATCGAAGCCCAAAGTTGCAGCAAATAGTCCAGATCCCATTGCAGTTCTTCTGCTTCACGGCCAACACCAGCGGTGCGAATGATGATGCCAACGTTGTCGGGAGAGATCACATTCTGCAGTTGCTCACGCAACTCCTGGCGGTCTTCGTTGCTGATTCGACGCGACACGCCACCCGCCCCGGGGTTAGTGGGCATCAATACCAGATAACGGCCAGCCAGTGAGATATAAGTAGTAAGGGCAGCGCCTTTATTGCCACGTTCTTCTTTCTCTACCTGAATGAGAATTTCCTGTCCTTCCTTGACGGCTTCTTGGATGGAAACCTTGCCATCACGGTTCTTGACGGACGGATGATAAAACTGCGGGCAAATTTCTTTGAGCGGCAAAAAGCCGTGACGGGTGGAGCCAAAATCTACGAAACAGGCTTCAAGCGAAGGTTCAACGCGGGTGACTTTCCCTTTGTAAACGTTGGCCTTTTTCTGTTCCAGTGCGGGGGTTTCAATATCGAGATCGACGAGCTTTTGGCCGTCTGCGACGGCGACACGCAACTCTTCTGCCTGAGTCGCGTTGATCAGCATTCTTAACATGTTATTTTTCCTCAGACATCCTGGCCTGAACGCGCTTGTGCCGTCACCTGAGTGACAGCTACGCAATTCACGTACCCGGTCGAACGACCTGTCCGGACCAGGATTGCCTATATTTTTTCAATTCATCTAATTGGCTGCCGGCTGCCCATAGGAACGCCATGGGGCCGGAACATCGCAACCGCCACCTGGGCAACTGCGGAAATCTGATTCATTCTTACCACTCGTAAAGCTGAATTTTTTGCCATCACGAGGATTGCCTGCGTAAATCGGAGTGTCCAAATCCGCTGGAGAAGCCAATTTCAAGCTCGCCCACAAGGCAAATTTCGGATACTTTTACAGGTTGGAACTAAACCCTGCTACCACGCTGGTTGGATTGCAACGCCCAAAGCAAAGGAATCTGGCCGAAGAATTCGTCGCTGAAGACCGGAGCCATTGGATGATTGAGATGACCATCCCACGCGGTTTTCCGAAGGCCTGTAATATAGCAGCCTTTTTTTGACCTATCAATGACTTGTAAAAGGGATAAATAATCAACCTCATGAATGTCAAAGCGCAGAAAACAGTATCTGTCCAGCAAGTTGAAGTGTCGACCGATCGTGATGGTCAACGCCTGGACAATTTTCTCAGCACCTATTTGAAGGGTGTACCCAAAGCTGCGGTCTACCGTTTGATCCGGACCGGCCAGGTGCGGGTTAATGGCGGCCGCGCTAAACCAGACCGCAAATTAAGTGCGGGTGAGGTGGTGCGCGTGCCGCCAGCGCGGGTTAATGAGCCGGGTAGTTTTACGGTTTCGCCTGCGGTTATCCAGCAACTGCATGATGCCACGCTGTACCGCGATTCTGACTTCCTGGTGCTGGACAAACCGGTTGGTATGGCGGTGCATTCGGGCAGCGGATTACCCTGGGGTGTGATCGAAGCCCTGCGTCAGGCCTGGCCCGGTCAGTATATTGAGCTCGCGCATCGCATTGACCGCGAGACCAGCGGTTGTCTGGTGTTGGCTTTGAATGGGCAGGCCTTGCGTCATTTATCCAGCCAGTTTCGCGCGGGTACCGTCAAGAAACGCTATTTGTGCCTGATGGATGGCCGCCTGATGGAAGACCTGTTGACGGTGAACGTACCGGCCGGCAAAGATGCTTATGACGATGAGGGAGAAAGCTTGCCCGAGGGCAGCGGCAAAGCCGCTTTGACTCAGTTCCGCCGTTTGCAGGATTATCCGGAATGCAGTTACGCAGAAGCTGAAATTTTCACCGGCCGAACCCACCAGATACGTCAGCACGCCAAACACCTGGGTCTGCCATTGGCTGGTGACCCGAAATATGCCAGCAAGGCCGATCTGAAATGGTGGAAAGCAATGGGGCTCAAGCGCATGTTCCTGCATGCACACCATGTCGAATTTCTCGACTTGAACAATGAGCCCGTGATCGTTAATTCGAACTTGCCGGAAAACCTGCGGTCGGTATTGAGCACCCTGGAAGCGGAATAACAATTTTAATGTCGAGCAAATCTCCTACACACAAAGTGACATTGCTGACTGGTGATGCTCCAGTCGCTGTGATCTAATTCGCGCCATGTACCGACCCCTTTCAGCCTTCATTGGACTGCGCTATTTGCGCGCCAAGCGAAGTAATCACTTCATTTCCTTCATCTCGCTGATTTCCATGCTGGGAATTGCGCTGGGTGTAACCACACTGATCACCGTGATTTCGGTGATGAACGGCTTCGAGAAGGAATTGCGTACTCGCATACTTGGCGCGATTGCCCATGCCACCATTCAACCCGTGGAAGGTTCGATCGCGGATTGGCATGTTTTGATCAAGCAGGCCGAAACCAACCCGGCGGTTTTGGGTGCGGCTCCTTATATCGAAGAAGGTGTATGGCTGCAGGGTAATGAATCTTCCGGTGCCATATTGCGCGGTATCGACCCGGAGTTTGAGCAGCGCGTGTCAGAAGTAAAGGACAAAATGGTGGCCGGCCAGTTGGAAGACCTGCAGCCCGGTGAATACGGCATCATCCTTGGCATCACCCTCGCTTCCCGCTTGCGGGTGGGGCCGGGTGACAAGGTCACCATGATTGCGCCACGACTGAAAGCGACACCGGTCGGTGCCAGTCCCTTGATGCGACGATTTACTGTTGTCGGTGCATTTGAATTTGGTGAATATGAAAACGACGCGGCGTTGGCATTGGTGCATATCGCTGATACGGCTAGATTGTTGCGCTTGCCTGAAGGCACGGTTGGCGGTATTCGGCTGAAACTGGATGATATGGATCAATCGTGGCGGGTAGCGCGGGAGATTTCCAGCGATCTGCCTGGAGACTATTTTGTGCGTGACTGGACCCAGGAGCGCGGTAACCTGTTCCAGGCCGTGCGCACCGAGAAGACGGTGATGTGGGTGATTCTGTCTATGATCATCGCGGTGGCGGCATTCAATATCATTTCCATGTTGGTGATGGTGGTAACGGACAAGCAATCCGACATTGCCATCCTGAAAACCATGGGCGCACGTCCTGCTACGATTTTGCGCATCTTCGTAATTCAGGGCAGCCTGATCGGTGTGATCGGTACCGCCCTGGGTATTGTGGGTGGCATTTTGCTGGCCATGAACATCAGCTCGGTGGTGCCATTTCTGGAATCGCTGTTTGGCTTCAGCTTGTTTCCTTCGGATATTTACTACATCACCGAATTACCCTCCGAATTGCGCAGCGCGGATGTGATCAATTTTTCGCTGATGACGCTGGGAATGTCTTTGCTATCGACCTTGTACCCTTCCTGGCGCGCATCCAGAACCCATCCAGCAGAGGCTTTGCGCTATGAGTGAGGCCGGGAAGTCGGGCGCAAACACCGCGCCAGTGTTGGAAGCACGCGGCATCAGCAAGGCCTTCCATCAGGGCAGCAAGCGCATTGAAGTGCTGGCCAATGTCAACCTGGCCATTCATCCTGGACAGTCTGTGTCCATCGTCGGCGCCTCAGGTGCTGGCAAAAGCACGCTGTTGCACATACTCGGTGGGCTGGACAAACCTGACCAGGGTGAAGTTTGGGTTGATGGTGAGTCCTTGTGGCAGCAATCTGAAGTCAGACGTGGAGAGATCCGCAATCTCACCATGGGCTTCGTCTACCAGTTTCATCACTTGTTAGCGGAATTCACGGCGATGGAAAATGTCGCCATGCCGCTGCTGATTCGCGGTACTCCGGTTGCTGAGGCTCGAAAAGCAGCCACTGAATTACTGCAGCGGGTGGGCCTGGGGGAGCGCTTGAATCACAAACCTGGGGAATTATCAGGTGGCGAACGCCAACGGGCAGCGGCTGCCCGCGCCTTAGTAGGAAGACCGCGGGTGTTATTGGGTGATGAACCTACCGGCAACCTCGACGAGCGCACTGCGCAACAGGTTTACGGTCTGTTGCTGGAGCTGAATCAGGAATTGAGTACCAGTTTGTTGCTGGTAACCCATGACCTGACGCTGGCATCCCGCATGGACCTGAAACTCGAACTTCGCCTGGGAAGCCTGCACCACCTGGAATAGGCATGCGGCGCAGGTTCGGCAGCGGCAGCGGGCTAACGGTTCCAGCCTGTTTCATTCTCGGCGTTGCTTTGGGTTATGCCTGGTTTTTTCTGCACTGGCCGTTTTGGGCTGTTGGGCTGTTTCTTCTTCCCGCTATTGCATTGCTGAAGCTGGGTCGCTTTGTCGCGGCCGTCTCACTGTTTGCTGGCCTGCTGGGCTGCAGTTTGGCTTTACAGTGGCAGTTGGATGACCGATACACATCGTTCACGCCAGGCGAACTCATTGCTATACATGGTCGAATTGTTGGGCTGCCCGAGAACCTGGGCAATTACACGCGCTTTCGATTTCAGCCCAGCAAGTCGCGCGATTCAAGGCCGGCGCCAACTTCAGCAACTGCTGATCTGCCTGATGAAATTTTGGTGCATTGGTATCGCAATGCGCCTGAATTGCTGCCCGGTCAGGTTTGGCAACTGCAAGTGCAACTGAAACCACCTTGGGGCCTGGTTAATTTTCAGGGTCAGGACAAAGAGCGTTGGTTGTTCGCTGAGGGTATAGGCGGACAAGCCACTGTAAGACAGGGGCAGTTGTTCAGCGAAGGCAACTGGTTTGGTCAACTGGATCGCCTGCGATGGCGACTGAGCCAGGCTATGGCCGCAGTTGAAAGCACAGCCGACAGCCTCGGCATAACGCGGGCATTGGCGGTAGCCGACCGCACGGGTTTAACCAAGGAACAGCGTAACAGCCTGTCGGTTACCGGCACAGCACATTTATTGGCCATCTCCGGCTTGCATGTGGGCCTGGCCTATTTACTGGCTTTTGGTCTGGCCAGGCTGTTGCTTTTGCCGTTGAGCTCACGTTTACCAAACTCCCGAATTGCATGCCTTGTATTCGGCTGGGTGGGGGCATGTGCATATGCCGGGCTGGCGGGTTTTTCCACCTCAACCATCAGGGCATTGGTCATGTTGAGCGTGGTGTTATGCCTGCAGTTGGCTAAGCGCAATATTCCACCTATGCATTCGCTGATACTGGCCCTCACCGTGGTTCTGCTGACAGAGATGTTGGCACCATTGCAGGCTGGAGCCTGGATGTCTTTTGTCGCGGTCGCGGCATTGCTGTTATGGTTTGTACCGCGCCGGGGCCATGGAAGTGGTTGGTTAAAATCCATGCTGCAGGCGCAATTTGCGGTGATGTTGTTGTGCTTTCCTTTCACCGCCTGGTGGTTCCAGATGTCCAGTCCGGCAGGGTTTTTGGCCAACCTGGTGGCGATACCGTGGGTCAGCTTTATTGTGGTTCCGCTGGTGTTATTGGCATTGATCGTTTGGCCATTTGAGCCCGCGTTGTTCGGTTGGTTGGTTAATACGGCAGCTCATGCCTCCGACTGGCTGATGCTGCTACTCAAGCCGCTGGCCGGGTCGGTGCAGGCCTATAGTTCCATTTTGCAGCCTTCCTGGCTCAGCCTCAGCATGGCGGTTGTCGCGGCAGGCTTGATGTTGTTGCCCCGAGGCTTACGCCTGCAAGCGCCTGCGCTGCTGTTGATGCTGCCATTGCTTTTGCCGGCACAGCCCGCCGCTGCCAATAAACTGCAGCTCGATGTGTTGGATGTAGGGCAGGGCACGGCCTTGTTGTTGCAGACAGGTGCTAACCTGCTGCTCTACGACAGTGGCCCAGGAGATGGATTGGGCAATGACCTGGTGGGTTCAGTGATCCATCCCGCAATATTGGCCAGTGGTTATGCGCGGCCCGATCGCATCATTATCAGTCATGGCGATCTGGACCATGCCGGAGGCCTGGCCAGCCTGCTGGAGCAATATCCTGCTGTGCCGCTATTCGCCAGTTTGCCGCAGCAAGTGCCTGGGATTGATGCTTGTGATGATTCCTTGAGCTGGTCCTGGCAGCAAAGCCAATTCAGGGTATTGCATCCATCGCCCTTTCTGCCTTATCAAGGCAATGACTCCTCGTGTGTGCTGGATATCAATGCCGGCCAGTTCAAAATCCTTCTAACCGGCGATATCTCTTCCAAAGTGGAACGTCGATTGCTGGGCCGGAAGCTGGACATCTACCGCATTCTGCTGGTGCCGCATCATGGCAGCCGCTCATCATCTGACCCTGAACTGTTGCGCGTCACCGTGCCCGAGCTGGCCATTGCCACAGCGGGGGTGGGTAATCGCTTTGGCTTTCCGCGCCCCGAGGTCAAACAACGCTACAGAGACGCGGGCATCAAACTGCTATCGACTGATCAATGTGGAGCCATCAGGCTGGAAATTAATGGCGATGGGCCGGCTGAGCTGCAGAGCGCCCGCCGTCAACGACGCGCACCCTGGCGCTGGCCGGCGGGACCGGAATGCCCCTGAAAAATTCCCCTGAGAAATGCTGCTGAACCTTGAATGTACAACCTGTACCCGGAATTGAGTCCGCAGATCAATGGCCAGCAATGGATGCGCCATGTATCATTCGCCTATGAGCCGGTCGGACCTGGCAGTAGATCATGTTAAGTCCGACAGAGCTCCTGACCCGACTAAATCAAAGGAGTGAAGCGCGTGCTAGAGATCATCTATGCCGGTGGTTGGCTGATGGTTCCCATCATCTTTTGTTCGATCCTTGCTGTTGCAATTATCGCCGAACGATTTTGGGCCTTGCGACGGCGCAATGTCATACCCGCTGGAGTGGGCGCCCAGGTGCAAGAATGGGCCGCGCGTCACGAACTCGACAAACGCCACATCGACCAGTTGCGCGATTCTTCAGCCTTGGGTCGGGTGCTGGCGGCTGCTTTGGCCAACCGGCACCGGCCACGCGAGCTGATCAAGGAATCGGTGGAGGACACGGGTCGTCATGTGCTGCATGAGCTGGAGCGTTTCCTCAACACCCTGGGTACCATCGCCGGTATCAGCCCCTTGCTGGGATTGTTGGGTACTGTGTTCGGCATGATCAAGGTATTTTCCGCCATCATGGAGCACGGCGTGGGTAATGCCAATGTCCTGGCGGGCGGTATTTCAGAAGCCTTGATCACCACCGCAGCAGGTCTTTGTGTAGCCATTCCCAGCTATTTTTTTTACCGCTTCTTCAAAGGCCAGGTGGACATGTACGTGATCAGCATGGAAGAACAGGCCATCAGCCTGATCGAGGCCATCGAACGCGGACACGTAGCGCGCCTCGGTACCCGCGTGCCGGGAGGCTGAAGTGAAGCTTCGCACGCGGGAACGCGAGGAACCTACAGTTGATCTGACGTCCTTGATCGACGTGGTATTCCTGTTGTTGATTTTCTTTATGGTCAGCACCAATTTTGAACGACAAGCTGTACTGAAGGTCGATCTGCCTGAGGCCAGTGCTGTGGAGGCGCCCGTTGAGGTGCCAGACAGACTGGAACTGGTAATCGACCCAACGGGCCGCATGTATCTGAACGACCAGCAATTGATCGATGACCAGCGCAGCACCGTGATTGCCGCGTTCAGGCAGGCTGCCGGTGAGCAGCGCGATCTGCCACTATTGTTACGTGCTGATCGCATGACGCCGCACCATTACGTGGTCATGGCCATGGATGTAGCCGCCGAACTGGGATTTACCAATCTGTCCATCGCCACCGACCGCACGGTTGAATCGGGCGAATGAGCACGGACTTTACTGCCAGCACCTCCAGCCAGATATATTTTCGTCTTTGGGCCTACACCCGGCGCTACGGCTGGATGTTTATGCTGGGTATCGTCGGTGTCAGCATGGACGCGGCCATGCAGGCGGCTTTCGTCAAGTTCATGGAGCCATTAATCGATCGGGTTTTCGTAGCCAAGGACTCGGAGTTTGGCTTGTGGCTGGCGGGCGTGATTGCATTGATTGGTGTCGGACGCATCATCGGTAACTTTGCCGGGGTCTACGGCATGGAGTGGGTAGGCAGGAAAGTGGTTGCGGACATGAGACTGGAGTTGTTCAGTCAGTACGTGACCTTACCAGCCGCCTTTTTTGATCGCTATACCGCGGGCCAACTGATCTCCAAACTGGCCTATAACAGCGAGCAGGTAGCGAACGCGGCCACCAAGTCCATCGTCAGCGCGTTTCGCGATGTGATGTTGGTGATATTCCTGGTCGGCGTGATGGTGACCAGCAGCCTGAAACTGACACTGGTCATGCTGTTGCTGGTGCCGATGATTGGTTTGCTGGTCACCGTGATCAGCCGCCGCTTTCGTAAAATAAGCCATCGTATCCAGGATTCAATGGCCGACGTATCGCACGTTACCGAGGAAGTAGTTAGCGGCCATCGTGTGGTCAAGGTGTTCCGCGGCCAGCAAACCGAAATTTCCCGCTTTGCGCTGGTCAATGACAAGACCCGACGCCTGCACATGCGGATGGAGGCGACTCACCTGACGGGCTCATCCATGGTGCAGGTGGCGGCTGTTACCGCCATTGTTTTATTGATGGTGATTGCCACCCGCCCCGATATGCTGGACAGTATCAGCGCCGGAACATTTACCACCCTGTTCTGGGCCATGGTGGGCACCATTCCGCCGCTGAAACGCCTGACTACGGTGCAGTCCCAGTTACAGAAAGGCATCGCTGCCGCAGACAGCATATTCAAGGTGCTTGATACTGAAAGAGAACAAGATACCGGCACGATTTCAGTGGCACGGGTCAAAGGCGAAATCGAGTTCCGGAATGTCAGCTTCAATTATCCCGGTGATGACCGACCGGTGTTACAGAACATCAGTTTCCGGGTACCTGCGGGCAGTGTTACGGCACTGGTAGGCCATTCCGGCAGTGGCAAGACCACACTGGCAGGCTTGTTGCCGCGCTTTTATCCTTACAGTGACGGTCACGTGTTGCTGGATGGCGTTGAACTGAAAGACTACACGCTGGACAGCTTGCGGGCGCAAATCGCCCTGGTCAGCCAGGACGTGGTGTTGTTCAACGACAGCGTGGCCGGAAACATCGCCTATGGCGCCCTCAGCGGTGCTTCTGAAGCGGATATTGAAAAAGCCGCCCAGGCCGCACACGCCATGGAGTTCATCGAACGCCTGCCACAGAAACTGGCCACCGAAGTGGGCGAGAACGGCACGCTGTTGTCCGGCGGGCAACGACAACGCCTGGCCATCGCGCGGGCCTTGCTTAAAGATGCGCCCATCCTGATATTGGATGAAGCGACCTCGGCGTTGGATAACGAATCTGAACGCGCCATTCAGGAAGCCTTGGCTGAAGTCATGAAACACCGCACCACGCTGGTCATTGCCCACCGATTATCCACCATCGAAAATGCCGATCAGGTAGTGGTATTGGATCAGGGCCGGGTGGTTGAATCCGGCACGCACCAGGAGTTACTGGCACGTGGCAAGGTCTATGCCGGTTTGTATAACACCCAGTTTGATCCGGGCAGATCCGGGGCCTCATAACCCATGCGGATCAAACTTGAGCGCTGGCTGAACCAGGTCTGGTATGGCCAGCAGCAAGCGCCCTTGTGGCTGCGCTCCCTGGTGCCATTGTATCGAGTCGGCTTTCTGACCGATCGGGCATTAAAACAAAGAACAGCCAGCGAACTTGCAGGTAAGCCGATACTGGTAGTGGGTAATTTGACCGTGGGTGGCAGTGGCAAAACACCCTTGGTGATTCGCTTGTGCCGGGTGTTGCAGGGTGCCGGAATGACAGTGGGTGTGGCCAGTCGCGGCTATGGCCGCAGCAGCCATGGCCTGCAACGGGTTCGAGCAAATTCTGACCCTGCGCTGGTAGGCGATGAACCTTTGCTGATCGCGCAGCGTGCGGCAGTTGCGGTTATTGTCGCCAACGACCGCTGCGCGGCCGCCAAAGCCCTGTTTGATGAAGGCGTGGACGTGGTCATTGCCGACGACGGACTGCAACATCACCGCTTACCGCGCAGTATGGAAATTTGTGTGCTGGATGGCAGCCGCGAATTCGGTAACGGCTTGCAACTGCCGGCCGGACCATTGCGCGAGCCAATGCAAAGGCTGCAGCAAGTGGATCATGTGGTGGTGAATGGCGCGTTGGAGCCATCGTCAACCTTGCCACACGCCGTAACCATGCAACTGGTGCCCGGACTGTTGCATTCTCTGGATCAAAACCTGTCCTGGCGCCTCT
The DNA here is from genome assembly GCA_034440115.1 of Lysobacterales bacterium. Lineage (GTDB taxonomy): Bacteria > Pseudomonadota > Gammaproteobacteria > Xanthomonadales > SZUA-36 > JAWXBM01. The sequence goes on along the minus strand of JAWXBM010000127.1, from coordinate 16,462 downwards.
CGCAGTTCAGCGGCTGTCGTGCCAATGCCGTGGCCGGCATTGCTAATCCTGAGCGATTCTTTCGTAGCCTGGAACAGGCTGGATTGATTTTGAAACGACACAGTTGGCCTGATCACCATGCCTATGGCCAGGAAGACTTTGCTGCACTGAATCCGGATTACCCGATCATTATGACGGAGAAGGATGCCGTGAAATGCCGTGGCCTGGCGCTGCGCAATGCCTGGTATCTGGCGGTAGATGCGCATTTGCCGGGAGATTTTGAGTTGGCGGTGGTTAAAGGCATGATGAAGGCGGTCAAAAGCGGGAGGCAGGGCGGGTGAACGCAGCAGTACCAGACTATTACATTGTTATCCCGGCGCGTATGGCCGCACAGCGTTTGCCGGGTAAACCGCTGGCAAAATTGGCCGGGCTCAGCTTGCTGCAACATGTTTATCAGCGCGCCATGGCCAGTTCAGCCAAACACGTTGTCATCGCCACCGATGATGAAGCCATTGCCCAGCACGCTCGAAGTTTCGCTGCGAAAGTGATGATGACCTCGGCTGCGCACCAAAGCGGCAGTGACCGCATTGCCGAAGTGGTAACGGCACTGCAGTGGCCTGACCAGACCATTGTGGTCAATTTGCAAGGAGATGAACCCTTGATGCCCGCCGCCTGCCTCGATCAGGTTGCCTGCTTGTTGGAAACCGACCCCAGCGCCGCTATGGCCAGTCTTTATTGGCCCATCAGCAGCGCAGCAGAAGTACAGGACCCCAACGTGGTGAAAGTGGTGCTGGCGCAGGCCGGAAATGCGCTGTATTTCAGTCGCTCGGTGTTACCCTATCCGCGGGATTGGTCCAGCCTGGACGTTGCACTGTCTCAAGGCATGCGCTGGAACCGGCATGTGGGGCTGTACGCCTACCGCGTCGGTGCTTTGAAACGATTTTCCCAATTGAGTCCCACAGCGCTGGAACAAGCGGAAAAACTGGAACAATTGCGCATGCTGGAGAGCGGTGGTCGCATCGCCATGGCCGAAGCCTGCACCTATATTCCGCCGGGCGTCGATACGCCAGAAGACTTGCAAAGGGTGGAAGGTGTCATGATAAACAAAATTAATTAAGTTATTTATCTGACTGTATTTATTGATTTTATGAAGGATAAAAAAGTCAAAACCGAGTTCAATGGCAAATCCTATGCCCGGCGTTTACCGACGCGCCCGGGTGTCTACCTGATGCGCGATGAGGCAGGGCAGGTGTTGTATGTAGGCAAGGCCGCGGACTTACGGAAACGAGTCAGCAGTTATTTCGATGCACGGCCCAAAATCGATCGCATCATGCGCATGGTGGCGCGTATCCAGTCGGTGGAAGTCAGCCTCACGCGCAGTGAAAGTGAAGCGCTGTTGCTGGAAAACGAGTGGATCAAGGCACACAAACCCCGCTACAACATTTTGCTGCGTGATGACAAATCCTATCCCTGGATTGCCATAACTACCGGTCATGAATTTCCGCGAATCGCGTTTTATCGGGGCGCGAAGGATTCAGCCACGCGCTACTTTGGGCCTTATCCTTCGGCCAGCTCAACCCGCGAAAGTATCAGTATGATCCAGAAGATATTCCGCTTGCGGAATTGCGAGGACAGTTATTTCGCCCATCGTAGCCGACCCTGTTTGCAATACCAGATCCATCGCTGCACAGCGCCTTGTGTTGGCCTGGTAAGTGCGAAGGATTACGCTACACAGGTCAGTGATGCCAGCTTGTTTCTGCAAGGCAAGGATCAGAACATCATTGATAAGCTGATTCAGCGCATGGAAAAAGCTTCGACGCGGCAGGACTACGAGCAAGCGGCTGCTATTCGCGATCAGATCCGCACGCTGAAGGAAATCCAGGCTCAGCAATATGTATCGGGAGCCACCGGCGATATCGACTTTATTGCCGTTGCCCAGGAACAGGCCAAGAGTTGCGTGCAGGTGGTTTCATTCCGCGCCGGTCGCAATCTGGGTCAGCGCAGTTACTTCCCCAGCCACACAGAACAGCGTGAAGCTGCTGAAGTGCTGGATGCCTTTCTGGGGCAGTTTTACCAGCAACGGTTGCCACCACCTTTACTGGTTATTTCGAACGCAGTGGAAAACCAGCAACTGTTGCAACAGGCATTTACAGAACTGGCTGGCCGCAAAGTGAGAATGCAAGCCAATCCGCGCGGAGACCGGCGTCAGATCCTGTTGCTGGCACAACAGAATGCCAAGCAGTCTTTGGGTTTGCGACTGGCCAGCGAAGCCAACTACCAGCGGCAATTGGAAGAACTGCAGCAATTATTGGGCCTGGATGATTTGCCCACGCGCATAGAATGTTTTGATATTTCTCATATCGCAGGCAATCAGACCGTGGGCTCCTGTGTGACCTTTGGTGCAAATGGTGCAGACAAGTCAAGATACCGCCGTTACATTCTCAAAGACATAACCCCGGGTGATGACTACGCCGCCATGCGCCAGGTTTTGCAACGTCGCTATGAAGCGGTTCAAAAGGAGGAGGGCGAGTTGCCGGATCTGTTGTTGATCGACGGTGGTAAGGGTCAGTTGAAACAGGCGATTGAAGTGATGGCTGGATTGGGTATCAGCGGCTTGCCCATCGTGGGCATAGCCAAAGGTGCGGCAAGACGGGCTGGGTACGAAGAATGGGTCAGGCCAGAGCCGCTGAGTTCGCTGTTTCCCGGGCCGGGTTCTTCCGCCTCACATCTGGTGCAACAGGTGAGGGATGAAGCCCATCGGTTCGCCATTACCGGGCATCGCGGCCAAAGAAACAAATCCGTTTCGCGCTCGGGGCTGGAAAACATCCCTGGCGTGGGGCCCAAGCGTCGCAAGGGCTTACTCAACCATTTTGGTGGACTGCAGGGTGTCAAGCGCGCCGGTATTGAAGAGCTATCCAGTGTTCCGGGCATCAACCAGCAACTGGCAGAACAAATTTACCGCGCCTTGCACTGAGCATCTGACAATTTATTCGTCACTTCACGTGGCGCTGTGATTTAGCTCCTGCAGTCTGCGATAATGCCCGCATTCTACAGCGCCAATTGGACCAGCCATGACCTTGACCTTACCCACCATGCTGACACTTGTACGTATCGCCCTGGTGCCGGTCCTGATCATTTTGTTCTATGTTCCTTCTGATTGGTCCAACATCGCCTGCGCGGTGGTTTTTGTGGCGGCTGCCATTACCGATTGGGCTGATGGTTATATCGCCCGCAAGCAAGGCCAGATGTCGCGTTTTGGTGAGTTTCTGGATCCGGTGGCCGATAAGATCATGGTGGCCACGGCGCTGATTTTACTGGTGCAGCGGCAGGAGCATTTTGAGGCGATATTCGCCATAGCGTCGGCCATTATCGTCGGACGTGAAATCACCATTTCCGCACTACGCGAGTGGATGTCTGAAATTGGCGAAAGAAACCTGATCAAGGTTTCCTGGCCGGGCAAACTCAAAACCGGTTTTCAGATGACCGCTATTGGTTTCCTGCTTTATCACGACAATATCTGGTTTCTGCCGGTCGCTTTTATCGGCGAATTGCTGCTCTACACCGCCGCGGCCTTGACGCTGTGGTCAATGTGGACTTACCTGCAATCTGCCTGGCCAGCGATGAGTAATGAAAAACACCATCAGCCCATGACCGAATCTGGCTTGCAGGCTGCTGCGGAAGAATCGGCCGCGAAATTCCGTCAGGACCGACCCGCATGAACCATGACGGTATGAGACAGGCTTCATGAATCAGGCAGCACGGCGCAGACCCACGCCCACCGTTCGAATTGGCAAAGTGCTGATCGGCAGCGAGCACCCGATAGTGGTGCAGTCCATGACCAATACCGATACGGCTGATGTTAAGTCAACCGCATTGCAAATCGCAGAGCTGGCCAGAGCGGGCTCCGAGGTGGTGCGCATTACCGTAAACACTCTGGAGGCTGCACAGGCCGTGCCTGAAATCGTCCGCCGGTTGGAAATGATGTCCTGTGATGTGCCCATAGTCGGTGACTTTCATTACAACGGCCATCATTTGCTTACCGCAGTTCCAGAATGTGCCGAACTGTTGGCGAAATACCGTATCAATCCCGGTAACGTGGGGTTCGGCCGCAAACGCGATGACCAGTTTGCCACCATTATTGAACTGGCCATAAAGCACCGAAAGCCAGTCAGAATTGGCGTTAATTGGGGCAGTTTGGACCAAGCCTTATTGGCCCGCCTGATGGATGAAAATGCAGCCAGAACCGAGCCACAGGATGCTCAGGCCGTGATGCGTGAAGCATTGATTCGTTCGGCTCTGGAAAGCTCTGCGCAGGCCGAAGAACTGGGTCTGCCGCACGACCACATCATCCTGTCCTGCAAAGTCAGCAATGTGCAGGACCTGATCGCTGTCTATCGGTCACTGGCGGGCCGGTGCGATTACGCTTTACACCTCGGGCTCACAGAAGCCGGCATGGGCAGCAAAGGCATCGTTAGCTCCAGTGCCGCTTTGGCCGTGCTGTTGCAAGAGGGCATCGGCGATACCATTCGTATTTCGTTAACGCCGGAGCCCGAGCAGTCGCGCACCGATGAAGTCATTGTTGCGCAAGAGTTACTGCAAAGCATGGGCCTGCGCGCTTTTGCGCCCATGGTCACTGCATGTCCCGGCTGCGGCCGCACCACCAGCACCTTCTTCCAGGCCCTGACCCGCGACGTGCAGGTTTTTGTGCGTGAGCGCATGCCGGAATGGCGCACCCAGTATCAAGGCGTGGAGAACCTGTCGCTGGCGGTGATGGGTTGTGTGGTCAACGGGCCTGGTGAAAGTCGTCATGCCAATATTGGCATCAGTCTGCCTGGTACTGGCGAGGCGCCGGCTGCACCCGTGTTTATTGATGGTCATAAACAACTCACCCTGCGTGGCGAAGGGTTGAGCAGTGATTTTTTGCAGATTATTGAGCAATACGTAGAGCAGAATTACCCGCGTTTCATTTCCGAATCCTGATTAAAAACACCTGGAACTACCATTCATGGGCTTATTGCGCAGCAAGAAAACTATGGCCGAGAGTGCCGACCGGCACGTGCTGTATCAACAGTCGGTACAGGACGCCGCAACCGAAATCGGCTTTGTGCTGGACACCTGGAACGAGTTACGTGCTCGCCCGGCTGAAGTCCTGCGGGAGGATTTTTGTGGTACTGCCATAGCTGCCTGTGAATGGGTGCGACTGGATGCCAGCCACTATGCAGTTGCGGTGGATATTGACGGCAGCGTGTTGGATTGGGGTCGCGACCACAACGCCAATTTGTTGAGCCTGGAAGACCAGCAAAGACTGGAGTTGATTCAAGCCGACGTGCTTGAAGTGGATACCGGGCTGGTCGATATCGCCCTGGCCATGAACTTCAGCTACTGGCTGTTCCGCACGCGCACAGAATTGTTGGAATACTTTTACCGAGTGCACGAATCACTGGCTGACGATGGCATATTTTTTCTCGACGCCTACGGCGGCTACGATGCACCAAGGGAGTTGGAAGAGCCGCGTGAGGTAGATGGTTTTACCTACATCTGGGACCAGAACAGCTTCAACCCCATCGATTCACACATGACCTGCCATATCCATTTTGAATTTCCGGATGGTTCACGCATGGATCAGGCCTTCAGTTACCACTGGCGCTTGTGGACCTTGCCTGAGATCAAGGAAATCCTTGCAGACGCGGGTTTCAGCCAGGTGGATATTTACTGGGAAGGCACCAACGAAAGCGGTGAAGAAGGCGATGGCATATACACACCTCAGTTGCGAGGCGATGCCGACGCCGGCTGGGTCTGCTACATCGTTGCGCAGCGCTGAGCCGGTTCGCGCAGCGCTTAGTCTTTGCCCTCAAAGAATTTGAATTATTCGTGAAGCTCCTGAAATGCCCGCTTGGCGGTCCAGAACTGGCCGTTCTGTTCCAGGCCACGTACTGCATCTCCAGCTTGCAAGGCTGATACTGCAAATACGGTAAAACCATTGGTCGTGGTCGAAACACAATGTACCAGCGTTGCTGCCGCTTGCCCGCCAGTGGTACGAATAAAGCAAGGTGAATTGATATCAGGCGCCTTTGAGCCTTCAATATCCAGCACCTGCGGGCGCCGTTTTACTTCACCCAGGTGACGAGCGCGGGCAATCACTTCCTGACCCGGGTAACAGCCTTTGGCAAAACTGACAGCGCCTATGGCATCCAGGCCCAGCATTTGCGGTATGTATTTTTCCGAGCTGTATTTATTCAGCCAGGGAATGCCCAACAACAATTCGGAACGCCGCCAACGTGCGGTAGATTCCGGGCTGGCCGGGGGCTTCATTTCGGATATGGCATATTGAATGGGGACCGTGCGCGGCTCAAGCAGGACCACACTGTCGACCAGAAAATCATGTGGATCAACAGCAAATAGATAAAGCCCGGTCATGGCTTGCAACTGGACATCATCCCGCAGCACAAACCGCTCCAGTCTTTCCATCAGGGTTTCCAGCAAAGTGGCCTCAACAACCACCAGCCAATGATCTTCACGAGGTGCCAGCAGCAGCGTGGCTATTACCTGGCCCTTTGATGAACAGTAAGCAGAATAGGTGGCTTTAGGGGCCTGCAGCCCAACCAGGTGCGCTGTTACCTGAGCTTGTAAGAACTTGCTGGCATCTGCGCCGGAAACTTTAAGTACAGAAAGATATGAAAGTGGAGTCATGGTCCCATCACAAAATCAAAATCAAAGTAGCAAACAATTCAAAAATCAGTGGGGCCATGGATCAGCGCTCTATCCATGGCGCGCTAACGAGGGATTCTACCCGATTGCCGCTCCTGTGTATCAGGAACCAGTCGAAGACCCGATCTATTTGTCCTTGATTAAACACAGTCGAGTCAGTACGCTTCCCCGATGCATTCCGCCCATGAATCCCAAAGCAAACCGGCCGAAAAACCAGTTGCAGAGATACAGCCGTTAAAAAAGCTTGAGTCTGAGCCCAAGTCTGAGCCCGAGTCTGAACTTGGGGCAAAACGAGAAATCGGCGGCCGCAAGGGGCTGGATCCAACGCGCTATGGCGATTGGGAAAAAAACGGACGATGCATTGATTTCTAGTCGTAATGTCCCGATCTTAGCAGCACTCCCGGAAGCTTAAACGTGAAACAAAGACCACTCTCGCCCTTCATGATCGGCCCTTATTACCGGCCGCAATTAACTTCCATGTTGTCGATAACCCATCGTGCAACCGGAGTATTGCTGGGCCTGGTCGGGGCACCGTTGCTGCTGTTGTGGATTATTGCGGTCAGTCGCGGGCCAGAAAACCTGAATTCGCTTTACGCCTTGCTGGCCAGTTGGCCTGGCAAGCTGTTGTCGCTGGCCTTGTTGTTCAGCTTGTGCTTTCACTTCTGTAATGGCATACGGCATCTGATTTGGGATACCGGTCGCATGTTGCAAATCGATGCAGCCTACCGGGCCGGCTATGTGGTATTAGCAACCGCGCTGATCAGCACCCTGGTTCTGGCAGGAGTACTGCTATGAGCGAAATGCGCAACCCCCTGCAGCGGGCCAAAGGACTTGGCAGCTCCAAATCCGGGCTGCCTCATTGGAGAGCTCAACGCATTACTGCGGTCACGCTGCTGCTGTTGATACCCTGGCTGATTTGGTCGTTACTGCAACTGACGGGCGCAGGCTACCCACAAGCAGCCGCCTTTATTGCCGATCCAATCAATGCCACGCTGCTGATTCTGGTGCTGTTGTGCATGCTGTACCACGCCATGCTCGGCCTGCAAGTGGTTATCGAAGATTACGTCCATCATCACGGCCTGTCTTTACTGCTGTTGTTTGCAATACGCATCGCGGCGGCAGCGGGCATGATCGCCGGCGTGGTTCATATTTTAAAACTGGTGCTCGGGGCCTGATTGATGAACTCCACCAATGAGTCCAGGCAATGAATAAAGCTTACGAACTGATTGAACACAAATACGACGTCATCGTTGTCGGTGCTGGCGGTGCCGGATTGCGCGCCACCATGGGCTTGGCCGCGACCGGTCTGAGCACAGCCTGCGTTAGCAAGGTCTTTCCTACCCGCAGTCATACTGTGGCAGCGCAGGGCGGCATGTCAGCCGCATTGGGCAATATGGGCGAGGATGACTGGCGCTGGCATATGTATGACACGATCAAAGGATCGGACTGGCTAGGTGACCAGGACGCCATTGAGTATATGTGCCGGGAGGCCATCCCTTCAGTGATCGAGTTGGAACACTACGGCGTACCGTTTTCACGCACCGACGACGGCCGCATTTACCAGCGTCCGTTTGGCGGCATGACCACCAACTTCGGCGAGGGCACGGCGCAGCGTACCTGCGCTGCCGCTGACCGCACCGGCCACGCCATTTTGCATACCCTGTATCAGCAAGCGTTGAAACACGATGCGACTTTCTACATCGAATACTTTGCCACCGATCTGCTGATGGACCAGCAGGGTTCGTGCCGTGGTGTGCTGGCCTGGGATTTATCCAATGGCACTTTGCATCTGTTCCGCGGCCATGCGGTCATACTTGCCACCGGCGGTTATGGGCGCAGCTATTTTTCCTGCACTTCAGCGCATACCTGTACCGGCGACGGCAATGGCATGGTATTGCGTGCGGGGCTGCCTTTGCAGGATATGGAGTTCGTGCAATTTCACCCCACCGGCATTTATGGCGCGGGTTGTTTGATCACTGAAGGCGTACGCGGCGAAGGCGGTTTTCTGACCAACTCCAATGGTGAACGCTTTATGGAACGTTATGCGCCGAATGCCAAAGATCTGGCCTCACGTGACGTGGTCAGCCGTTCCATGACCATAGAAATCCGTGAGGGCAGGGGCGTGGGGCCCAAGGGGGATCATATTCACCTGAATCTGCAGCATCTGGGTGCGGACGTATTGCACGAGCGTTTACCGGGTATTTCCGAAAGCGCGAAGATTTTCGCCAATGTGGATGTCACCAAGGAACCCATCCCGGTGCTACCCACAGTGCATTACAACATGGGTGGAATTCCTACAAACTATCACGGCGAAGTCGTAACGCTTAAAGACGGCGATCCGGATACAGTAGTGCCTGGTTTGTTTGCCATTGGTGAGGCAGCTTGTGTATCCGTTCACGGCGCTAACCGTTTGGGCTCCAATTCATTGTTGGACATAATCGTTTTTGGTCGTGCTGTGGCACATCGCTGTGCCGAGCTGATCAAGCCGGGTACCAAGCATCCAGACCTATCAGCGGAATCGGTGGATCGCGTGCTGGGCACTTTTGATGGTTTGCGTTATGCCAAGGGCGAACGCTCCACCGCATCGATCCGTGATGAAATGCAGCACGTGATGCAGAACAATGCTGCAGTATTTCGCTCCGGCCAAGTGTTGCAGGAAGGTTGCACGCTGATCGAAAAAGTTTATGGTGCATTCAAGCATGTGGGCGTGTCTGATCGTTCGATGGTGTGGAATTCAGACCTGGTGGAGACATTTGAATTGAGCAACCTGCTCGGTTGTGCAGTGACCACCCTGTTCTCGGCCGAGAACCGCAAAGAAAGTCGCGGTGCTCATGCCCGCGAAGATTTCCCGGATCGTGATGACGAGGTGTGGATGAAGCACAGTTTGAGCTGGATGGAGCCGGATGGCAGTGTGCGTATCGACTACCGTCCGGTGCATTTGTACACCTTGAGTGATGATGTGGAAGTCGTGCCGCCCAAAGCGCGCGTATATTGAAAATGGCGGCACATCCATGTGTCGCCCGAAGCTCTGAATAAATCAGAGGTTTCTTAACACTGGAGATGCATTAATGGCTGAGTTTCGCCTGCCCAAGAATTCACGCATTAGTAAAGGCATTACTTTTGCCGCTGCCAAGGGCACACAAAACATTAAGAACATCAGTGTTTATCGCTGGAGCCCGGACGACGATGCCAATCCGCGCATGGACACTTACCAGGTGGACCTGGACAACTGTGGCCCCATGGTGCTGGATGCCATTATCAAGATCAAAAACGAAATGGATCCGACGCTGACCTTCCGTCGTTCCTGTCGTGAAGGCATCTGCGGTTCCTGTGCCATGAACATCGACGGCACCAACACGCTGGCCTGCACCAAGCCCATTGCCGAGGTCAAAGGCGATATCAAGATTTACCCTTTGCCGCATTTGCCGGTAGTGAAAGACATTGTTCCCGATTTGACGCACTTCTACGCGCAATACGCCACCATCAAGCCGTGGATACGCACACAAAGTACCACGCCACCCGATCGTGAACGTTTGCAAAGCAAGGATGACCGGGAAAAACTGGATGGCTTGTATGAGTGTATCCTTTGCGCCTGTTGTTCCACTGCTTGCCCCAGCTACTGGTGGAATGGTGATCGTTACCTGGGTCCGGCCATACTGCTGCAAGCTTATCGTTGGTTAGCCGATTCACGTGACGAAGCCACCGGCGAGCGGCTGGACGAACTGGATGACCCGTTCCGCTTGTACCGTTGCCATACCATCATGAATTGCGCTCAGACCTGTCCCAAGGGTTTGAATCCCGCCAAGGCCATTGCCGAGATCAAGAAAATGCTGATCGCCCGCGCTGGCGTTTGAGTCGGAACACCTGGGCAGCCGATGTCGGACTCTGAACACCAGGTTTCCGGGCTGCGTGTGCGCAAACTGAAGTGGCTGTGTCGGCGGGGCATGAAGGAGTTGGACGTCCTGCTGGAGCGATTCATCGCCAACCAGGAAGCGGCAATAGGGCAAGGCGCTTGGCCTGAGTTGGAGAGTCTGCTGGCGCTGGAAGATGACCGACTGTGGGACTGTGTTCTGCATCCGCAATCAGCCAGCACTCAATTTCAAAAACTACTGCGAAGCATAAGCCATGGCATTGCCAGCGCTGATTGAAGTTAATTCCGGGCCGGACCGCCGTTTGCATTTGGTCTTGTGGGTAATTTGGTTATGTGCTTTGAGCAACCTGCTCTTGCATGCTTCGCACCTACCATTGCTGCTCTTGCTCACCGGTTTAGCCATACTCTGGTGGTCTATTCCGTGGCGCAGATCATCCGCATTACAAGGCCAACGGTTACAACTTCATGCCAATGGCCTGGTGTGTTACGGCGCAACGCAAGGGTGTTGGCAGCCCAATATCTGGCGCAGCCGGTGGTACACCGTGATCAACATACATAACGGAACGGAGCGTTGGCAGGCTTGGGTCAGCGCAGCAAACAACACCACAGAAGATTATCGCCGACTGGGAGTCTGGAGCCGCTTTTCGCCGCGCGATAATTCAGCGGCTATAAAGCGTGCGTGATCGCGCTTTAGCTGACCTGGATCAATCTTCAATAGCTTCAATTGATTTGCTACCCGTGTAAGCTGACAGGCACAATAGGCAGGCCACCACAAGGCGATAACAAAACCTATTGACAGCGGAGACCAGCGTGAAAAAATCCAGCAAGCTTGACCGGCGTGAATTCCTCAAATTGGGTATGAAGGCCGGAGGTGGTGTATTAGCACTAAGCGCCATTCCCATTCAATTAGTCGCCCAGGATGCCGTAGCTGAGAGTGAGCCTTTGGCTCAAGCCATGGGCTATGTGGAAGATGCCACCAAGGCCGACATCGGCAAATTCCCCAAGCGTTCAGGCGAAGCGGGCGCCCAGCAGTTTTGCCATAACTGCGCACTGTACATAGGCGAGGCAGATTCTGAATCTGCAGCGTGCAGTATTTTCCAGAATCGCCTGGTTGCCGGTAATGGCTGGTGTAACGCCTGGGTTGCCAAATCGTAGGGTTTCCGTTTATCGGCACATCGACCATGAGCCTGGCCTTCAGGTTACGGGAAAGTGTGGCTGATTTTTGGGGCGTCAGAAGTACCGTCTGATGTTTGAGTCGCGAAACATACAACACGAAACAAGAACAGCTCTGAGCTAATGAGTACAGGAATGGCTATGACATATAACGACAAGGCGGTGCGACAATTTGTCGTTATGACCGTGGCTTGGGGCATCATCGGCATGTTGGTTGGCGTCATCATCGCCTCCCAACTGTGGTTTCCGGCATTGAATTTCGATATCCCCTGGCTGACCTATTCACGCCTGCGGCCGTTGCATACCAACGCCGTTATTTTTGCATTCGGTGGTTCGGCGCTGATTGGAACTTCGCTCTACGTGGTGCAACGCACCTGTCACGTAACGTTATTCGCACCGCGTCTGGCGGCATTTGTTTTTTGGGGCTGGCAGGCTGTAATTGTTTCAGCCGCCATTACCTTACCCTTGGGTATTACCCAGAGTAAGGAATACGCTGAGCTCGAATGGCCCATCGATATACTCATAACACTGGTTTGGGTTTCCTACGCGGTGGTGTTCTTCGGTACCATCGTCAAACGTCGTGTCAGCCATATATACGTAGCCAATTGGTTCTACGCGGCGTTCATCCTCACCATCGCCCTGCTGCACATTTTTAACAATCTGGCCTTACCGGTTTCAGCGTTAAAGTCCTACTCGGTCTACACCGGCTCGGTAGATGCCATGGTGCAATGGTGGTATGGACACAACGCTGTTGCGTTTTTTCTGACTGCTGGCTTCCTGGCCATGATGTATTACTTTGTGCCCAAGCAAGCCGAAGGTCCGGTTTATTCCTACCGCTTGTCCATCGTGCATTTCTGGGCACTTATTTCGATCTACATGTGGGCCGGGCCGCATCATTTGCACTACACCGCCTTACCGGATTGGCTGCAGTCACTGGGCATGGTGTTTTCTCTGATACTGCTGGCGCCGAGCTGGGGCGGCATGATCAACGGCATAATGACCTTATCGGGTGCCTGGTACAAACTGCGTACCGATCCGGTATTGAAATTCATGTTGGTGTCTCTGAGCTTCTATGGCATGTCGACCTTTGAAGGCCCGATGATGTCAATCAAGACCGTGAACGCACTCAGCCATTACACCGACTGGACCATTGGCCATGTGCATTCGGGAGCGCTGGGTTGGGTGGGCTTTATTACCATTGGCTCGCTGTATTGTTTGATCCCCAGACTGATGGGTGAGAAGAAGATGTTCAGCGTGAAGGCCGTTGATTTGCACTTCTGGCTGGCCACCATCGGCATTGTTTTGTATATCTCATCGATGTGGATAGCGGGTGTGATGCAAGGCTTGATGTGGCGCGCTTTCAACGATGATGGCACCCTGACTTATACCTTTATCGAAACCATTGCCGCCACCAAGCCTTATTACGCTATTCGCCTGCTGGGCGGAGTTCTTTACCTGTCGGGCATGTTTATCATGGCCTGGAATACCTGGAAAACACTGGGTCTCAAAACAGCACCGAAGTTTGAGGCTTCGGCAGCAGTAAGCTGGGGAGATGCCTGATGAGTAACGGCCATAAAGTTCTCGAAAAGAACATCAACCTGATGGCCATCTTTATTGTTATTGCTGTCAGCATTGGTGGGCTGGTAGAAATCCTGCCGCTGATATTCAATGAAAAGCGTGAGCCTGTTGAGGGCATCAAACCCTATGCTGCATTGCAACTCGCCGGTCGCGATGTTTATGTGTCCGAGGGTTGTTATGGCTGCCATTCGCAGATGATCCGGCCATTCCGCAGCGAAACCGAGCGTTATGGTGCCTACTCTGTCGCAGGCGAAAGTGTTTATGACCGGCCCTTCCAATGGGGCTCCAAACGCACCGGGCCTGACCTGGCAAGGGTAGGGGGACGGTACAGCGATGAATGGCATGTAATTCACTTGATGGATCCGCGTGCCGTTGTCCCGGAATCCAATATGCCGGGTTACCCCTGGTTGGCAGAAAACACCGTTGACGCTGAATTGGTACAACGGAAAATGCGTGGCTTGCAGTTGTTAGGTGACCCCTACAGTGATGAGGAGATAGCCGCTGCTGCAGAGGTTGTTTCCGGCAAAACTGAAATGGATGCTCTGGTAGCGTATTTGCAAGGCCTCGGCCTGGCTCGTAGTGGCAGATAGCACGGCTGTGACTGACTTCGACATGAACCTGCTGCGAGGCTTTGCCCTGATCATTCTGATCATCGCTTTTCTGGCTATGTGGAAGTGGGCCTGGAGTGATAAGCGCAAAGACGATTTCAAGACCATGAGCCAACTACCCCTTGAAGAAGATCACGGACATGTCCCGGAAATTTCCGAAAAACAGACTGGCGACAACAATGGACACAAGGAGTAATCCATGCTGAATTCATTTTGGAACTGGTTTGTCATTATCGGCACAGTGGCCAGCATGCTGGCTTGCTGGTGGCTGCTGCACTGGACCAAGGGCGTTTCCAATCGCAAAGGTGATGGTATTGGCTCTACCGGGCATGTCTGGGACGAGGATCTGGTGGAGCTGAATGCCCCACTACCCAGATGGTGGCTGCATTTGTTCAACATCACCATTGTCTATGGCTTTATCTATCTCGCACTATACCCCGGACTCGGTAATGTGCAGGGCCTGCTGGGTTGGACTCAGCTGGCGCAATATAACGAGGAAATTACTGCAGCCGAGCTGCAACAAAAAGATGTTTTTGCCAACTTCAATAATATGACTCCGGAGCAACTGATCGCCAGTGACGAGGCCAATGACACAGGGCGACGTCTGTTTGCCAACAATTGCGCCATGTGCCATGGCTCGGATGGGCGAGGCGCTCCCGGGTTTCCCAATCTGGCGGATGATGATTGGCTGTATGGCAGTGCACACGAGCAAATTCTGACCAGCATCAATCAGGGCAGGATGGGCGTGATGCCACCGCTGGGCGATGCGCTGGGAGATCAGGGCGTATTGGAAGTTTCAGTTTATGTGCAACAACTGGCTGGGCAAAAAGCAGACCAGGCCATGGCAGCAGCCGGCAAGACACGTTTCGCTATGCTGTGTGCTGCCTGTCATGGGCCAGATGGTCAGGGCAACCAGGCTCTGGGCGCGCCCAACCTGAGCGACGACATCTGGCTCTATGGTGGCAATCCGGACAGCATCATTGCAAGCGTACGCCGGGGTCGCAACGGCAACATGCCTGCGCATGAGAACCTGCTCAGCGAAGACAGGCGCCGCCTGCTGGCTGCTTATGTTGCCAGTCTCTCAAAAAAAGAGAGCGAATGATTGAGCGGTTTGTGAGCCCATCATGAACACGTCAAAGCCCGGCATACCAGGACGCTGGAGTCATAGGCAGCGCGATCTCGGGATCATTCTGTGGATTTCATTTCTCGCCGCCTGCGCCGGCACGTTCGTTATTTTTGCACTACTCGATCCCGAGGCGCTGAATGCGGCGTGGGTATTACCATGGCAATTGGGACGAGAGCTCGTTTACAGTCTTGGCTTTTTATTCTTGTTGTTAGTCGCTCTGTTGGCCAGTGCACTGACCGTTTTCATGATACGCACGGGCCCACGCAGTGGGCACTATCACGGCAAGGGCCGCAAGGCTCCACCCCAGATCGATGATCACGTAGCAGAAAATCCGGAACTGGAATTGGATCCCGGAGAGTGGCGTGAAAATTGACATAGAGATGCAGGACAGCCTGTATCGCAAAGAGCCCAAGATCTATCCACACAAAATTACCGGGCGCTTTGCCCGCTTGCGTGACCTGGCCATGTACGTGCTGCTGGGCTTGTTCTATTTCATGCCCTGGCTCAATGTGAATGGTCACCAATCCGTGCTGTTCGACTTGCCGGCGCGCAAGTTCTACATTCTTGGTTTGACCTTCTGGCCACAGGATTTCATTTACCTGGCCCTATTGCTTATCTGTGCTGGCTTAACCCTGTTCTTCGTCACCGCCATCGCCGGCAGGCTGTGGTGTGGCTACGCCTGCCCGCAAACGGTGTGGACCGAAGCCTTTCTGATGATGGAACGCTGGACTGAGGGTAACCGGCAAAAACGCATCAAGCTCGACCAGGCTCCCTGGAGCGTTGAAAAGCTGCTACGTAAAGGCAGCAAACAGTTTTTGTGGATCAGTTTTTCGCTGTGGACAGGCTTTACTTTTGTCGGATTTTTCACCCCCATTCGAGAACTGGCGATCAGCATTTCAAGCTGGTCGCTGGGGCCATGGGAAACGTTCTGGGGTTTCTTTTATGGCTTTGCGACCTACGGCAACGCTGGTTATCTGCGCGAACAGGTCTGTAAATACATGTGCCCCTATGCGCGTTTCCAGGGCGCCATGTTTGACAAGGAAACGTTGATTATCTCCTATGACGAACAGCGTGGTGAACCTCGCGGTAGTCGCAAGAAAGGCAGCGATACCAAAGCGCTGGGACTGGGCGATTGCATTGGTTGCACGCTGTGTGTGCAAGTCTGTCCAACCGGGATTGATATTCGCGACGGGCTGCAGATTGAATGCATCGCCTGCGCAGCCTGCGTTGATATCTGTGATACGGTCATGGATAAAATGGACTACCCGCGCGGTCTGATCCGCTACACCACCGACAATGCCTTGCACAACAAACCCTCAAGGGTGATAAGGCCACGGGTACTGGTTTACAGCGTGTTGCTGCTGACCATTATCAGCGGCACGCTCTGGTCCATGACTCACCGTACCCCGTTGCGCGCCG
>JAWXBM010000126.1:0-20632 GCA_034440115.1 Lysobacterales bacterium | reverse complement strand
GTGTTTGGCACCTCGATGTCGGCTCATCACATCCTGGGGCTGTAGCCGGTCCCAAGGGTATGGCTGTTCGCCATTTAAAGTGGTACGCGAGCTGGGTTTAGAACGTCGTGAGACAGTTCGGTCCCTATCTGTCGTGGTCGTTAGAGATTTGAGGGAAGCTGCTCCTAGTACGAGAGGACCGGAGTGGACGAACCTCTGGTGTTCCGGTTGTCACGCCAGTGGCATTGCCGGGTAGCTAAGTTCGGAAAGGATAACCGCTGAAAGCATCTAAGCGGGAAGCCTCTCCCAAGATTAGATCTCTCAACATTTAATGTTGTAAGGGCCCTTGAAGACTACAAGGTTGATAGGCTGGGTGTGGAAGCACAGTAATGTGTGAAGCTAACCAGTACTAATTGCCCGAGTGGCTTGGTCATATATCCAAAGCCCTTTTGACGGACTCATTTTTATGAATCTCGTTAATTCGATATTGTAGAAATGGCTTTGCCAATAAGTGTTTGGCCAATATGAGCTAAACCAATTGAAGACACAAAGCTCTTGAATCAGAACTCCCTAATGTAGAAAGTAAGCTGAGGATTATTCCGATGTTTGCTTTCGATGAGACCGAAGTGCGCAAACAGCACTCCAATGGTGCGGATGTTTTAATCCGTCATTCCGGGCTTGATCCGGGATCCAAAGGGGATTAAGTAAGCGCGTTGAGAGATCCTGAATCAAGTTCAGGACGTTCTCGACTCTTCGAGTCTTAAACGATTTGCCTGGCGATAATAGAGCACTGGAACCACCTGATCCCATACCGAACTCAGCAGTGAAACGGTGCATCGCCGATGGTAGTGCGGAATTCCCGTGCGAGAGTAGGTCATTGCCAGGCATCATTCAAAACGCCTCACCCTTCGGGTGGGGCGTTTTTCTTTCTGCCTGTTATGATCTGATCCCTTTTACACCTCCCGTGCTCCTTGATCTGAGTACGTCCCTGTGCAAAATTGCCAGGCAGCATTCAGAAGGCCCTGTCGAGAAATCGACCGGGCCTTTTTCTTTGGTTCGCCGAACGTAGAGTTCTTTACCTGCTCGTTTTGACTTCAGCTAAACAGATGTTCATTGATTTAGGTCAGTGAATCTTTGAAATGATGTGTGAGACAGATAGATGTTTGCTGGTGGTGGTTTACTGCGGCTTGGTGCTGCTGGCGCTGGCGGCTTTGAGAGAGCATAGCCCGGACTCCTGGAATGCCTTGCTGGAATCTCAATAGCAACTAGGCTGGCTGTTGTTTCATGCCTGTTCGCTGGTGTTTTTCACGGTCTATCAAACTGCGGCCTGGTTTCGCCTGGCACCCAAAGCCATGCCCATGCAAGTGGCTGGAAAAGTCGTTCCACCCAAGGCCATAGTGGCTGCCCATTACGCGGTCTGGGTTTCGCTTTCCCTGGTCATATTCTGGCTGGTGGGAGTGTTCTGAGCATGGCTATCGCAAAAAAAGCCTTTGTCTGGAGCCTGTTTGCAGCCGGTGGCACGCTAACGGCCTTTGTTTTTCCGGCCTTGATTGCACTGTTCTTGCTGATTGCATTGGGCTTGGTTCCGGAAGAGCTATCATTCGACGCGGTAAAAGAACTGCTTGCTGCGTGGCTTGCCAGGCTGATCGTGTTTGGTGTGCCAAGTCGTACTTCCAAGGTTTGTGCCAGAAACTAGTTGTAGCTGTTTGACCCAGCCGCTGAATTGCCTTTATGAGCTAAATCAATTGCAGTCCATGTTCTTTTAATGGCACTGACCGAAAGCGTTTGCCAGTTGCTTGAAAAATCGCATTCAGTACCGCTGGCGCGGCAACGCCAATGGTGGGTTCGCCCACACCACCCCAGGTATCACCACCACCTTCAATGATGATGGTTTCCACTTCCGGCATCTGGGCAATTCGCATGGAAGGGTAGGTATCGAAGTTTTTCTGCTCGATACGACCGTCTTTCACGGTACATTGCTGCATGAAAAGTGCGGACAAGCCATAGACGAATGAGCCTGACACCTGGCGACGGATTTGGGCAGGATTGACCGCATAGCTGCAGTCGGTAGCCGCCACGATGCGATGAATTTTGACCTTGTTGCCGTCCTGCACCGAGATCTCGCAGGCGGCCGCCACGTAGCTGGCATAGGCCATGACCTGGGCCATGCCCCGGAAAACACCTTCCGGAGGTGGTTCTGACCAGCTAATACGCTCAGCTACCGCCTCCAGCACAGCCAGGTGGCGCGGATGTTTCTGCATCAAGCCACGGCGAAACTCGTACGGGTCTTTCCCTGCAGCTTCTGCCAGCTCATCCATGAAACACTCCATGAAGATGGCATTCTGATTGATGTTGACGCCACGCCAGAAACCGGGCGGAACATGCGGATTGCGCACCGCGTGATCGACCAGGATATTGGGGATGCTATAACCCAGTAGGGCATCGCCCTCGGTGACCAGTCCCTGAAAAACAACAGGATCATTTCCACCGAAACGGGCCAGAAGATCAGGCCGGGCCCCTGCCAGAATGGATTGGCCTGACAGGCGCATTTGCAGTCCATCCAGTTCGCCAAGGTCGTTCAGGGCACCGGTAAGCTTGCACTGCATGATGGGATGATAGCGTCCCTGCGTCATGTCTTCTTCGCGCGACCACAGCATTTTTACCGGCGTGCCGGGTACCTGCATGGCAATCTGGACTGCCTGCTTCAGGAAGTCATCTTGATAGCCCGTGCGTCTACCGAAGCCTCCTCCCAAGATCAGCTTATGCACTTCGCATTGTTCCGGGGCCAAGCCAGTGACTTTGACCACCTCGTTGAATGCAGCTTCGCCATCCTGGGTGGGCACCCAGGCGACACAGCTCTCAGTCGTGTATTGGACCGTTGCGTTCATGGGTTCCATGGTCGCGTGGTTCTGGAAGGGGTAGGAGTAGGTTGCTTCTATTTTCTTTGCAGCCTTGGCAATCGACGCTGCGGCATCGCCATTGCTGTTGGCCACGAAGCTGTCATCGGCGGTAAGACCTTCTGCCAGCATCGCGGCAATTGAAGCGCTGGAAACCTGGGCGTTAGGGCCTTCATCCCATTGGATATCGAGCTTGTCGAGCGCTGTTTTGGCTTGCCACCAGGTATCCGCCACTACCGCGACTGCGTTGTCGCCTACAGTAAGTACTTTGCGTACTGCGGATAAACCGGAGATCTGCGAGGCGTCGAAAGATATGAGTTTGCCGCCGAATACCGGGCATGCCTTCACGGCCGCATTGAGCATACCGGGCAATTGAATATCAGCCCCGTAAACCTGCTTGCCCAGCACTTTATCGCGGGTATCGAGACGCAGCAGTGGCTGGCCGATGACTTTCCAGTCCGCCGGGTCCTTGAGCACCACGTCTTCAGGAGCGGTCAACTTTGAGGCAGCCTCCGCCACGGAACCAAAACTTAATGTCCGGTTTGAGCCTGAGTGCGTGATGATGCTGTTGGCCGCGGTACATTCGGCGGCAGCTACGCCCCATTGTTCAGCGGCTGCTTGCAGCAGCAGCGTGCGCGCCACGGCGCCGCCTTTACGCACGTATTCATGTGATTGGCGGATACCGTAGCTGCCAAAAGTACCGAAACTGCCCCACGGCTGACCGCGTCGGGCACTCTGGCCAGGCGTGGGGAATTCTGTGGTGACTTTCGACCAGTCGCATTCCAGTTCTTCTGCAACCAATTGGGCCAAGCCGGTGAGGGTACCTTGGCCCATTTCGGACCGGGCGATACGCACCACCACCGTGTCGTCGGGATGGATCAGCACCCACACACCAACTTCAGGTATGGCGTCGGAAGCTTGAACAGTTCCGGTTGCAGGGAAGCGCAATCCGATAGCGAGGCCACCACCTGCCATAGCCGAAGTAACGAGGAAAGATCGACGGCTGATTGTTGCTGTTAGCTTCATCCTTTCCTCCTTATGCCTTGGCCGCAGCGTGGATTGCTTTGCGAACTTCCACAAATGTACCGCAGCGACAAATGTTGGTCATGGAGGCGTCGATATCGGCATCAGTTGGTGCTGGTTTCTCCTCCAACAAGGCGACTGCTGCCATGATCATGCCCGTCTGGCAGTAACCACACTGCGGCACGTCGTGATCAATCCAGGCCTGCTGAACCTTGTGCAGTTGATCGCCATTGGCCAAACCTTCGATGGTGGTAATTTTTTTACCCGCGGCCCCGCTTACAGGGAACACACAGGAACGGATGGCCATGCCATCGAGATGCACCGTGCACGCGCCACATTGGGCAACGCCGCAACCATACTTGGTGCCGGTCAGCCCGAGCTGTTCGCGGATAACCCAGAGCAGAGGCGTGACGGGATCGACATCGACTTCGTGGGCTGCGCCGTTGATATTCAGACTGATCATTCCAATACCTGCGTGGGGTGAAGTGGGCGCCGGGATTTTACGCACGGTCTTCGATCATGCGATAGCGTAAAAAGGATTGCAACCTGTCTGCGAGCTACGTCAAACGAGGCAACAGAGTCTGAAGCACGGAAACCCGATGAAATATTGATTCAGATCAAAGAAATAGTACATTCATGATACTGGATTGTAATCGGGCTCAATTTTCTGGCATGGATAACCAGAATCAACTCTTTATTCTGTTGATCCCACTCTCAATGACTATGTTCAGCATAGCCATATGATGCATACTAGCGGCGGCAACATTTATTGCACAAAAAACTAACAAACCGGGGAAATTCGAATGAACCCTTATCAGTCGCACACAGTTCTGATAGCTATTTGCTCTATCTTTCTTGCTTCTTCAATTCAGGCACAACCATCTGGAGCCCTGGAAGAAGTTGTGGTAACCGCCACCAAGCGCGAACAAACCCTGCAGGAAGTACCTATCGCTGTGTCTGTCGTTGACGCCGATGTAATTGAAAAAGCGCAGATCAACGACATCATGGAACTCCAGTCATTGGTGCCTTCCTTGCGTGTGTCCCAGTTGCAGACTTCCGGCAATACCACTTTCATCATTCGGGGATTTGGCAATGGTGCCAACAACCCGGGAATCGAGCCTTCAGTTGGCGTATTCATTGATGGCGTCTACCGTTCGAGATCGGCGGCGGCGATTGCTGATCTGCCCAACCTGGAACGTGTCGAAGTTTTGCGTGGGCCACAAACTACCTTGTTTGGTAAAAATGCATCTGCCGGTGTAATCAATGTTGTAACCGCAGCGCCAAATATGGATTCGTTTGGCGGTAGCGCTTCAGTTGGTTTCGGTAATTATAGTGAAGTCGTAGTGAAAGGAGATGTCAGCGGGCCAATTAGCGACACCCTGGGCTTCAGCCTCTCAGTTAATTCAAATAGCCGGGATGGATATTACGACAACCTGGAAACCGGCTCATCTATCAATGAAAGAGACCGCTGGGGCATGCGTGGTCAATTGCTGTTTTTACCAACGGATAACATTACTTTGCGGGCCATTGTTGACTACGACAAAATCGATGAAAAATGTTGTGCTGTAGCCAACCTTTTGGATGGACCAACCGGCGCGGCTGTCAGGGCTGTTGGCGGAAAATTGGTTTCAAATGCTCCCTTTGCTTATGAAAACTATTACGATTTCGATCCAACCAATGAAATTGAAAACAAAGGGGCTTCGCTGCAGGCAGATATTGATTTTTCCAATGACATGCTGCTGACATCGATTACTGCCTACCGTGAACAGTCACGACTGGACAATGCTGACGTTGATTTTACCAGTGCCCGCCTCATTAGTATCAATGAGGGAGATACGAACATTGATACTTTCACCCAGGAACTAAGGCTGAGCCAGGATTTGGATCGTCTTAACTGGATGGTCGGTGCTTACTATTTCAATGAGGATGTCAGCTACGACAACACGATAGCCTATGATGTTGCCTTCCGGACTTATGCAGATCTTCTTTCTGGCTTTGGGGTTACGCAGTTGGAACAGACCATGAAGGCACTGGGCCTTTTACCGCCAAGTGTTTCGTTCTTTGGAGCCGGCCAGGGGACCGAAGATCACGCAGGTTCCAAAGATGAAAGTTCATCCATGTTTGGCCAGCTTGACTTTCAACTCACCGACCGAGTTACCCTTACAGGTGGTTTGAACTACACATCGGTTGACAAAAAAGCCTTCGTTAATCAGACCAATACCGATGTGTTTTCGTCACTTAATCTGGTCCAGGTGGGATTTGGCGCCATATTTTTCCGACAGACTGGTTTGCCACCAACACCTGCCAATATTGGTGGTAATCCGCAGGCTGCTGGCATCGCACAAGCACTCAGCACCATTCCGTGCTCCGCTCAATCAGGGCCCTTCTGTAACCCGGTCCTGGGCTTGCGGCCCCTGCAGTTTTTGCCACCTTTCCTGGATTTTCCTAATTCAGTTGAGCCCGGAAAGTCCAGTGATGATGACCTGACCTGGACGGCAAGAATTGCTTTCGACTGGACAGACAACATCAATGTATATGCCAGTGCCGGAACAGGCTTCAAGGCCACCGTTTGGAACCTGACCCGCGATTCGCGGCCATTTCCGGCAGATATAGTGGCCATTAACGCGGCCGGCCTGGCGGTCAATAACCTGGTTTCAGGTACACGTTATGCAGGTCCTGAAGAGTCCACTGTTTATGAGCTAGGGTTCAAGGGTAATTGGGCACGCACGCGCTTGAACGTGGCCATTTTTGATCAGTCGATTGATGGTTTCCAGTCGAACATTTTCGTCGGTACCGGGTTTGTTCTGGCCAATGCCGGCAAGCAATCAACTTCCGGATTGGAACTGGAAGCAACCTGGTTACCTGTTGATGCATTGCAACTGACTTTTGCTGGAACCTGGCTTGATCCCAAGTACGATTCCTTTGTCGGTGCATCAGGCGTAAACGGGCCAGTAGATCTGAGTGGAACAACCCCACCTGGAATCTCGAAGTTCAGCATGTCTGCCTCGGCAACCTACTCGATGGACCTGGGTTGGGCGGAAGGTTTTATCCGCGGTGACTATGTTTACGAAGATGAAGTCCAGGTCATTGAAAATGTACCGGCCAGCGTGGCTTCACGTGAAGTCAGCATGTTCAATGCGAGTATGGGTCTGGCTTGGAGTAATGGTTTTGAAGTGATTTTGTGGGGCCGCAATCTGACCGACGACCAGTTCCTGCAGAGCGCCTTCCCTGCTGTTGCGCAAGCTGGAAGCTACAGTGGCTATCCCAATCAGCCGCGCACCTATGGTGTTAATTTCAAAGTAAGATTCTGATAAAACAGTACGCTGGCCGGGTTCAATCAGAACCCGGCCCTATTGGAGTTTTTTTGATACCGGTCGAAGTATACAGTCTGATTTTTGATTCAGAGCCTGAACTGTGAAAAGGGGAATCCGTTACTCCCTTGTTGCTGTTTCGGCTGCTGTGGTTGCATTCGTATTCTGGCTTGGAATTACCGCACCCTTGGCACTTCAAAACCAGGCCGAAACTCCAGAGATTTCCTTGCCGGTCGATAAATGGCTGGCCGACCAAGAGCGTATTGTCTCCCTTAAGACTCCACTGATTCCGGGTACAGAAAAGCACATACATTGGTACCAGAACCAAACGGGTTCGAAAACACCGGTTTCGCTGGTCTATCTGCATGGCTTTTCAGCTACGCGAAAAGAATTGTCTCCAGTGCCTGAACGAGTCGCTGATGCTCTGGGTGCCAATCTGTTTGAGACCCGGTTAAAAGGAAATGGCCAGTCGGAGCGTCAAATGGAAGGCATTCGAGCAGAAGACTGGTTGAATGACGCCGCTGAAGCTCTGACCATCGGTGCAGCAATTGGCGAGCGCGTGATTCTGATGGGCACGTCGAACGGGGGAGCCCTGGCCTTGTCGATGGTGAATCATCCTTCCTTCAAGCCAGTGAAAGCCCTGGTGCTTGTTTCACCCAATTTTGGCCCGAAGGATCCAATGGCGGAGCTAATGACCTGGTGGGGAGGGCCGCAACTAGCTCATCTTGTTTTGGGTGAAAAACGCAGTTGGCAGAGTCTCAACGAGCAGCAAAGCAAGTATTGGTCAACAAGCTATCCCACAGACACTCTGATTGAAATGATGCGCCTGGTTAAATTCACGCGTTCCCTGTTGCCGTTACAGATCACCCAATCCTTAGTGGTTTTTTATTCGCCCAAGGATGCCGTAGTTGATCCCAATAGAATTGCAGCAGCATACGAACAGATAGATAGCCCACATCGTGAAGTGATTCTCATCGCCAATTCTAACGACCCCAGCAACCATGTTCTGGCTGGAGATATCATGTCGCCGGATAACAACGACATGATGGTTGAGCAAATCCTTGGATTTGTAAATCAGCGCCAATGAGGCTTTTCAGGTTTAAAGATGAACGATCCCGACGGCGCATTTATCAGCCATGAACCGTTGTCACTGCAAGCAACAACTACGGGTACTTTGACCGGACTTGAATTTGCCGTCAAGGACGTGTTTGATGTCGCCGGCTTTCGCACTGGAGCTGGCAACCCAGACTGGCTTCGAACCCATCCACCTGCTGCCCAAACGGCTTAGGTGATCACTCGACTTCTCAATGCCGGCGCCAGCCTGGTCGGCAAAACATACACTGATGAACTCACTTACAGCCTTAACGGTGAGAATTTCCACTACGGCACCCCGGTAAATGTAAACGCTCCTGGGCGCATTCCAGGCGGCTCATCCAGCGGATCCGCTGCAGCAGTTGCAGCTGGACTGGTTGATTTTGCACTGGGTACGGATACGGGTGGCTCGGTTCGTCTGCCGGCCAGTAACTGCGGAATCTACGGCATACGCCCGACGCACGGAGCCGTTGCCAACGATGGTGTCGTTCCATTGGCACCCAGTTTCGACACGGTCGGGTGGTTCACTCGACAAGCCTCCCTACTTGAGCAGGTGTGCCAGGTTCTGCTTCCGATTGATCAAGCCGGGCATCGACTAACGCGTTTGTTAGTGGCAACGGATGCGTTTGATCAGGTCTTTCCTGCCTCACGACCGGCATTGCGCGCTGCATTAGAAATTATCCAGGCTGCAATCGGACCCGCCGAGGAAGTAGCCCTGGCTGGCGAGGATTTGGCTGAGTGGATGACGGGTTTTCGCCTGTTGCAGGGTGTAGAAGTTTGGCGCTGCCATGGTGCCTGGATACGGCAAGTGAAACCTACTTTCGGTCCGGATATTGCCGCACGTTTTGAGTGGGCTGCTGGACTAGACTCCAATTGGGTTCCGGCTGCCCAGATCGTTCGAGAAAAAGTAAAGCGCTTACTCGATGATTTACTCATGGATGCTGCAGTTTTATGTATCCCTACTTCACCCACCATCGCCTTACGCAACAACTCTCAGGGCGAAGAGCTTGAAGATTTCCGTTTGGGCGCATTGACTCTGTTAAGCATTGCCGGGCTGGCCGGCTTGCCACAGGTCAGTCTTCCATTGACCAGCAGTGAGGGTTGTCCACTGGGGATTTCATTGATTGGCCCGCGCCATTCTGATCGTGCGCTGTTATCCCAGGTGTCATTCATTTCCGCACAGAAAACCTAGTGGTCTCAGGCAGTTTCAATGCCCAATGCCATCGCCAGGAGTGCTTTATCGTCAGATTTCTCTTGCTGGCCTTGCGCTGTTGAAGACGATGTTCACGGTTCATTCACGTCAAAATTCATATGCTATTCAGCCTATGTATTCTATACGTGAGTAAAGAAGGGCTTAAAATGGCCTGGCAGATTTGGTGAGCTTGAAAGCAGAATTTACTTGTTGATGCATTGTTTTTGGCATGTTGCGCGTCATATTAGAAGATATTGGTTATTGACTGAAATGGAGATTCCTATGAATGTGGCAGCGTCCCGGATCAGATTACAGAAATTTGCGGGTTTAGCGCTACTGGCAATGTTGTGTGCCGCGATTTTAGGTGGTTGTGCATCCACACCCCGCACCTCCACTCAAGCTGCGCCTGGTGTTGATATCGGCAGTTACAACACGTTTTCCTACATTTCACCGTTGGGTACTGATCGTTCAGGTTATACCTCTTTCCTGTCCAAGAGCCTGATGTCGGCAACTCGCTCGACGCTGGAAGCAAAAGGCTATCGCTATTCGGAAGATGCGCCCAAGATGTTGGTCAACTTCAATGCCAGGGTGCAACAGAAGACCGAGGTTGATCCGGCCATCGGCGTGGGGATAGGGATGGGCCCTTGGGGTTATCGCAGAGGACTGTATGCAGGGTGGGGTGGTTACGGCTATCCGGGCAGTGTTCAGCAGTATGACGAGGGAACTCTGAGCATCGATTTGGTGGATCCGGGCAAAAAAGAGATGATCTGGGAAGGAGTTTCACAGGCTAAGTCATACCATGCATCAAAATGGACTGAGGAAGACATCAATAGTCACGTAACTGCCATATTGGCAGATTTGCCTGTGGCCAAGGGAACGCGGTAAGACTTGCGCACTCTAAACAGGCCCGATTGTTCAGCTGGAGAAAATTTATGATGAAGCCGAAAATTCATTTCACGCTGGCCCTGCTAATAGCCGTTTTGTTTTCTGGCTCTGCTTTGGCCTGGAAGTCCTACCCTGACCAGACCGACGATGGCCTGGATCGTGTCAAAAGCAAGAAAGTTGATGCGCTTTACAAGAAGGAAGGGGCTAGCCTTGCGGTTTACACTAAAGTCCGGATTGAGGAATGTACCGTAGCCTTTCGAAAAAACTGGCTGCGCGACCAGAACATGGATCGCGTGGGTGTAAGCAACCGCGTCAACTCCGAAGACATGAACAAAATCCAGGCCGACGTGGCTGAGATATTCAAGGAGCAATTCACCAAAGAGCTGGAAAAGGGTGGTTACGAGGTAGTGGATGAAGACGGTGAAGACGTGCTGTTACTGCAGCCAGCCATCGTAGATCTGGATGTGACTGCCCCCGATATCAGCATGCGCCAACCGGGTATGGTGAGAACTTATACAACGTCCTCTGGTGAAATGACGCTGAAGATGGATTTGCTGGATTCTTCGAGCAATGCACTGATTGGCAGAGTTATTGACAAGCGCCAGGATAATTCTTCAGGCAATCAAATTCAGTACACCAACAGCATCACCAATAGAGCGGACGCTGAGAGGACCGTGAGGAGTTGGGCCAATATTCTGCGCGAGGCG
This sequence comes from Lysobacterales bacterium, assembly GCA_034440115.1. Lineage (GTDB taxonomy): Bacteria > Pseudomonadota > Gammaproteobacteria > Xanthomonadales > SZUA-36 > JAWXBM01. Next base: position 9,546 of record JAWXBM010000126.1, on the reverse strand, counting down.
CTGGATGATGCGCATGAGAAAAGCAAATCCTGATTTTGTTTCTTCTAAGGCGTGGAATCTTAAGCAAAGGCCGACATTAAGTCGGCCTTTCGTGCTTTTGGCATCAGTTGAATCGATGCCGTGTTTACTGCACGAAAACATATTCACCCGGTGCGTCACACAAGGTTTTCAATTTATCTTTGCCGGTACCGCCAATTTTGCGGGCAGCACACTCGCCACTGGACTGGCTGCTTAACCAGTTTGACCAGGCTGGCCACCATGAGCCAGTAAGTTGTACTTCTTCCTTGAGGAAATCATCCGGGTGCCGGAACGGATCGCCGGCCTGGCGTTGTGATAATCGATAGGCACGCTTGGGGTTTTCCGGTCCGCAGACGATCCCCGCATTGTGGCCGCCGGTGGTCAGGCAGAAGCAAAGATCGGCGTAGGGTGCCAGTCGATGGATCTTGTAAACTGACTGCCAGGGGGCTACATGGTCGGTGGTAGTAGCCACAATGAACAACGGCATTTTTATCTGGCTGAGATGCAAGGTTTTGCCTTTGATCACAAACTTGTCCTCGGCAATCTCGTTGCGTACGAACATGGATTTCATGCACTCGTAATGCAGCTTGGCGGGTACTCGGGTCAGGTCGGTATTCCAGGCCATGATGTCGAACAAACCGGGCTCCTGGCCCAGGTAGTAGCGCTGAATCATCGGCCCCCAGGTCAGCGCATTGGGGTTCAGAGCACTGAAAGATTTTGCGAAATAGGATTTATCCAGGTAACCGTCTTTGGCCATCATGTCTTTCATGAAAGCCAGTTCGGATTCGTTCAGAAATACCTTCATTTCACCCGGCTCACTAAAGTCGGATTGAGCAGTAAAGGTAGTTAAAGAATTGATTCGATTGTCCTTATCGCGCGCCAGGTAAGCCGCTGCAATAATCGCCAAAGAGCCGCCGGCACAATATCCGGTCAGGTTGATTTTGCTGGTTTTCACCACTTTCTGAACCGCATCCATAGCCGCCAGAATGCCGTTTTCCAAATACTCTTCGATACCGTAGTCGCGAAATTCTGATCCGGGATTAATCCACGACATCATGAATACCGTTTTACCTCGGTCGACCAGGTATTTGACCAATGAATTCTCTGGCGAGAGATCAAGTATGTAGTACTTCATGATCCAGGGGGGAACGATCAGTACGGGTTCTTTTTCTACGGTTTTGGTCGTTGCGGAGTACTGAATCAGTTCTATCAGCTCGTTTCTGAAAATGACTTTTCCGGGGGTAACGGCCAGGGTCTCACCCACGCGGAAATTTTCCAGGTCCGGATTGGAATAGTCTTTTCCCAACAGCTTGTTGATTCCATCGGACAGCAAAAATTTGGCGCCACGGCCCAGATTGGCGCCACGTTCCTTGACCGTCGTTTGCAGTACGGTTGGATTCATCAAGGGAATGTTGGAAGGTGCGAGCGCATCAACCGTTTGGCCGATTACAAACTTCACGAAAGCCTCGTGCTTGGGATCCTGGCCGGGAATGTCGCTGGCGACTTCCATGGCCCATTCGCGCATGGCCAGGAAAGTTTGGGCAGCAATGTTAAAAGGGCCTTTTTGCCATTCGTCCGCGGCAAAACGCGTATCTCCGCGTGGTGCAGTAAATGGGTTGTCCATTTTGCGACCAGCCAGACTGTTGAGTACCAGCTCGCCAATTCCAACAGCACGCTTCATGCCGCTCTTGGCCAAAGACAGCTGCTTGCCCGGTGAGATCATCAGGTGCGATAACCAGTCCGTCATGGCGGTCGCATAAAGCGCCGGTGACAAGCCAGAGGTGGCCTTGGCCAACCTGGCGCGATATTGCGTATCGATACGAGCTACCGATGCCGGGTCCAGCTTGAAAAGTAGCTCCAAACCCCTGGCAAAATCATTTCCAGCCTCTGCGTCTGTAATGGCGGGTGATTCTGCTTTACTCATTGAGTTCTCCTGATAGCTGCTATCAGCTTTTGTTTCGGCAGCTAAAGTGGCCGCTTCGTTTGTTATATGAGTGCCAGGGACGGGAGCACGACCTTCTTTTTGGGATTACTCGGCAATCTTTGACGGAAGCTGCATGTAAGAGATACCTGCGAACCATTTTAGCACCAAGAACAGATCAACAGAGCCGAGACAATGGCCAAGTTAAAGCGTGCCAGGGTGAAGCCCGCCAACCATCAGCAGGTTCTGCGTGGTCAGATAGGCAGCCTGCTGGCTGTAGAGAAAAGCGTATATGGCGGCGAATTCATCCGGTGTCCCGGCTCGTTTGGCTGGAACACGGGTTAAGAACTGGTCGGGGAATTCGACTGACAAAAAAAATAGCATTGAATTCCGCAGGAGTTAGCAAACGTAGTTTGCCGCTAATCGTTCCGCCAGTGAACTGCTGCTCAGAGCGCTGGGCGGATACGATTCAAGGCAAATGAAATGTGCTTTTCTATCATGTTGACCGAAACCTGTAACTGATCCGCAATTTCAGCATAAGAACGGTTCTGTATCCTGCTCAACTCAAAAGCCTGTTTGGTTTTTGCGGGTAATTGAGATATGGCCTGCCGGACGCGCTTCAATCGATCCTGCCAGTCAGTGACTTCGCAGGGGTCATTGGCTTCATCACTGAGGCAACAATCCTCGTAATTCACCAGCGTGGGTGCAAACTTGGCATTGGTCTTGCGCCAGCGATCGCGCAGTAAATTGGTCGCCGTGGTGAACATAAAAGCGCGGATGTTTTGAATCTGAAAAAGGTTGGGGTGGTTGGCCATGCGCAGGTACACATCATGCATCAGGTCCTGCGCGTCCGCTTCACTTACCGTCATCATCAAATAGTTTTTCAGTGCTTGCGAATGCTGCGAATAGGCATCGCTGAGGCATTGATGGGTGTCGCCAAACGAGAGAGCTTCTGTGCAGGACTGTGTTGCCATTTACTGCCGATTCCTCACAAGATACATGGGTGTATGTGGAGAAACATACACAAGTGTTTGTTAACATGCAAGGGTGTATGTTGAAACGCGAATCAGCCGGGCTCAGGCAAGCAGGGTTTAACGAATATTCTGTCCGGAAAGGATTTTGGTATAGAGGTGACGAACTCTGTAGCGTTCTTCCCGACTCTCACCCAGGCCCAGGATGTAATAACCCACCTGGTGAAAATAGGTAATACGGGCCCGGACAAAAGCCTCCTCATCGGCATAGCCCATATCCAGGAAGATGTTCTTCATCAGGTCTACACGTCGCGAATCGGTCTCATTTACGGCTTTTGCTGTGGTTTCTGACATGCGTGCCCAATCGCGCACTGCGGCATCATAAGCAGGGCTGTACTCTTTTTCTTCCATCCACATGTCGAACAGGGCATGCAGCTCTTCTATGCCTTTGTCTTCGGTCTGAAGAATTTTTTCAAAAGGCAGGGTGTTGGTCGTTTTCCAGTCATTCAACAAGTCATCCAGCAACTCATCGCGGCTATTGAACAGCCAGTAAAAACCACCGCGGGTGACATCCAGCGATTCGGCCAAACGAGCGATACGAATGTTTTCAACGCCGCCCTGAATCAGTAATTCCTTGGCTGCCTGAATCCAGTCCTGCCGAGTCAGTGGGTCCCTGCGGGCCGGGCTGATTTCGTCATTGTTTGCATTTGTTTCAGTAGAAATGGCGGCGAGTTTTTCGGACCGCTTTCTTTGCAACTCATTCATAACCTTCTCTGGATATGCATTTCTTGTAGTAGTAGACGTAATAACAGGCTTGGACCCCAGCTTCAAGTCCAATTGTTTGTCTAAAAGTGCTGTTAGGGTCCGAATCAACAAATCCGTCATAAAATTTTCTGAACTCGAATTCAATTCCTGACCTTGTGCAAAAAGACATCGGATCTACTGAACTTTACTCAGAAATTACCTCCGTGTTGTGTGCCTGGCACCATCCGGGTAGTGATTGCCTTTTCTGTCGTACTCAGGCCGGAAATTTCCAGCTAAGGCTTACAAAGGCAGAAGCTATTGACGATGTGAAGATCACACCTGCAGTTGAGGGTTGTGTGGAACCCTTGACCTGGTCTCCGGAGGGGCAAAAAATATTGCTGGGAGCGGCCGGTCTGGGTGCTGACCTGGCCGGATGCCAGGGTGGTGCGCGCTATGCGTTAATTCCGGCATTTCATTTGCCTGTAGCATTGCGTCTTGTTTAAGTGACGCATCAGGGTGCGAAGTCCTCAATCACCGGCGCAAATTTTTTCGCCAAAGTCGCTGGGGGACCTATGGTCTATCGCGTCCTTGTTAGCAGCACTGACGCAAATACCGGAACCCGCTAATCCGATGAAAGGATATTCAGGCTTTTCGCTGCTGCGCAATGCACTCAGTGGACACAAACACTGGCCCCGTGCCTGGCGCGATGCAGTGCCCAAAAAACACTATGACGTGGTGATTGTGGGTGCGGGAGGCCATGGCCTTGCAACTGCATATTATCTGGCGAAATATCAGGGTATCAAGAATGTTGCGGTGCTGGAAAAAGGCTATTTGGGTGGTGGTAATTCTGGCCGCAACACGCAGGTCTGTCGTTCCAATTATTTCTACCCCGATAGCGGTGCCTTTTACGAACATTCATTGAAGCTCTACGAAAACCTCAGCAATGAAGTGAACATGAACATGATGTTCAGTCAACGGGGTGTCATCAGTATCTGTAACAGCCGTCACGAGATGGAACAATTCCGGCGTTGGGCCAATGCCATACAGATGAACGGTATTGATTCGGAAATTCTCTCGCCTGCTGAAATCAAGCAGTTGATTCCAGAGATCAATCTGGATTGTGCTTTTCCGATCTGGGGCGGCTTTATCCAGAAACGTGCGGGAATTGCTCGCCACGATGCGGTGGTCTGGGGCTATGCCCGCGCGGCTTCCGATGCAGGAGTGGATATCATTCAGCAGTGTGAAGTGACTGGCATCAATACCTCTGACAGTCGCGTCAGCTCGCTGGAAACCAGCATGGGCCAGATCAGCGCGGATCGCTTTGCGCTGTGTGCTGCAGGGCATTCCGGACACCTGGCGGCCATGGCCGGATTGCGCCTGCCGATTACCAGCGTGGCCTTGCAAGCCATGGTGACTGAACCGGTTAAACCGATCTTTAATGTCGGCCTGATGTCCCCGCGCATCCATGTTTATGTCAGCCAGTCGGATCGTGGAGAAATCGTTATCGGTGGCGGTGCCGACATCTTCAATTCTTACGCCCAGCGTGGCACTTTGCCCATCCAGCATGAGAACATGCAGGCCCTGCTTGAGCTGTTGCCGATTTTCGGTCGCCTGCGCATGATGCGTCAGTGGGCTGGAATCTGCGATATGGCACCGGACGTCAGTCCTATTGTCGGGCAGACTCCGCTGGAGAATCTTTATGTTTCTACCGGCTGGGGAACCGGCGGATACAAGGCTATACCCGCAGGCGGCGATACGCTGGCTTATACCATTGCCAATAAGCAAGCACATCCCTTGATAAAGCCGTTCCAACTCGCCCGCTTCAGCACCGGCCGACTGGTGGATGAAGGCGCTGCATCCGGTGTGGCTCATTGATATGAGAGTTTTAAAATGTTGAGGATTAACTGCCCATGGTGCGGCACCCGCGACCAGAATGAATTCCGCAATGGCGGTGAGGCGACGGTGCTCCGACCTGCTGATCCGCAATCGGCCAGTGATGACGAGTGGGCTGACTATCTGTTCTATCGCAATAATGTGAAGGGTGTTCACCAGGAACGCTGGCTGCACAGTTTCGGATGCAGGCAATGGTTTATCGCCACACGCGATACGGTGACACACGAATTCGTTGATACCCATCCGCTTCCAGTCGCTACCGGGTTGGGTAAAGTATGAGTTTTGTAGCGAACAGTTACCGCCTGCAAAACGGCGGACAGATCGATCGACAGAAACCTTTGAATTTCAGTTTCAATGGCGATGTTTACAGTGGCTTCGAGGGAGATACCCTGGCTTCAGCGCTGTTGGCCAATCGGGTGACAATGCTCAGCCGCAGTTTCAAATACCACCGGCCACGTGGCATTTTCAGTGCCGGTGAAGAAGAACCTAATGCCTTGCTGGAAATCGGCCAGGGTGCGCGCCGTGAACCCAGTTGTCGTGCCCCCATGGTGCCGCTTCGCGAAGGTCTGGTAGCCCGCAGCCAGAATGGCTGGCCCAGCTTGGGCTTTGATGTTGGCCGCAGTATTGACTACAGCCATGCGCTTTGGCCAGCGGGTTTTTACAACAAGACCTTCAAATGGCCAAGTTGGCACAGTTGGGAAGAAATCGTTCGCCGCATGGCTGGTCTGGGCCGCCCTCTGACCGAAGCCGACCCGGACCATTACGAACAGGTTAATGCACACTGCGATTTGTTGATCGTCGGCGGCGGGCCAACCGGTTTGGCTGCAGCGCTGGTAGCGGGCAGGGCTGGCTTGCGCGTCATGCTGGTGGACCAGAATGAAAGCTTTGGTGGCGTATTAAACTGGGAACCCTATCAGTTGGATGGTGCAGACGCCGGACAGTGGGTGCAGAGCGTTGCTGATGAACTGGCCAGTCTGGCCCATGTAACCCTGTTGCCACGCACCACCGTGGCAGGCAGTTACGATCACAACGTCACCACGCTGTTGCAGCGTAGCAGCGGCAGTGGCTGGCGCGAGTGCTACTGGACGGTTCGCCCGCGACAGGTTTTGCTGGCCGCAGGTGCAATTGAACAGGGCATGATATTTCCCGAGAACGACCGGCCCGGCATTATGCTGGCTGGGGCGGTGCGCGACTATCTGCATCGCTACGCCGTTGTGCCTGGCGAAAAGGTGGTGATAGCCGCTAACAACGATACCGCCTACCAGACTGCGCTCGACCTGCATCAGGCGGGGATTACCGTAAGCGCTGTGGTTGATGGCCGGGTGCAAATCGATGCGGAGCGTAAACAGCAGTTGCAGGCCTTGGGCATCGAATTGCTGGCCGGTGCTCGGATCGCCGGAACACGCGGTGATAAAGCTTTGCGCGAAATTCAAATTGAGCAGATGGATGGAATACAGTTGGGCAGAAAATCCTGTGATCTGCTGGCCGTTTCCGGTGGTTGGTCACCGCGAGTGCATTTGTTCAGCCATGCCCGTGGCAGTCTGAAGTTTGATGTCAACAGCCAGAGTTTTCATCCCGATCGTCTGCCGAAAGACTTTTCCGTAGTGGGATCAGCCAATGGCACGGTGGGCCTGGCGGAATGCTGGTCGGAAACCGTGAGAGCCACTGAGGCCATTTGTGCTTCGCTGGGGCGCAAAGCTGCTGATCTGAAACTGCCGGTCATTGACCAGGCACCGGTGGAATCCGCTCAGGTCAGCCACCTCGCCGTGAACAGCAGAAAGAAGCGGCAATGGATAGACCTGGCACACGACGTCACATTCGGTGATGCCGAGTTGGCAGTGCGGGAAGGCTATGTGTCGGTAGAACACTTCAAGCGCTATACCACTACCGGCATGTCGGTAGACCAGGGCAAGACCGGTAACCTGAATGCTTTTATCGCGCTCGGCGCCCTAACCGGACGCGAGACCGGCAGTGTGGGTACAACCACCTTTCGGCCGCCCTATATGCCAGTGACTTTGAGCGCCATTGCCGCGCCCTATAACGGCAAGTTTTTTGCACCCAGACGCTTGTTACCCGCCCATACCGTGCATCAGCAACTGAACGGTGCCTTTGACGACTTCGCTGGCTGGCAAAGGCCGGAATGCTATCCCCGAGTGGGCGAAACGGAGCAACAGGCCATACAACGTGAAGCATTAGCGGTGCGCCATGGTGTGGGTGTATTCGATAATTCACCGATAGGAAAAATCGAAGTGCGTGGCCCGCATGCGGCGGAATTCCTCAATCGCTTTTACATCAATAATGTACTCACCCTGAAAACCGGAAAAGTGCGCTATGGCCTGATGTTGAATGAAAACGGGATCATTATTGATGATGGCGTCTTTGTGCGTCTGGCAGAAAACCACTTCCTGGTACATACGACTTCCGGTGGTGCTGCGCGCATTACTGAAATGATGGAAGAATGGCTGCAATGCGAATGGCCAGGCATGCAGGTGCTGCTAGACGATACCACCACGCAATGGGCCAATTTCACCGTTGCCGGTCCGGCAGCGCGTGAACTGTTGACGCGACTGGGCACCGACATCGATATATCTGCTGACACATTACCGCATATGTCAGCAGCCTGTGGCCAGGTGATGGGGCTGGACGCGCGCGTGGTGCGCGTCAGTTTCAGCGGCGAACTGAGCTTCGAGATCAACATTCCTGCGCGCCATGCGGCAGCATTCCTGCAGGCAGTGTTGCTGCAAGGCGAGGATCTGGGAATCACGCCATACGGCATCGAAAGCCTGATGGTGCTGCGCCTGGAAAAAGGCTATCTGCACCTGGGCTCAGATACCGATGGTACCAGCACCCCTGATGATGTGGGCTGGGGCGTGGTGGCGCGCGAGAAAGCTACCGATTACATCGGCAAACGCTCATTGTTTCGTCCGGCTAACCTGGATGAGAATCGCCAGCAACTGGTGGGTTTGGCACCTGCGGATGCAAGTCAGCCGCTGGAGCCTGGCGCACATTTGCTGCTGGGTGAGAATCGGCAGGTTCCAGCCAGGACCGATGGCTGGGTGACTTCAGCCTGTTATAGCCCAAATCTGAAACGCCCTATCGCCCTGGGTGTCCTGGCCGGTGGCAGCCGAAGGATGGGAGAGATCGTCACCGTGATTGATGAACAGAAACGCTATCACGCGCGAGTTGTAGAGATGGTTCAGTTTGACAAAGGCAACGAACGGTTGAAGTCCTGATATGAACAATGTGACAACAACATTATCTGCGCTACAGCAGGCAGGAACAGAGGATGGACACGTTCAGCGTGCCAGTCTGAAGCTGCGGGAAGTTCGCGATGCGAGTGTGATCCGAATCCACAGTCTGGATAGCGGGCAGGTCACCAGCGATTTACAGTCGTCAGAAATTGAATTGCCCACGAGTGTCGGCCAGAGTCAGGGCAGGGATCCGGTGGTGATGTGTCTGCGGCCAGGTGAATGGATGGTTTTCAGTGAAGCCTTGCAAGCGAGTCAATTATTGGAGCAGTTGCAAGTGTGCCAGTCGAAATCCACGGCGATCTTTGATGCTTCGGATGCCCTGGCGACGTTCCGATTGTCTGGCAAGGCAGCGCCATGGCTATTGGCCAAGCTCAGCAGTCTGGATTTTGTCGGCAACATCAATAGCGGCCAACATTGTGCCCGTACACGGCTGGGCCAGGTGGCGGTGGTAGTGAATTATCGTCAGCCGGGTGGTGATGAACCCGCATATGATTTGATTTTCGATCGCAGCGTTGTCCGCTATCTTTGGGATTTGCTGCAGCATGCAGCAGATCATGCCGAAGAATTATCAGCCACAAACACATAATCAGTGGCAAACTCGAACCAGTCTCCAGCGAGGAATCGTTTATGACCCTTTTCAAGCAACATGAACAGTGGTCGTCGCGTATTACCTTTCTGCTGGCCGCCATCGGTGCAGCCATTGGCCTGGGTAACATCTGGAAGTTTCCTTACATCACTGGCGAAAACG
>JAWXBM010000125.1:0-24579 GCA_034440115.1 Lysobacterales bacterium | reverse complement strand
CCAACCAGCGATACATGGCAGCGTCCATGTGCGCAGCCAGCGTGGTGATGCCGTCTTCCAGCTTCTTTAACCGGGAAATACGCTTTTTGGATTTGCGCTTATGTTCTTTTCGGAAGCTGCAAGCGACAGTAGTTTGAGATGTCTGGTTCGACGGATCTGAGTAGATTTCGGAGTCTGAATGATCGGTATACATGGCTCGATTCCTGTTGGATTTAATACTGGTATTACATCCAGTATTATAGACCATGAATAAGTGTTTATCTGATTATTATCAGTAGTTTGAGACAAGGCGACAGTAATGTAGTGATAAAATCAAGCGCGTAGACTTTAGTGTGTGCCATTATCGAGTTTTATCATTGTCTCTATGTCATATATGCCATATCATTTTCGCAACGATCGAGAATTGAGTGTATTCAACCATGAAAGCGCATAAGCGAATCAAGAGTGGCAAAAATGGAATCGTCTGATGTGTCGGTTGCAATGGACTTGCTGGTTAAGTCCCTGCTTGCGCTGGGCGTTTCACGTAAAAAGATTGCGCGTGTTTTGGCAGCTTAGAGTATTCGCTAACAATTGAATTGCATAATTATTGGCTGAATTTCGGAGATTCCAAATTTTTTGATATCGATAGGCCATCCACGGTGTTCTGATCTGTTATTTACTCCGCTGCTGCACAACCCCGCAATACAACGGTATGACCAGCATCGCCAGGCACAACATCACCACACCTGACCAACCGCTTTTTGAATAGGCGATGCCCGAGCTGGTGATACCAAACCAGCCTCCTCCGTAGTAGAACAATACATACAAGGCGTTAGCGCGGCCTCTGCCGGTTTCCAGGCTTTGGTTCACGGCGCCTACTGCGGATGCATGCACGCTGAAGTAACCGGTGCAGACGGCGGCGAGTGCAAAGCCGATGGCCCACATGGACGGGGCCAGGGAAAGCGTTAAGCCCGCTGCCAGCAACAAGGTGCCTGCTGCCATGGCTACACCACTGCCCCAGCGATTGCTGATTCGGCCTGCTATTGGTCCGACCAGAATGCCCAGCACATAGCTCAGGTAGAGGGCGGTAATCCACTGCACGGGTACGGACAGGGGTGGCGCGGCCAGGTAAAAGGGCAGAAAGTTGAACACCGAGGAGAACACGAACATTGAGGCAAAGGCGACCATGAACAGGCGTAGCAGATCGGGTCGTTTGGCCATGGCCCACAGGCCCAGTCCGCCGCTGCTGTGATGTGCTGCTTGTGCGGCTTCGTGCAGGCGCTTTACGGCAATGTAAGTTGCGATCAGCACCAGTACGGCTGCGGTGACAAAGGCATAACGCCAGTGCGCGGGTGGGTGCAACCAACCGCCCAGTAAACGCCCACCCAGTCCACCGGTAACGGTGGCGGACACATAACTGCCCATCACCACATTCAAACGTTCCGGCGGTAGGGTGCGCGCCAGGTAAGCGGCCAGGCAGGTGGTGAGAGTGGGAATGAACAGACCCTGCACAAATCGCACCGCAATCAGCGTCCAGAGGTTATCGGTGAGCGCGGCCACCATGCTGCAGGCGGCTACGGCAATGCCGCCGATCATGAGGATTTTGTGTACTGGCAGACGGTCCGCCAGTATGCCAATCGGCAGGATGGAAATGGCGATGCCCAGCACTACGGCAGAAACGGTGAGTGAAACCAGTGCCGGGTCGGCGCCGAATTCGGCGGTCAGAATCGGTAGTACGGGCTGGGTGATATAAACGGTGCTGAATGCTGCGGCCGCCAGAAAGAAGACGACGAACTGCAGGGGTAGTTTGTCGATCAGCAAGGAAAGGGTTTGCATAACGCTGATCTAAGGTAGTTGCAGCATTCTTTCACTGCGCCAAACCCGAACGATGGCAATCAATGACTTGTCTTTTTCGTAAATCACCCGCAAAGGTGGGTGAATCAGTTCACGAATGTTGGGATTGGCATACTCGGGCACGACTCTGCCAATGTTCGGATGATCGGCAAGTGTTTGTGCTCGTTCGATAATTTCGGTAACCAACTGTTGCCCAATGTCTGGGGCCAGTTGTGACGTATACCAGCTGAGAATATCTTGGATGTCTTCAATGGCCGAATCGGTAAACTTGACCTTCATTTCTCAAGGCCCAGCATCCTTTTTACATCCTCTAGATCAGTAAGTTTTCCTTCTTTAACTTCCAGCAATCCTTTCGCCATCGCCTGCATGAACTGCAGCTTTTCTTCCCGAATTTCATACTCTTCAAGCCCCTGTACTACGGCAACGCCGCGGCCACGACTGGTCACTAAGATCGGGCGTTTGGTTGCATTGGTTTGAGCCACGATTTTCCCAGGGTTAACTTTCAAATCGGCCAGAGGAACAACATCTTCTGAAAATTTGGTTGACATGAGCCGCTCTGGTTTGCGTGAACAGACCCGAGTATAGCACCTGTTAATAGCTATAGTTAACGCCAGAATTTCGAACGCTAGCTAACCTTCCCAGCAGCAACAATCCGCCGGGCCAATGCATCAGCAACCGCATTGGTGGGTTGGCTGGTTTCGGCCGCTTCCTTGTAGATATCCAGCAAACGCTGTGGGATCTGCTCGATGCTTTCACGGGTTTCCTGGTCGGATTCAGCGCCGAAGTATTCAAAGCAACAACTGGTGATACCGCCACCGTTGATCACGTAATCAGGGGCATAGAGGATGCCGCGATCGGCCAGGGCCTGCCCATCGGCGTCGACTTCCAGTTGATTGTTGGCGGCACCCGCTACAACCTTCGCACGTATAGTGGGAATACTACGGGCATTGAGGATTTTGCCCAAAGCGCAGGGTGCTAGCACATCCACATCGGCGGCAATAAGGTCATCCGGGGACAGCACAGTGACGGGCACATCGCGTCTGACAATATCAAGGTTAGCCTGGTTCACGTCGGCAACGAATATTTCTGCGCCCTCTTTGGCCAGGTAATGGCACAGGCCGCCGCCCACACTGCCCACCCCTTGCACGGCCACGCGCACGCCTTTCAAGGTGTCGGTACCGAGCTTGTGCTGCGCGGTGGCTTTCAGGCCCAGATAAACACCCAATGCCGTCCACGGGCCAGGATCACCGCCAGCACGTCCGCTGTCCTGCGGCAGGCCCGAAACATAGGCGGTTTCCTGTTGCACCATGCGCATGTCGTTTTCTGTCATGCCCACGTCTTCAGCGGTGACATAGGCTCCACCTAGTGAATCGATGGCGCGTCCGAGTGCAGCCAGCAATTCGGGCGTTTTGGGTGCCGCTTCGCTGGCCATTATCACCGCCTTGCCGCCACCATAGTTCAAGCCCGCCACTGCGCACTTGTAAGTCATGCCACGCGAGAGGCGCAATACATCCGTGATCGCATCGGCTTCATTGGCATACACCCAACGACGGCAGCCACCTCCAGCCGGCCCTAAGGCGGTGGAATGTACGGCTATAATCAACTTAAGGCCGGTAGCCGGATCGGCGAAGAAATGCACCGATTCATGTTGGTCGAAATCGGGGTGGTCAAATAGTTTCATGGTGCAGTGCACTTTGGGACTCCAGGGCGCAAATTATAACGGTTTGGGCTTGCGGAGTCGCACCCGGAAAAACCGCTGCATTGCATTTCACGGGCCACGGTGCGAGAGTGATGTGACCTGCCGGCAAGCTGCAACCGGCTCCTGACCCATGCCGTGGAGTCCAGCCATGTCCAAAGCCATATCCCGCCTGCACATCGTCCTTTTATGTACCAGCCTGTTGAGCGCCTGCGCCACCAGCCCGACCGGCCGGCGGCAACTGATGCTGGTTTCCGAAGATACCGCCATCAGTTCATCTGCCCAGGCCTACACCCAGGAAATGGGCAACTTCAAGAAAGACGGCAAGATGTCCACCGACCGGGCGTTGATCCAGCGCATCAACACCATCACCCAGCGTCTGGTAGCGCAGGCGGTGATCACTCGGCCCGACTCGGCCGACTGGAAATGGAGTGTGGCTGTTATCGATGATCCGGAAACGGTTAACGCCTGGTGCATGGCAGGTGGACGTATGGCCATTTACACCGGCCTGATTGAACAGCTCAAACCCACCGATGACGAGATTGCCCAGGTGATGGGCCATGAAATTGCCCACGCCCTGGCCAATCACACGGCGGAAAAAATGTCGATAGCCATGGCCAGCAGTATCGGTGTACTGGCGGTTGGGGTGGCGGCTGACAACAAAGGTGCTGCGATGGCAGGAGCCGCTGGAGCCGCTGCTTTGGCGGTGACACTGCCTAACAGCCGCACCGCTGAAACCGAAGCAGACCAAATCGGTATTGAATTGGCTGCCAAAGCCGGTTACGACCCGGATGCCGCAGTCACCCTGTGGCGCAAGATGAACAAATTGCCGGGCGGCAAACCACCGCAGTTTCTCAGCACGCATCCCAATCCGGCCAATCGCGAGAAGACCCTGGCTGGCCTGGCACCCAAGATGGAACCCTACTACCTGGCCGCCGAATCACCACCAAAGCGGTCGGTGCAGATGGTCAACAATGTTCGGTAACAGAATTTGACTGCAGGCGGGAAAGCGATGGCTGCTGAACTGGCAGAAAGCATAGAGCAGGGCACTGGCCTGAAGCGTGTCCTCGGTGGTGGGTTCGCCATCGCTGCCGGCGTGGGCACCATGATCGGCCTTGGCATCATGCGCAATCCCGGTGAGATCGTGGCCGTCATTCCAGATCCTTTTTATTACGTCGTGCTGTGGTTGCTGGTGGGCCTGTTCGCCCTGCTCAGTACCGCGGTTGTAACTGAACTGGTCAGCGTAACGCCCCGCTCGGGTGGCTATTACGCACTGCTTCGACGTTCGCTGGGGCCTTACTATGGCTTCCTGATGGGCTGGGTGGACTGGCTCAGCTACCCTGCAACCATTGCACTTAAATCCATTGTACTGGCCGAGTACCTGGCCTTGTTGTTTCCCAGCTTGATCGGCTGGAAAGTCCCACTGGCACTCAGCATCACCAGCGTGTTTGCAGCTTTGCAACTGCGCGGCGTGGTTTTGGCCTCACGTGTGCAGCAAATCGCCGCAACGGGCATGGGCCTGATCATCATCAGCCTGGCTTTGGCGTTGCTACTGGCCGGCCCAGCCGACCCGGCTACGGCCAGTGGCGTGATCGCCGAGCCCGGCCTGAAACAAATCGGTCTGGTGATTGCCGCAGTGGTTTTCACTTACGATGGCTGGCTGATTCCGGCTTATTTCGGCGGCGAAATCCGCGGTGGCGGCAAGGTGCTGGCACAAGCATGCATTCGCGGTGTTCTGCTGGTGCTGGTGCTATACGTGTTCCTCAACACCGCATTGGCCATAAGTGTTCCGCTGGCCTCGCTGGCCGGGCACGAGCTGGCCTTGTCCGGCGCACTGGACCTGACCTGGGGTGCTGGCAGCGGTACTTTTGTAATTGTTGCGGCCGTGCTTTTCCTGCTGGCACACCAGAACATCAACTACATGTCTGCGCCACGCATTTTGTATACGATGGCGGAAGATGGCTTCAGCACCCGCCGTGCCGCTACCGTGGGCCGCCACGGCAATCCCATGTTTGCGGTGTTTCTAACCTGGGCTGCCACTGCCGGCTTGATCATGGCGGGAGGTTTTGAATTCCTTTTGAACCTGTGTTCCTTGTTTTTCGTCGTACTCTACAGCGCCTTGTTGATCGGCGTGTTGGTATTGCGCCGCCGGGAACCCGATCTGGATCGGCCGCACCGCGCCTGGGGCCATCCCTGGACCACCATCGTGTGCCTGCTGGGTTGGATTCTGATTGCCGTCATCATGGCCGCTGCTACGCCACAAAGCGCGCTCAGTGCCGCCATCATGACCATGGTTTCCATTCCGATTTACCTGGCTATTCAGGCCTGGCAGAGGAAGAATAGCTGACATCATGCGTTTTATAGGTTTGCTGGCAACACTGCTCTGTTTATTTTCCCCGCTGCTATTGGCCGGCGGCGGCGTAGTGATGGAAGGCGAACGCTGCACCATGCACATTGATTTCTACAGCGCCCGCTTCACCGCCTACCAACCCGATACCGGCGGAAATACTGAGTTCTGTGAGGATTTGCCGGAAACCGGCCTGACGTTGTTCGTGCTGGACTATTTGCACCCCAGCCTGAAAGAGGTGCCGGTGGACTTCCGCATCATCCGTAATGCCACCGACCAGGGACGTTTTGCGGTTTGGGAAGACGTGGCCAAGCTGGCCGATCTGCGGCCTTTAACCCTGTTCTATAAAGCGCCGTCGATAGAAGGCGATGCCTCGTTGCAAACAGAATATGAATTTACCGAACCAGGCGAGTACATCGGTATCGTTACGGCTGGCCATCCCAGCAGCGAGAAAATCTATCGCTCGGTATTTCCTTTTGAAGTAGGCCGCCCGCGTTACCAGGCAGCACTACTGGCATTGGCCATCATGGGCTTGCTGGCAGTGTACGGTTGGCGACGACAGGCCGGGATCAAACGCACGCAGAGAGAGTCATCATGAAACGTCGCTGGCTGTGGATTTTTGCCATCGTTTTGGCGCTGCTGAGCTATCCACCACAATGGTATCCGCAAGCCATCAAACGGCTGCAAACCAGTTGGTTCGGAGCGCCGGCTGATCGGCCCCTACCCGCTTCGATGCCCGCCTCGGCAATTCATGAAATGCACCGGGCCACCGAGCCACCGGAAGTGTTCTGCCCGGAAGACCCGGAAGACTGGCGCGCCGCACACGAAATCGAAGGCGTTGAAATAGAGGCTTCCGATCCTTGCGTGGCCGATAACCCCTGGCTGGTGGCCGCCTCGGTAAAGGGTACCAATAATGTGTCTGCCGACACCCTGATGCGCAGCGGCCTGACCGCCGATGCGGTGGAAATCGGCCGCGATCTGGATGGCGACGGTGACCCGGACGAGATTCACATCCGCCTGGAAGTAGCCGAGCTGAATGGTGGCTCACCCATCGCTGATACACCAGTCACACGCTATGCCATCGCGCCGGGCATCGAACCCGGGCTGTGGGTGTTCGCACCCAAGCTCACTGGCATGGCAGTGGAAAATTTTGAATCACAACAAGCGCGGCCGGAGATTCGGCTGCCCTCACCTGCCATCCGCATCGAGCAGGGTGATGTGGTGCGCATCACGCTGGAAAACAGCCACTACATGCCGCACACCATTCACCTGCACGGTGCCGATCATCCTTTTGTGGATGTCACCGGCGAAGGCAATGACGGCGTGCCAATGGTCAGTGAAATTCCGGTTTTGCCCGGCTCTGCCCGCACTTATGAACTGCAGCCGCGGCAGGCGGGCACCATGTTTTACCACTGTCACGTAGAGGCCCACGTGCATGTACAAATGGGCTTGCAGGGCTTGTTCATCATCGAGGAGAACCGGCCCAACAACTGGCTGCAAACCCTGAACGTAGGTGCCGGGCATGTCAGGGTTCGCTCCGTCACCTCACGCGAGGAATACACCAGCGAGTACGACCTGCATTACCTCGACCTCGACAAGCAACTGGGTGAGCGCATCCGCATCAGCAACGATCCGCGTGTTATTACGAAATCCATGACCCGCGATTACGACATCACCGATGCCACTCAGGATTACTTCACCATCAATGGCCGTTCTTTCCCCTATGCTTTCCGCGAATCGCTGGTGGTGGGCGATGAGGGCGACCACATCAAGCTACGGGTGGTGAACGGCGGCGTGAAAGGGCTGGCGCTACATACCCACGGCCACAAGTTCACGGTAACGCATAAAGATGGTGTAGAGCTGCCAGAAGCGGTACGCGCACCTGAAGACGTAAAGTGGATTGCGACGGCCGAACGGGTGGACCTGGATCTCGACCTCATTAACGACGGCCTGCACGCCTACGGCCCCGGTATCTGGATGTTTCACGACCATCAGTACCAGGGCACCACTACCGATGGTATTGGCCACGGCGGCAATAAAAGCGCCATCGTGTATCGCGAATACATGAACGACAACGGCTGGCCGAAAATCCAGGGCATACCCTGGGATGCTTTTTTCACCGCTGCTTACTACCGCAAGGAAGTACCGGTGTGGCGCAGTTACCTGCCCGGTCTGCTGGACGATGCCGGCGAGGATCGATGGCTGTTGTGGCGCCTGCTTGGCCTGGCCCTGGCGCTGGGCATATTGGCAGCGTTGTTGTTGCGTGTTTTTGTTCGCTGGCTTATTCGCTGAAGATGATTTTACGTCGCCCGTTATTGTTGCTGGTGGCGTTGCTGTTTGGTGTGCTGAAGGTGCAGGCGCAGGAACAGCCCGCGGTCGATCACAGCGCGCACCAGGGCATGGATCATGGGCAGCACACTATGACAGTGGACGCGGATGGCGCGGTGATGAACGAAAATCGCGACCAGTTACCGCGCGATTGCGAAGCCATCAGTCGCGACCACCTGATCACCGTTCATGCCGGCCGGGCCTATGCCGGCGACGAGCCGGGCATGATCTTTGGCATGAGCGAGCCAGAGATCCGCGTTGAGCCCTGCAGCCGGATCGAATTGACCTTTATCAACGAAGATGAAGTCAGGCACCAATGGATGGTGCACGGTCTGCCAAAATACCTTTATCCGGCTGGCATGTTTCATATTGAGGCCGTGGGCGGCGCGCAGAAAACCGGTACGTTTATTGTTCCGGGAGATGACCAAACCTATTTGCTGCACTGCGATTTGCCACAACATATGGAGAAAGGCATGCGCGGGCAGTTGGTTGTCGGCCAGGGAAGCGGTAACCTGTGGGCCATCAATGGCATCAGTGATGACTATATCCGCTCGTCATATTTACCCCGCAACGCAGCCTGGTGGCTGGCCGGCGCACTGCTGGTCGGCTTTGCGCTGGCCATCAAGCTGCGATGATTGAGTAGTATGCGCAAGGAAGCAAGAAATCTTCAGCAAGAGCTGGCCGAGGCCGGGAATTACCAGCAGTGGCTGGAAGCCAGCACTGCACAGGACCGGCTGGATGGCAGCGAAGCCTGGCGCCAGCTCGAAGAATCGGCTGATTACGATTACCGTTTGATCAACTCACGTGTTGACGTGTTGCAGCGCCTGCGGCGGCGCAAAGATTATGACCAGATGGTGTTCCGCCTGCGCGAAGAGCTGCACGGCAACCTGGGCAATATGGCCAATCCGGTGCTTTATCAGAAAGCCCGGGCCGGCACCAAGGAACTGATTAACCATTACCTGAATGAGGTTACCGCATCGCTGGACCTGCTTTGCGATGCCAACGTGAAATCGCTGCCACCCTCACGTAAGCGACGCTTTTTCAATCGCGCAGCACGCAGTTTTGGCCGATCAGCCCTCTTGCTCAGCGGCGGCGCTTCTTATGGCCTGTTCCACATCGGCGTGATCGAAGAATTACTGGAGCAGAAGCTGATGCCGGACGTTATCACCGGTTCCAGTGCCGGCTCTATTGTGGCCGGCTTTGTTGCAACGCACACCGATGACGAACTGGAGAAGGCCCTGCTGCCTGATGTGCTCAAGTACCAGTGGGTGAGCACCATCGGTATCCTCAAATTGTTCAAAGGCGAAGGCATACTCGACCCGAAGCAGTTACGCAAAGCCATAGAGCGCAACATTCCTGATTTGACTTTCCTCGAAGCCTACGAGAAAACCGGGCGCATTCTGAATATTTCCGTATCACCTGCTGATCCACACCAATTTTCGCGCCTGTTGAATTACCTGACCTCACCCAATGTGCTGATACGCCAGGCAGCGCTGGCATCGAGCGCGGTGCCGGGCCTGTTTCCACCGGTGCAGTTGCGGGCAAAGAATTTCACCGGTAAATCGGTGCCCTATATGCCGCAAAGCCGTTGGGTGGATGGCTCAGTGCACGAAGACATACCCAAGGAAAAGGTCAACCGCCTGCACAACGTGAATCACTATATCGTCAGCCAGACCAACCCGCTGGTTTTGCCGTTCATGGCCAATGGCGACGACAAAACCGGTATATTGCCCTTTCTGCAGGAAGCCGTTGTACGCGGCCCTATAGTGCAGATCGAGCACCTGCTGGAATTGGTCAACCGACATTTTGAAGTGCCCGGAATGGCTTCCGCTTTAAAGAAGGCTCACGCCCTGGTGACGCAAAACTACAGTGGTGATATCAATATCATGCCGGATCGACAGGACATCGACGTCAGCAAAATCATAGCCAATCACTCAGAAAAAGAAGCCAAATTTTTGATCGAAGCGGGACGGCGCGCTACCTGGCCGAAAATCGAACGAATCCGCAACACCACCCAGATCAGTCGCTGTTTTACGGCGTGCCTGAAGCGGCTGGGTGATCGTTATCACTACGTGAAGCGTTAAGCAGCCGGCCAGCAAAACACTGCGAACATACGGGTTGGGCATGGACGCCTGTAAAAATCAGCAGTACAGCGTTGTAAATTTACTATATATCAGGAAAACATTGACTTAAAGAGTTCACAAAGGTCTAATTTAGGCATCTCAATGGCGAAACCCGCTGCCTTGAAGAAATGGATTTCGAAGGAACAAAAGATGAAAAGTATTTCATCAGCCACCGCTTTTCTGTTGCTGTTTCAATGTCTGGCCAGTCCCCTGCTCGCGCAGGAGCAGGACATACTCGGCCGAAAAACACCGCCGCTAGCATCGCTGGCAGGTTTTCACTATGAGCAGCCCGGAATTCAAGCGGGTGCGACCACCATCAGCACTGGTGAGAGCCAGGCATTGACCAAGGCACGGGCTGGCGAAAAACTGGTCTTGCCCAGTCTGAATGACTATCTCGGTGCTGACTCTGAGCCACTGCAGTTCCAGCGGGTTGAGCTGTTCGCCCCGGGGGCCCGCGTGATGCTGATGGGCGCAACCGGAGTGGTTGCATGGCAACGTGATGCAAGACAGTTTTTCATCGCCACCAACCGCAGCACCGGTGTGGCGCTGGCAGTCGATGTCCAGACGGGTGAAGTCAGTGGCTTTGCGGCTAAAGGCAATTCCAAAATGAGCTTGCAGGGACAGCTCAATGGTGCCATCAAAATACAGACAATCGAAGAACCAGCCGAGGCTGTTAGCAGCTGCGGAATGCAATTGGGTGACCAGCCGCCAGAATCACTGCAAAACCTGAACACGCCTATCCCGGAGAGTGTCAGTGCGGCAGCAAGCGGCTCATCGATCAGCTTCCAGGCGGTGGTTGCCGTTGACACAGACAACGAGTGGATGGCTGGTATGAGCAATGATCCAGATACCGCACTGACCTGGATTACAGACGCTTTCCTGGCCATGAACGTGTTTTATGAACGCGATATCGAAACCCGTTTATTGATTGGTGATGTGATCCTGCGCACCGAGCCCGACCCTTATTCCATCGCCAGCGGTCCCTCGGATCAGATGAACGAGTTTGCCACCTACTGGCGTAATAACATGGCTTTCATTGATCGTGATTTTGCCACCTTGTTCAGTGGACGGGGGGTCCTACCTTATTATTATTCCGGAATTGCCTGGCTGGATGTTTACTGCAAGAAAGGCCAAACCCAGGGCGGACGTACGGTGGGAAGCTACAGCTTCAATGCCATAGGCATCGGCCGGACTGCATCAAACACGGCGCTTTACATTGGACATGAACTCGGACACAACTTGGGTTCACCGCATACCCACTGTTACAACCCAAGGCTGGACCAGTGCTACAGCGGCGAGTCTGGTTGCTATTCCGGCCCTGTTTCCTGCCCGGCAGGCGGCAAGGGCACAATAATGAGTTATTGCCATGTATCCAGTGGCGCGGGTTGTGGTACTAACAAGTCAGAATTCCATCCCACAGTACAAAACCTGATTCAAGGCCGCTTGGCTGCCAATAGTCCCAGTTGCATAGCGGCTTACGAGGAGCCACCTGACCCTGGAGAGATCCCTCTCTTCGAAAGCAGCTTTGAATCACCCTGAATCTGCGGCGCCAATCTTTGAGCAATTGCGTGCGGCCAGGAAATATAAGACCGTACCAAATACCATGAAAACCCCGGTAAACAACCAGGAATCGCCTGCTGCCTGCGTGATCAGCCACAGGCTGATGATCAAGCCCAGCAAAGGAATGGTGTAGCCGCCAGGTAAATCAAACGGTTGCTGGCCTGGTTTCAAAGCGGTATGCAATTTGGGCAATGACAATATGCAGGCCGCGTAGACGATCAGCCTGACCACCGTGCTCATGGCGGCCAACCAGACAAAGCCACCGCTGAGCGCCAGAACAATACTCAGTAGTCCGATAAAAGCGATGGAGTTGGCCGGCGTTGCAAAGCCCGAGTGTATGGCACTAAACCATTGCGGCAATACTCGCGCCTTACCCATGGCATAAACCATACGCGGGCCGGAAACCATCATGGACGAAACATTGCCGATGATGGAGAACACCGCACCCAAACCAATCAGAGCAGCGCCCCAGGGGCCCATCAGGAGTTGCGACACTTCAATCAGCGGTGTTTTACTTTGGCCTATATTCGGTGAAACCGAAATCGCCACCCACTGCACCAGTACATAGATGATGGCCACGATCGCCACGGACTGAACCAGTGCTCGGGGAATATCCCGCCGTGGGTTACGCGCTTCTCCGGCCGCCACACCGGTGCTTTCAAAGCCCACAAAGGCATACATCAGCACCAATATGGTTTCACCCAGGCCATCGAATGTAGGCAATCCCTGCGCGGCGAATATTTCCGGATTCAGCTTGGTCAAGCCCAGCAGAACCAACAAACCCAACGGCAGGAGCTTCAACAGAGTGAACACATAGATGGCCCGCAAAGCATGCTTGACACCTACGATATTAATTATAATGATCATTAGCAGAATAAGGCTGACCGTGAGCTGACGTGCCAGCCCATCGCCCAGCGGTTCGTAAAACCAGGCGGCGTAAGTCACCATCAGGTTGGTGTTGGCAGCGGTGGCGGCAACGCGGGACAAAGTAAACAACCAGCCAATCTGGAAACCAGCAAATGGCCCGAAAGCATGGCTAACATAAGCAAGGGCTCCGCCGGTGACGGTAAAAAAGCTGGCAGCACGGGCAAAAGACAGCACAATCGGCATGATTAACAGGCCGCAAATCAGAATCAACCAAGGGCTGAACAGCCCGGTAGCTGCAGCGGCTACCGCTGGCAATGCAAAAATCCCAGCGCCAATAACGCCATTCAGTGAAATGGTGGCAAAGCCGAGCTGGCTTATTTCACGCCGCAGGCCTGCTTCGGTTTCGATTAGTTCTTCTTGCTGGGCAGGTTTCTGACTGCCAGGCTGCTGATTTTTCAGGCTCATGGCAGCATGATCTCACGATTATAAGGCGCTTAGCTGATCTTCAAAAACCAGCAGCCGTATGTCTTTCAAACGGTCCACGTAGAGCTTGCCATCGAGGTGATCAAACTCATGCTGGAACACCGTGGCAAGGAAGCCTTGCAGTTCCAGAGTAAATTCCTGGCCTTGCAAATCCAGCGCGCTAACCCGCACATGCTGCGGACGCTCCACAAAGCCGCGCAAACCCGGCACCGACAAACAGCCTTCCCAATAGCCGGCAGTGGCAGGATCCAATACTTCTATCTCAGGATTGATAAACACGGTTAATGGTATGGCCTCAATATCACCATAGCGCGACGGGCCGCCATCGATTTCGATAATCGCCACCCGCACCGGCACATTCACCTGCGGTGCAGCCAAACCGATACCACCTGCTGCGGGCAGGGTTTCCTGCATATCTTCAATCAATTCATGCAACCATGGCTCGGCCAACTCAGCGGGCAAGATCGGCCGCGCAACCTGCCGCAGTGTGGGATGCCCCATGCGTATGATTTCCCGTATCGCCATCAGCCACTACAACCCGGCTATGCGTTCAATGGTCAAGAACGCTGCCTCTGCCGGATTCGGTGATCGTTGCCAGGTTCGCGAGAAGGTATTGATCAGGCTGTCCTGCTGACCGACGCTAATGAAGATTTCATCTGCACTGCGCTCATCAGACACCATGTCGTAGGCAAGGAAAATCAATGCCCCCAGCAAAAGGAAGTGCAATAAAGGCTCTTTCAGCCATTTCGACATAATTAAATCTCCAGCAGGATTTGTTTAGAACTTACCAGCAAAAATTCAATCTGCAAAACAAACCAATAACCTTTACTCAAGTGCTGCTTCCACCTTCAATTCCAGTGGCACTTCAGCACCATCCGTAGCATCAACCACAACGGCCGGCAAACGAGCCACTGCCAGCGGGCTTTCGGTCCCATCGCCAGCAATGGCTGCCATCACGGCGTCGGCACGCGCTTCAGCCAGGGCCAGCAATTCAGTTTCACCGATGGGCTCAGCATCAATCAAGCACTGCCGCAAGGCTTGCAGGTAGGCTGTTTCATCCAGCAGCACCGCAGCGGCTTTTTCAGGTTCTTCACCTGCTGGAATACTGCTGAACTCCTGTTGCAAAGCGAGCAGATCCAAGCCTGGCTCTGAATTGGCCAGCATTTGTTCCATCACTCGGCGGCGTTGCTCGGTACTCAGAGCCTCACCAGCGGATTTCATTGCAGCAACACTCGCCTCGATGCGCTGATCGACTTGTTGCGTCTGCAGCGCCTGTTTGTCTGCCTCGACAACATAAGCGCCAGCCACTTCCAGACGCAGTTCAGGCCGTTGCTGCATGGCGTCGACCAGCTTCACCAACTGCTCCCGGTCGGGCGGAGAAATTTCTGCCTGACCGGCGCTGAAATGCAGCGTACCGAAGTCCTCCGAATCCACACCGACCAGCGAGCTCAACAAACGGAAAGGAGCCGTGGCCACCTTCAACAACAAATTGCCGTTGGCTTTCCAGACGATGCCGCCAAGCTTGAACGAGGGATCATTCACGTCACCCTCCACCGGCAAGTCAACGTCAATCACGCCATTGCTGTCTTTCAACAACGCCACTGCAAACTTCAGTGGCAAGCTGGCTCCGGATGGGTTTGCCACTTTGTCCCCTACCGTCAATTCACGAATGACAACCGCATTGGTGCCGTTGAGCTGGCCTTTGTTGATCTTGTAATCCAGCTCCAGATCCATGCGGCCCGCATCGATTTCCCAGCCGGCAAATTCGATGGTATAGGGCGTCATGCGCTCCGTTCCCAAATTGCCGAAAGTCATTTGAATATCGGTGAAGCCGGTCGGGTCCCAGGCATTCAAACTGCCGCCTATGCAGGCCAGGCCATATTCATTGACCTGCCCTTCCAGCGCCGATGTCTTGAAGGTATTGGCTGTCAGGTCAATTTCTACCCGTTCGACGTCCAGTTGTTTCCAGCCGGCGAGTTTTTCCTGCTGTCGGTTATCTCTCACATCCAGTTCACTGACTGCAACCGTTGAATTACCACACGCGGTAATCCTGCCGAGGAAACTTCAGATTCGGCTTCCTTCGCAACCGGGAAAGAGTCGATCAGTCGGCCAAAGCGATCGTCACCCGGGGCAAAATGCTCATAGTTGATTTTCAAACCAGCCAGGCGGATTTCCTTGAAGGTCCAGGCCCAGCGAAACAGGCTGCTGGCCTGTAAATCGAAGAAGTAGTCATCGTAGGAAAACGGCAGAGCACCATCTGTATCGTGCATCTCTGTATCCAGCATTTGCAGCGTGAGCAAAAAAGGATTGACCTTGATGTCGCCGAAGCTGAGCGTACGATCCAGCTCAGCTACTTGCCTGATAGCAAGGCGTTTAAGCAACCAGGGTGCTCCAAAAAAACCGCCCAGCGTGTATGCCAGCAAAAGCACTACCAACCAGAATCGCAGATAGCGTGGACTGAGCCACTTCGCCAGTGCCGAATTTGCTGCAACGGATTTTTCCGGGTCATTCATTAACTCAACTCAGTTGATTCCTTCGCGCTTGCGCGCCTCATTGCGGGCTGTCATTTGTACCGCCGACAATCGGTATGCCACGTAATACTTATTGTAAACCGGTTCAGTGAACAAGGGATTGACCAGCGAATAACATTTTTACTGTTGCAGCGTTTCAGATTGATCTAATTTTGCGCAATCCATTCGTTTCATCGCAGAAATATTTTTTGCGACAAAATGATGTTCAGATTTTTTTCAGTGACTTGGAAAGTCTTCCTGATTCAATGAGTCAGAAAACAACTCTAACTGGCACTTTTTTCGGGTTGACACTTTTACTCCGTAGCCGTAGTCTGTCCATCCCGTTCGAAGAAGTCCGAACCGCCAGAAGGCCGACCCGCCGGAAGGCAAACAGGGCAACAGAATAACGGAATAAAGTCCAGGTGGTACTGGACATGTCGCCCCGACCGGGCTCTGTCAGTAACGGTCGTACCATTAGGGGTGACTCGATAGGGACACGCGATCCCTGGAGATAGACGCAGCAACCAACGGGCTAAACCCCACCGGAATGAGGCGTCGATAAAAAAAGAACGGACGTAGAAGGTCTGTGACCGGAGTCGAGCGACAGAGCAAAGCGAACCCGGATGAAGATGGAAAGGCCTAGGCGGATATGCTGTCCACTGTTAGCGGAGTTCCACCACTTCTACACCAGAGAGGAAGCGCAAGCTTCCTCTCTTTTTTCGGCCTGTAAAAATCTGCACCGTGTGATTTCCGCGTGAAAATCCTGAACATCTAATACAATGCCTCATCAAAATGTGGGTTAATCGTGGGAAAGCCGCAGCGGCACTTTTTCAGGCGCTGGCAAAGGACTGTCTTTTGTGATCGAAAACAACGACAACAATCCGCGGGGTCAGCAACAGGAACCGATTATTTCGGTCAAGAACCTGGTGTTTCGCTATGGTCGGCGCACCATATTGGATGACATCAGTTTTGATATCCCCAAAGGCTCTATTACCGCGTTCATGGGGCCCAGCGGTGCAGGCAAGACCACCGCACTGCGATTGATTTCTGGCCAGCTTCGCCCCGATGCAGGCAGTATCCAGGTTAACGGCCTTGAGATCAGCAGCATGTCGCAGAAAGAGCTGTATCAATTTCGCCGGAACATTGGCGTGTTGTTGCAGAATGGCGCCCTGTTTACCGATCTCACGGTATTCGAAAATATTGCCACACCTTTACGCGAACACACCAACCTGCCCGAAGCGCTGATGCGACGGCTGATCATGATCAAGCTCAATTCAGTGGGCTTGGGCGGTACTGAAGAATTGATGCCGCACGAACTTTCCGGCGGCATGGCCCGGCGCGTTGCCCTGGCCCGGGCTGTGGTACTGGATCCTGCCATCATGCTATACGATGAACCCATGACCGGTCTGGACCCGATCGCCGTTTCCACTGTGCGCCACTTGATGCGCGAAACCAATGATGCACTGGGCATGACCAGCCTGATCGTCACCCACAACGTGGTGCAGATGAGCAAACTGGTAGATTATTGCTACATCATCGCCGGGGCAAAAATCGCCGGCCAAGGCACGCCAGCAGAGTTGGCAGCCAGCCTGGACGCCGGGGTGGACCAGTTCATCAACGGCAAAGTGGAAGGCCCCATACCTTTCCACTACAAAGGCGCTGGCCCGGCCTGGAGTCTGGTGGGCTGATATGGCTAACGGCAACTCACAAATCATAACTCGGTTGAAAGACATGGCGGGCCCGATCCAGTCGGCCGGCCAATGTTCGCTGTTCCTGTTCCGCATGCTGGCAGGAATTCGCCTGCGGCTGGATTTGGTGCAGTCCACCCTGCAACAAACTTATCTGATCGGTGCACGATCGCTGGTCATCATCATGATCTGCGGATTTTTCGTGGGCATGGTGCTATCCCTGCAAGCCATCAATGCACTGGAGCAGTTTGGCGCTTCGGATCAGGTCAGCCTGCTGGTGGGTAAATCGCTGTTTCGTGAGCTGGGCCCGGTGCTCACCGCATTGCTATTCGCGGGTCGGGCCGGGACAGCCATCACCGCTGAAATCGGCTTGATGCGCGCCACCAGCCAGATCGACGCCATGGAACTGATGGCCATAGACCCGGTTCAACGCATCGCGTTACCGCGTTTTCTGGCAGGGTTGATTTCCGTCCCCTTGCTGACCGCCATGTTCAATGCCCTGGCCATTCTGGGCAGCGTAGTTTTCGCGGTAGGGGTAATGGGCCTGGATGGCAGCATTTTCTGGAGCAAGCTGCAAACCGGTGTCTATTTCGGCAAAGACTTTATGGGCGGCGTCTGGAAAAGCCTGGTCTTCGGCGGCATCGTCAGCCTGGTAGCAGTGTTCTTTGGCTATACCGCCAAGCCCACCGGCGCTGGCGTAGGTACTGCCACCACCAACACCGTAGTGCTCAGCTCCGTATTGATCCTGATTTTTGATTTCATCATGACATCCTTTTTTGTTTGAGGCAGCCCTATGCGCGCTAACTACAAAGTCGAACTCGCTTCCGGTATTTTCCTGATGCTGGGCATTGCAGCCCTGGTATGGCTGGCCACAAGTGCCACGGATTATGGCCAGGACATAGGTAAGGAGACTTATGCCATCTCCGCCCGCTTCAGCAATGTCGGCGATTTGCGCAACAGCGCGCCGGTAAAGATTGGCGGCGTGACGGTTGGGCTGGTGGAATCTATTGAACTCGACACGGTCTCATTTGAAGCCATCGTAAACATGAGCATTGCTCAGCGCTTCAATGAAATCCCGTCCGACACCGGCGCATCCATTCTGACTTCAGGAGTGCTGGGTGATCGGTACGTTGGTTTGGAGCCTGGCGGTGCCATGGATTACCTGGCAGAAGGTGATGAATTGTTCATCACCCAGTCGGCGGTGGTATTGGAACAGATTATCAGTAAATACCTGTTCAACACCGGTAAAAGCGAATCAACTGAAACGGATACAGAATGATGTACAGCAAACGTTCAATAACCCCAAACAGATTAGTTGTTATAGGGTTGGCGATTTTGAGCCTGGCTATGCCTGCAGCTCTTTTCGCCAATGCCAGCGATGACCCGGTTAGCCTGGTCAAGCAAACTGCCGCTACCATCCTCGATAGCCTCAACCAGAATCGCGAGCTCTATTCCGCCAACCCGGAGCAATTGCGAGCCGTGGTGCGTAAGGACCTGTTGCCATTGCTGGACCTCGAGTTTTCAGCCCGGTTGATCCTGGGCAAATCCTCACGCGGAGCAACAGCCGAACAGATCAAGGCCTTCTCCGAAGCCATGAGTACAGTTTTGATCAATCGTTATGCTGATGGCCTGTTGGCTTTTCACTCCAGCGATCAACTCGAAATACTGCCGCTGAAAGGCGATAACACGGACAAAGTCACGCGCGTGCGCACCCGCATCAAACTGGATAACGGTGGACAGGCTCCGGTAGATTATGCCTTTCGCAAAGGCGCTGAGGGCTGGAAGGCTTTTGACGTTACGGTAGAGGGTATTTCCTACGTCATCACGTTCCGTAATCAGATCGGGCCACGCGTGGAAGCGGATGGCATCGACAAGGTAACGGCAGACATAATCGCCGGTAATGTGGTTATTGAAGATTAACAACTGATGAGTGCAGCAGCCGCCATTCGGATTTCCTCTGCTGATAATGCAGAACTTTCAGGCGACCTCACGTTTAAAACGGTGAAGGACCTTGCAACAGAAGCAGAGACATTATTCGGCGCAAGCAAAAGCATCAAGCAGCTTGATCTGTCTGCGGTTGAAAGAGTGGATAGTTCCGGCCTGGCCTTGCTGCTGGAATGGCAAGCGAGTGCCAAGAACCGCGGAGCTTTGTTGCAGATTCTGCATGCTCCTGACGACCTGATCAGCCTGGCAAAGCTGTGCGAGGCTGAGGACCTGTTGCAGCTGCAGTCGCGCAATTTGAATGATTCAAGTCTCTAAGTGTTGCTGAATACTAATGAACGTAAAATACAACAAAACCATGAACAAGAAGGCTTGCGATCCGGCAACAAGAATTTTGCTGCTACTGGCAGTTGTTCTTTTCGCGTCCGGCTGCGCCACCAAGAATGCCACACTAAATGATCCGGACATTGATCCCTGGGAGCCTTACAACCGCAAGATGTATGGCTTCAATGAGGGTTTTGATCGCGCGATATTCAGGCCGGTTGCAACGGCTTATGACAAGGCCATGCCCGATGGACCACAGCGCGGAGTGCGTAATTTTTTCAACAACCTGGGTTATCCTGTAACCTTCATCAATCTCCTGCTGCAAGGCCAATTCGAGGAATCGTTTAACGCCACCGGCCGTTTCCTGATCAATTCCACGGTAGGTCTACTGGGGTTTTTTGATGTGGCGTCCCGGGAAGGCTTGCTCAAGCACGAAGAAGATTTTGGTCAGACACTGGCCGTTTGGGGTTGGAAAGACAGCCGCTACCTGGTGATGCCTTTCCTTGGCCCCTACACTTTGCGTGATCTGGGCGGCCGGGCCTTCTATGGTTACGCACACCCGCTTACCTACGCCATCCGGGAGTACGATCTGTACTGGCCTACCGTTGTCGACCTGATCAGCATACGCGCTGAATTGCTGCCCTTCCAGGCAGACATCGAAAATGCCAACGACTCTTATATCTTCATGCGCGATGTTTACCTGCAAAACCGTGAATTCAATATCTACGACGGCGAGCCACCAGAACCGGACTACGATTCTTTCCTCGAAGAGTAACGGTACGACCTTGTTGCCGACGCTGGCAGGGGCTAAGCTGAGGCCCCGTGAGGGTAACGAATTCTAAAGATGTAGCACGCACAGCAGTGCTGATCAGCTTGGCTTTATCGGCCGCGCTGTTGCTTTCCTGTCGCCCGCAATCGGAAGACCCGGCAACCCAGGCCGGCGCCAATGACAGCGGCGTTGCCAGAAGCAATGCCAGAGTCAATGTTTACCGTCACTCCATGGATGGCGCCCCGACCAGCCTGGACCCGATTCATGCGTCCAATATCTATGCGAACTTCCTGGT
Source organism: Lysobacterales bacterium (assembly GCA_034440115.1). GTDB lineage: Bacteria > Pseudomonadota > Gammaproteobacteria > Xanthomonadales > SZUA-36 > JAWXBM01. The sequence continues at coordinate 3,815 of JAWXBM010000125.1, read as the reverse complement.
CGTTAACCTTTACGACACTTTATATCGTTACAGTTATTTGGCCCGTCCGTATCAGCTCACACCCAACCTGGCCGAGAGCCTGCCGGAAGTTTCCGCCGACGGCCTGATCTACACCATCCGCATCAAACCCAGCGTGCACTTTATCGATGACCCATCATTCCCGGACGGCAAGGGGCGGCCGATTCGCGCTGAGGATTTCGTTTATTCCATGAAGCGTCACTTTGATCCGGCCATGCGTTCGCAAGGTAACTGGATGTGGCAGGGCAAGATCGTTGGGCTGGATGAATGGAAAGAAAGTGGTGCCCACTATGCAGCGGACATCCCTGGGCTGAGAGCACTGGATGATCGCACCCTGCAGATTCAATTAATCACCCCCTTTCCGCAACTCACACATACTCTGGCGCAGGGCTATGCGGCCATTGTTCCGAGTGAGGCGGTCAGTCATTATGGCAGCGAATTCGGTGTGCGCCCGGTGGGTTCCGGTCCGTTCATGCTGAAGTCTTTCGACAGCACCCGAGCGATACTGCAACGCAATGAGAAATTCAGGGCTGAGGCCTTCAATCTGGTGTCTGAAGGCTATGACCCAGCCAGCCAGCAAGTCTTTGGTGTGGAGTCGCTGGAAGGCCAGGCGCCGCCCTTTGTTGATCGGGTAGAAGTTGAATTCATCGCCGAAGACGCAGCACGGTGGAATACTTTCAATTCGGGGCTACTGGATTTTGTCAAAGTACCGGTCACACAGTTTGACCGAGTGTTGGCCGAGCGCAACCCGCCGCGCCTCAAGCCGGAACTGGAACAGCGCTATCACTTACTGGCCAATCTGGAATCAGGCTTTGTTCACACCGATTTCAATATGGATGACCAGCGCATCGGCCACCACCCCGATGCGGAGCAGGATTCGCGTAATCGCGCTTTGCGCTGCGCAATGGTCAAAGCCTTTGACTGGCCGCGCCGCAACGAAATTTTCTACTCCGGACTGGGGCACGTATTTCCAGGTGTCATTGTGCCGATTACACCTGAGTTCGATCGCAAGCAAAGCCTGCAATCCATCACTCGCAATCTGGATGAAGCTCAAAGCCTGCTCAAGCGCAATGGCTGGAATGCCGACAACCTGCCGGTGCTTGAATATGGTCTTCCCAGCTCAGTTACCGAACGGCAGATGTTTGAACAGTTTCGCAGTTTCATGGCCGATATCGGCTACCCGGAAGAAAAAATCCGGCCCCTGACCTTTGCCAGTTATGGCGACTATGCGCGTGCTTACCTCAATCGCGAAGTGATGCTGATCACCAGTTCCTGGACCATGGATTATCCCGACAGTGAGAACACCATGCAACTGTATTTCGGGCCCAATGCATCCCCAGGTGCCAACAACGCCAATTACCGCAACCCCGAGTATGACCGGCTCTATCGCGAAGCGGCCGTCATGCCGGAATCCCCCATGCGCACCGCCATTTATCGCCAAATGAGCCAGATGGTGATCGACGATTGCGTCTCTATCACGGGGCTATCTCGCACCCTTATCCTGATGTGGGACAAGCGTTTTCGCATGTTGCCTGATCGTTCTTTTGTCGGCGGGTACTTCTTGCGGTTTGCCACTGATGCCACCGATGGTGAAGTTCCTGCTGTTCTGGAGCCCTGAGCCCAATGCTTGGACTGGCGCCAGACTCGGCAACTCATCGCAAAGCGTTACGTAACCTGCTGCAGGCTACGCTGCTGATACTCGGGGTTACCTTCATCAGTTTTTTATTGATGGTCTATTTTGGGCCTGACCAGACCTATACGCTGATCGGCAAGAATGCCACGCCTCAGCAGATTGCCGAAGTGCGCCACCAACTGGGTTATGACCAGCCTTTTTTCCAGCGCTACGGGCAATTTCTTGCCAGTCTGTTTACGTTGGACCTGGGCGTATCACATTCCACCGGTGAACAGGTACGCACCATACTGGCCCGCAGCCTGCCAGTCAGTCTCGCCCTGGTCATTCCAGGGTTCATTTTGGGCAATCTGATCGGCCTGCTATTGGGCATGGCTGCAGCATGGCAATCAGGGCGCTGGCTGGACCGCCTGATCACCACGCTGTCAGTCAGCACCATGAGTATCAGCTTCCTGATCATCGTGATTGCCCTGCAAATCGTGTTGTGCACTCCTTATGGCCTCAATCTGTTTCCAGCGCGCGGCTGGAATGTCAGTGGCTTGTCCAGCTACCTTTACTATGTTGCCGTGCCCACACTGGCATTGATATTGACCAATGCGGGTTATAGCGCACGCTTTTACCGCGCCGTATTTGTGCAGGAAGCGGGTCGTGAACATATTCGCGTTGCCCGGGCCTATGGCGCGTCGCCCTTCACCTTGATGACGGTTCACGTGCTGAAGAACAGCTTGCTGGCCGTATTGACCCGTATTATGTTTTCCTTACCGCTGGTATTGGTATCCGGCAGCCTGTTGCTGGAAACCTACTTTGGCATTCCGGGGATAGGCAAAGTCACTTTTGATGCCATCACCAATGGTGATCAACCTTTGCTGCTGGCCGTTGTCGGTCTGACGGCTGTACTGTTTGTGCTGGTGTCGCTGCTGGCCGATGTCGCTTATCGTCTGGCGGATCCGCGCATACGATGACTTTCGCGGCAGCCACTCGGGAACCGGCGCAGAGCTTGTACCAGCCTGATGAAGTCACCAGCATCTGGCAGCAGTTGCTGGCAGACCGCTCTGGCCTGGCTGGCCTGATTGTAATAGCCCTGTTTGCTCTGGTCTGTCTGGCCGTATGGTTGGGACTGGCCGGACAGGATTGGGCGCAGGCCAAGGGTGGTCGCTGGGAAGCAGCCAGCCAAACATATTGGTGGGGCACCAATGTACTGGGGCAGGATATTTTCCAACGCTCGGTATACAGTGTGACGGTCGCCTTTGAAATCGGTGTATTGGTTGCATTGAGCTCAGGCGTGATTGGCGCCATTGCCGGCGCTACAGCAGGCTGGCACAAAAATAGCTGGCTGGAGCAAACCATTGTGTTGCTCATGGGCATAATGGATTCCATTCCTTTTTATCTGTTTGTTGCAGCCCTGGCGTTTGCACTGCAGGGCTATGCCCCGTTCAAACAACTGGCCATGCAACTGGCCATGATCGCCTGCTTCTGGACCACCACGGCCCGGTTGGTACGGGCCGAAGTGATGCGTTTACGCGAGCAGGAATTTGTCCAATCCGCTGTACTGCTGGGCTTACCTGCATGGCGGGTGCTGCTGCGGCATGTATTGCCCAATACCAGTCACATATTGCTGGCGCAGTCTGCCATCGTGTTTGCTGCTGCCATCAAGGCCGAGGTGGTACTGAGCTTTCTGGGCCTGGGTGTGCAGGACGGGGTGAGTTGGGGCTTGATGCTGGCGGAAAGCACGCAGGAAGTGCTGGCAGGCCAATTCAATAATTTCTGGGCCGCATCGCTGCCTTTGTTTGCCTTGCTGCTGGGCTTCAACCTGCTGGCCGACGCTTTGCAGTCGGCAATGGACCCGCGCCAGTTGCCGGCATGATCATGCAAGCCGCACAAAACATCAGGGACCTGCAGCCGACGGTACTTTCGGTGAGGCAACTGCGCCTGTCACTTTCCATCAATGGCCAAGCCTGTGAGTTGATCAAAGGTATCGATTTGGATTTGCATGCCGGTGAAATCGTCGGGCTGGTGGGCGAGTCCGGTTGCGGTAAGTCACTCACCGCCAATGCCCTGTTGGGCCTGTTGCCTTCAACTTCAGCACGCTGGCAAGCTGAACGATTTGTACTCAACGGCGAACACGAACTTGCAGCATCAGATGAAAACCACTGGAGCAGGCTACGTG
>JAWXBM010000124.1:0-17081 GCA_034440115.1 Lysobacterales bacterium | reverse complement strand
TTTCGAAAGTCTCGTTGGCCAGTTCCTGCGGCACCAGCCCAACTCGGGCTCGCGCGGCGCGGTAGTCACGCACCACGTCATGACCGTCGATCAAGGCTTGCCCGGCGGTGGGCGTGACAATGCCGCAGACCATGCTGATCAGCGTGGTCTTACCAGCGCCGTTCGGACCGAGCAGCGCGAAGATTTCACCACGCTCAATGCTGAGATCGATCGGGTGCAGCGCAACCAGGCCCGAAGCGTAGGTCTTGGTCAGGCCATTGAGGGAAATGACAGGATCCATTGGGCTGCTTTAGCAAGAGACTGTTGCGACAAAACCTGCATGTCGAAGGGATGCATTTTGCCCGGTCTTTGTGCCGAGCGATAGCGGCGGGATTTCCGCGTTAGCGGCCTGTGCTTGGGCCCAGACAAAGCGTTACCTATGTTCCAAGAAAGGACCTTGAAAAAATGCTGGGCCATTTAGAATTATTCCGGGCGTGTTGGTGGTTCGATTGATCCACCACAGGCGAAAAGAGTGCCCCCTGAGTGCCGTCCCTGGCCGCAATTTATTGGTCGTGCAATTTCTCTTGCAACCATACCTTGATCAGTGATTGATACGGCACGTCACGCGAGTGTGCTGCCGACTTTATTGAATCCAGCAGGTGTTGTGGAAGGCGCAATGAAATTGTTTTTGTCGTTGGTTTCAGGTTTGGCAATATGGCCAGCTTTGCCTTATTCCAATCGACAAACTCTGAAGAATCATGCTTTTCCCAAAAGCGTCGTTCCTCCTGCTCGTCCTTGAACTTCGGAATGGCTTTAAGTGACTTTTTCATAAATTAATCGATCTTTTCGATGCATATCCCTGGCCGATATCACTCTGAGCAGTTCACCGTTACGTCGCAATGTGAACGTAATGTGCAGCACCCGCAAAGTGTCTGTTTTACCTAATGCGTGGAACCTTGGTTCTTGCCGGCTGTGCCTGGTGTCCTCCAGAAAAAGCAAAGGTGAATTGAAGAAAACTTGCTCCGACTCAGCCATAGATTCACCATGCTTTTCGTTCTTTCGGGCATTTCCTTCGTCCCAGTCAAAGCCTGCGATCTTTGCCAAATCAATCATATTTGTATATTACAACAATATACAAACTCCGGTAATTTCAGCCTGCTCAAGGCAATGTAGTTCCAATAAAGGGGCCGATTTTCTGAAAAGCCCCTCATGGACCCCCAAAACCTAATACCAACACCGCTGCTCGGATTCAACATAATAAAGCGCCAGATCTCTGAAGGCGTCGGCATCTTCTACCGGCATATAGGGCATATTGAGGGTGTGCGAAGCGAGGTGAATACTCAACTGCGCAAGCCCTCTTTTGCGTTGCCCCGGAGTTTGAATGATATCGACGCGCTGTACTTTGAACAAAGGAAATATGGTGGTCTGGGTGCCGATAAAACCATGGCGTATAAATCCGTATTCACCCACTACGCCATAACCGGTCTGCTTCCAATAACGATTAAGACATGCCCAGACGATGGCCAGTGCCAGGGGCAGCAGGACGGTGAATTTCCAGCCAAGCAGTACACTCAAAACGGTGGTCAGCGGCAAAATCGGCAACAAGCAAACGCCCACAACAACGAATGCAAGGCGGCGCCGGTTGATCCTGGATAATTGAACTTTTTCCATCTCGCACCCCGGCAGAAATTCAGCACTTAGCGTGTGCACTTCGTGCGGGTGCAGGGCTGGCACCAAGAAACTGGCTTTGGTACCGCTGGGTATCGGTCCGCCGCCGGTACCAGTGCCGGATTGTGCGACCCTGAGCTGAACATTGGTGCGAGCCAAACAGCGGGCGATAAAATTCTGTTTCAAGACCACAGCCTGGATCTTGTGCCGTTTCAGGGATTCATCATGTTTGGTCAGCAGCCCGCTGCTTTTTCGATAGGTCTCACCTTCAACACTGAGCCGGTATCCGTCATGCCTGAACAAAGCACCGATAATTGAAATCAGGGGCAGCATCAGCACCGCAGCAATAAACAGTGCGGTGATCACCAGTAAGCGACCCAAAAAACCAGCATCGGGATTGATTACGGCCAACACATCCTCCAGCCGAATGTATTGTCCAACCCAGATGATCATTTTCTCGGTCGTCTCCCAGGCCCCAAAAAATGCACCAATGGCAACCAGCACCCATAAAGTGAAATTGGCCATCAGCCCATACACGACAATATCTTTGCGGCCACGTGTCAACAATAAGGACGCTGCGGAAGGCAGGGGCTGATCGGCAGATTCATCATCAACTGCAGGCACCACCTGTGCCAGCATGGTATCGCGCAGTTCGATGGCAAGTGTCTTGTCTATTCCGCTGAGAACGACCTCCTTGCCCTGGCTTCCAGCGGTGTCAATGCTGAGCAGCGACAGAGAAAAGGGCCGCATATAGAAGGGTTCATGAATACTGACATTTTGAATACGGCTGAATTCAATGCTCAGTTCTTCCCGATGTAAAACACCACTGCGCACCAGCACTCGGTCGCCGTCTATACGATATCTGAACCGCAGCCAGGACAAAACGGAGGAAACGACAACCACTGCCAGCATTGTTATGGCACCGGCCACTGCCAGCGCCTTACTTGAACCACTCATGGACGACATGCCAGCCAACAAAATGACCGCCGCGGGCGCGAGACCTTTACCCAGTTGGGTGAGCAGACGGGAAAGGTAAAACACCACGGCAACCGGAGAAGTGCGCCGCCAGTTCGGGCTGGAATCAGAGGCGTTCACGCAGCGGACTTAGCAACACTTTTTTCCAGGATATAGGCCCGAATCTGCTCGGCACGTTGACGTTGCAGACCATCAACTTTCAGATCAACACCGCTACCCCCGGCAGTAAAGAACTTCAGTGACGCCAGGCCATACTTGCGCTGTAATGGACCACTACTGACCTCCACGTGCTGCACCCGGTCAAAGGCCAGCAGGATGGTCTTACGCCAAAACAGCCCGGACCGGCTCGCTATATCGTGATCACGCAAAGCAATGCCCTTGATGCGGGCTTCTTTAATCACCAGTGCGGAAATCAGCAAGGCGAGCAGCAACAGCAGTGCCGGTATGGCCAACAAGAACACCTGGCCGGACAATACAGAAGGAATAAAAGCCACCATCAATAATGGCGGCCAGATAATCAGTAGCTGCGTTTTGACTTCCCGAATATAGTCAGGCGACATAGGCTCCATTTTCAACTCCCGAACAGCCGGTAAGTCGGCCAGATTGACCTGTAAATTAACAAACGCCATAGCTTTTTCTCCCTGACAGAAACCTTAACACCGGTCAAAGAATGAAAAATGTGCTGTTGGTATTGGATATCGAGAAAGAATGGTCGCCGTGAAGGACTCGAACCTTCGACCAAAAGATTAAAAGCATGCCCTGGTAGTTTCAGTGGTGAAAATGAGGGTCGGACCAAGAAGACTCGTTTTTAGTCATCGTATTATAGACAAAAGTCGGCCATTTTTTCCTTTTAGAGTGCCCATTTCAGAGGTGAAATGACGCCTCTAAGAAATTCCAGTTGCCAGTATGAAAGGCTACTGCGCTTAGAGCCGCGATTTCAGCATCAATATGAGCCCTCTAAGCTCCACAGGCAGGCGAATTACAACGTCAATCTTAGAAAAATCAAATGATTACGCTGGTCCGACCCCTACGTGCGCGTCCTACGTGCGTCTGGTCCGACCCCTACGTGCCCGGAAAAAGGGCTTATGCCATCCTCCGATTGAAGACTTTGACCGCCTGGTTCAAGCGGCTGAAGACTTGGACGACATGGAAGGCATTGAAGAAATTCGAGCTGCAGTCCAAAACGGCCAGGAAACCTTTCCGCTTGAATTTGTCGAAGCGCTCATTGATACAGATAGTCGACTTCGTGAGTGGCGCAAATTTCGCGGTATGTCGCAAGCAAAACTCGGGGAAGCTGCTGAACTCAGCCAGGCTGCTGTTACGCAAATCGAAACAGGGAAACGAAAGCCCAATATCGACACAGCTCGCAAGTTGGCTGATGCGCTGCAGTGCGATATCGATGATTTGTTTTAGGTAATGACCGCAGAATACTTATTCTGACCGGTAAATTCTCAAAAATGGTGGGCCGTGAAGGATTCGAACCTTCGACCAAAAGATTAAAAGTCTTCTGCTCTACCAACTGAGCTAACGGCCCATCTTTTTGTGCATGGATGCACTTAGATCACGGCGCACATGGATGTGCGAGAGTGATCTCTTTAAGCGACTAGCACAATAATTCAGGCTAGCAAGGAGGCGGCATTTTAGGGGAATTCGCCCTGTGCCTCAAGTCACATCGGGCTTATTTTCTCCAGACTTGCTAACAAATAGCGTTTTACTGCTAAACGTACCGCGTGGGATCGGCAATTTCGGCGGATTCAAAGCCTTCCAGGCGTATTCTGCAGGAGTCGCAAACTCTACATGCCCTACCCTCTGAATCCGCTTGATAGCACGACACAGTCTGGCTGTAGTCCACGCCCAATGCGGTGCCCTGCCGAATTATGTCGGCCTTGGTCAGGCTAATCAGCGGGGTATGAATGGTCATCTCAGCGCCGTCAACTCCAGCCTTGGTGGCCCGTCGCGCCATCGCTTGATAGGCGGTAATGAATTCAGGCCGACAATCGGGGTAACCGGAGTAGTCCACCGCGTTCACGCCGATAAAGATAGCATTAGCACCCAACACTTCTGCCTGGCCGAGTGCCAGAGACAACATGATGGTGTTGCGGGCAGGCACATAGGTAACGGGGATGCCGCTGCTGCCCCTCGTGGGCACATCGATGTCGGCAGTTAATGCAGAGCCACCGATTTCGCGCAAATTCACCTGCAGAACTTTCAACGGCACACCCTGGCAGTCGGTTACCCGCCGGGCGGCATCCAGCTCAGAGTGATGACGCTGGCCGTAATCCACGGCAACCGCAAGGCAATCAAAGCCCTGATCGCGCGCCATAGCCAGCGTGGTGGCGGAATCCAGCCCTCCGGAAACCAACACAACTGCTTTTGACTTTGATTTATTCATTCGATTCATTTGCCCAGTTCATTTATCCGGTTCATTTATCCGGTTCATTTATCCAGTTCATTTGCCTGGGGTATCGCCCCAAAGAATCTTGTGCAACTGCAATTGATAACGCACCGGTAAATGGTCCTGCAATATCCACTCAGCCAATTCCGTGGCATTCACTTCGCCCCAACTGGGTGAAAAGAGCACTTCACAGGTATTGGCCAAAGACTTGTCCAAAGTGAGTTGTTTGGCCCATTCGTAGTCTTCACGGGAGCAAATCACAAACTTGATCTGATCATGGGTGGTCAATATTTCCAGATTGCTCCAGAGATTCCTGCTCTCTTCTCCAGAACCGGGCGTCTTGATATCCATCACGCGACTAACGCGCGTATCCGCCAAGCCAATATCAACTGCGCCGCTGGTTTCCAACGACACCGAATAACCCAAATCACACAGCTTCACCAACAACTCACTGCAGCGCTTCTGCGCCAATGGCTCACCGCCAGTCACGCATACGTAGCGTGTGCCGTGTGTCTGGATCTGAGCAATGATGGCATCAAAGTGCATCCACTCGCCGCCGCTGAAGGCATAGGCGCTGTCGCAATAAACACAACGCAGCGGGCAACCCGTTAGCCGCACAAAAACGGTTGGCAATCCAGCCTGGCGCGCTTCGCCTTGCAGGGAGTGGAATATCTCGGTGATTTTCAGCATGTCAGCCCGGGATTCGGGGACATAGCGTGCCGCGGCTTCGTTCATGGATTAATTGTACAGCGAGCAAGAACGGAGTGACTGGAGTAATCCAGCGTCAAGCAAAAAACTGGTATGAATCAGTAATGCCCTTCCATGCGCATACTACGCAAGCGGTTATCGGCCAGACGGGCCAGTGTGGTGTCCGGGAACTGCTGCTTGACCTGTTCTAACGCTGCCCGAGCCTGATCCCACTGCTTCAGTTCGTAATGGGCATAGCCGATCTTGAGCAAGGCATCGGGTGTTTTGGAACTGTCCGGATAGTTCTTCAACAGATCGTCAAAAGCATCCAGGGAGATATCGTAATTTCTTGTGACGTAGTAAGACTCACCCAGCCAATACTGTGCGTTATCGGCGTATTCGCTTTGCGGATAGCGCGACAGAAAGGTTTGGAAGCCTTCTGCCGCATCGGCATAACGTAAATCTTTCAGGGATTGGAAGGCTTGGTCGTAAGCTGCTTTCTCGTCAGCAGGATTGGTTGGCAGAGACTCGCTTTGTACATTCGGCGTGCCGAGGGCGACGGTATCTGAAGGTGTATCCATCGCCGGCCGCACGGCAGGACCGTCTTCAGCAGCACCCAGTGCGGGCTCATCTGCGGACTCAGTCCTTAGGTCGGACCCTTGGTCGGGAATGACGTCTGCATTAATCGCATCTTCTGCAACAACTGCACCGGTAGTGGCGGAGGGAATGGTGCCCGCGGCAGGCGAACGTTGACCGCTGATGCGTTGATCAAGATCGAGAAACTGATCGCGTTGACGTTGACGCAGGGTTTCGAGTTGGTTGGCCTGGTCTTCAACCTGACCGCGTAATAAACGGACTTCGTCCTGCAACTCCTGCACCTGATTGACCAGATTGGCAACCACGTTGGAACTGTTGGAATCGGAGTCGTCGCTTTGCGCAGTTGCAGATGCAGAAAACAGCATGGCCAGCGCAAGGCTGGCCATACTGACATTTTTATTACGAACCAGAAACATAACTCAGCGTGTGGTGTAAACAATCTCCACGCGACGGTTCTGGCCCCAGCAAGTATCATCGCTAACGCGGCAAACCGGACGCTCTTCACCGTAGCTGACTACGCTAAGCTGGTTACCACGTGAACCTTGAGCAGACATCAGGCCCATCACGGCATTACCGCGACGCTCGCCCAAGCCCAGGTTGTATTCACGGCTGCCACGCTCATCGGCATGGCCTTCAAGCGTTACACGTGCGCTGCTGTGAGCCGCGGTGTAAGCAGAATGTGCTGTTACGATGTCACGGTACTCAGGGAGAACGGTAGACTTGTCATAATCGAAATAAACGACGCGCTTTGACAGCAAGCTGGCTGGGTTGTCGAAATTGCGGGCGTCGGTGTAATCCGAAGGATCCAGCGCGGCGTCAGTAACCACCGGCTTTGCGGGCTCAGAAACAGGCGCAGGCTCGGTTGGTTTCGGCTTTGGCTGACAAGCCGCAACTGTCATTGCGAACATGATAGCCATCGTCAACTTAAATGCGGTACTCATTACATATCTCCTGGTTGTTACGGACGCGCTGTTCTAAGCAGCGCGGTCAAGTTGTGACTGTGATTATATTACCTGATTACAGGTGACCATGCGGGTTCGCGTACGTCCCCCTCGCTGAGAACCAGCCTCTGCCGAACATTGCCGTCAGCAGAAACTGCTGAGAGCACTCCTCGTGCCCCCTCACGCGTTGCATAAAGTACCATACTCCCGTTCGGCGCGAAACTAGGAGATTCATCTAATTTTCCGGGAGTTAGCACAGTGAAGCGGGCATTTTCAAAATCCCAGATCGCAATGCGGTATTCATTTCCTTTACCTTGGGCAACAGCCAGCTTCTTCCCATCCGGGGAAACACTGGCTCTGGAATTGTAATCTCCTGATAAGGTTACTCTTTCTGGACTGCCGCCCGCTGCAGGGATGCGGTAAATCTGCGGCTTGCCGCCGCGGTCTGAGGTGAAATAGATAGTGCGACCATCGGGGGACCAGGTTGCCTCGGTGTCGATGGCCCAGTGCTGGGTTAGTTGAGTTTCTCTCCCGGTGGACAAATCCCGCACATAAATTTCCGGATTTCCGGAGCGAGAAAGGGTTAAAGCCATTCGGGTTCCGTCCGGCGAATAGGCTGGAGCGCCGTTGATACCCTTGCCGCTGGAGATCAATTCACGTGCCCCAGTGGAAACATCCTGAGTATAAATGGCTGAATTGCCTTTCTCAAAAGACACATAAGCCAGCTTTTTACCATCCGGCGACCAGGCAGGTGACAACAATGGCTCGGGCGAACCCACCACCGATTGCGGCCCATAGCCATCAGCATCAGCCACTACCAGTTCAAAGCGTTGGTCCTTGTCCAAACCGGTAGAGGTCACGTAGGCAATACGGGTAGCAAACGCCCCCGGAATACCGGTCAGTGCTTCATACACCGCATCTGCAACCCGATGGGCACCAAAACGCAGATCTCCCTCACCCACCGTAGTGATCTGGGATAACAAACGCTCCTGCGTATGCACATCGAACAACTGGTAAACCAGTTCATGGCCGCTTCCGCCAGGCGCATCACGAACTTTGCCAATGACGATATAGTCGGTTTTGAGTAATCGCCAGGTGCCAAAGCGAATGTCTTCTTCCTCGTAAGGTTGTTCAATGATGTCGTCCCGTTCCAGCGGTTTGAACAGACCGGAGCGATACAGATCATTGGAGACGATCTCATCGACGCTGTTCACCGGAGGCGGCCCTGCCTCTTCCCATTTGAAAGGCACGATGGCAATGGGCAGCGCACTGGCGTTGCCGCTAATGATCTCAATTTGCAATTGTGCCTGGGCCAAAGGTGCTGCCAATAAAGCAACAAGAACCAGCAGAATTTTTTTCATGTTTCTATTCACCGTCATATTTGAATTCAAAATCAATCTCACGAGCAAAAACATCTTCATAACCACGATAGGGTAACGCGTCAATCCTTTCTACCGCAGCTACGATGGATCTGCGGGTGGCTTCATCACCATTGCAGCTACCTGAAATGGCCGCAGAAATCACTTCGCCACCCGGTATCTGCACGATCTTAAGGACACACTTGAGCCCTGGCTTTGCAGTCGGTGGCCGTAACCAGTTATCCGTTACGATCTGCTGGACCAACAATCTGTATTTACCACCCAGGTCAGCACGAAGACCATCCTTTTCTGATTGTGCCTCACGATCTACCTGAGCTTTTGCTGCAAGCTCATCAGCCTTGGCCTGCGCCTGGGCTGTCTCACGCGCTTCCAGTTGCTTCAACTTCTCAGCTTCAAGCTTACGCTGCTTCTCAGCCTCTTCCTGCTGCTTGCGAACCTGCTCCAGTTCTTTCTGCTGCTGCAAGCGTTGTTCTTCCTGTTTGCGTTCCTGCTCTTTGCGCAACTGTTCTATTTTTTCTTGAGATTCTTTCTTTTTGCGCGCTTCGTCTTCCTGTTGCTTAAGGCGCAATGCTTCCGCCTCTAACTGCTTCTGTTTTTCAGCATCTACTTGTTTTTGCTTTTCAGCTTGGAGTTGTTTCTGCTTTTCAGCTTCAACCTGCTTCTGTTTATCTGCCTCAATCTGCTTCTGCTTATCTGCTTCGAGCAGTTTTTGCTTTTCAAGTTCAGCCTGTTGCTGCTTTTTTACATCCTGTTCGCGCTCGCGCTGCTTTTGCTTCTCCAGCTCTTCAGCACGATTTTCTTCCAGTTGCTGCTGCTTTTGTGCAACTTCAGCGGCTTTTTGCGCTGCATCGCGCCGCGTAGCCATCTGGGTAGTATCCACGATAACCGCTTCAATGGTCAGCGCCATCGGCGTGTGTGCCTTGAATGGCTTCCAGCTAAGGGTGCTCAATACCACCAACGCGGCCAGCATTACATGAAGCCCAATGGCCAAACCAAAGGGCTGCCACATGGAAGCATTTTTGGAGCTGCGGCGCATTCGTTCTAGCGTTCCGAGTCAGTTGCCGTGCCCAAGTCCGCGTCCAGCGGATCGCTCATCAAACCGACTTTCTGTACTCCGGCTTTTTGCAGCAGCACCATGGCCTGATAAATCTGGCCGTATTCAACCTGTTTGTCGCCACCCACCAGTATTTCCAACTCCGGATTACGTCGTACGATGGCGGAAATCGTGGTTACCAGAGTTTCCGGGTCGATCATGCCACTGGCTCCGGCCATATCGCCACCGGCATTGAGGTAGAGATCACCATTGCGTAACACGGTAAGCACCAGGGGTTCTTCGTTTTGTTTATTCTCCATTGGCTCAGCATCGGCTTTGGGTAGCTCCACTTCCACGCCGAGATTCAATAACGGTGCGGTAATCATGAAAATCACCAGCAAAACCAGCATGACGTCGATGTAGGGAACGACGTTGATTTCAGCCATGGGGCGTCGACGGGCTTTTACCCTTAAAGGTTCCATGCTCGCTTACTCCTGGCTCACACTGTGCGCATAGCGTTGCAGGATGCTGGAAAATTCTTCCTTGAAATTGTCGTAACGAACTTCCAGCCGCTCGACCTGGTTGGAGTAGCGGTTATAACCAATGACGGCCGGTATGGCTGCGAACAGGCCCATTGCAGTGGCTACCAATGCTTCTGAAATGCCCGGAGCCACCATGGCGATGGTGGCCTGGTTGACATTGGCCAATGCCTGGAAGGAAGTCATGATGCCCCACACCGTGCCGAACAAGCCCACATAAGGGCTGGTAGAGCCCACCGTGGCGAGAAAATTCAAATGACTTTCCAGCTCCTCGGTTTCGCGAGTCAGGGCGATACGCATGGAACGCTGCGCGCCTTCTACCATGGCATTGGGCGTCATGCGGCCTTGCTGGCGCATGCGGGTGAATTCGGAGAAGCCGGCATCGAAGATCTTTTCCATGCCGTTGGCAATGCGATGTCCGGAAGTGATGCCTTCGTGCAACTTGGTCAGATCGGTGCCGGACCAGAATTGTTCTTCGAATTTGTCTGCTTCAGACTGCGCTTTGCGCAACATTTGCCGTTTGTTGAAAATGATCATCCACGATGCGACCGAAGCCGCCAGCAGGATAAGCATTACGCCTTTTACCAACCAACTGGCATGCATCACCAGTTGCCAGATCTGCACCTCACTACCCATTCGTCAACTCCGATTCTAACCAGGCCGGCATGCGTGCCGGCTTCAGATTGTCTGCGTGCAGCATGGCCACGCTCAATTCGGCGGTGGCCACTTCCACACCATCCGCTACTCGGGTCATACGTTGCCGGAAACCGACCCGTACACCCTTTACCCAGGTCGGCTCAGCCGTTACCTGCAATTCATCATCCAACTTCGCTGCCTTGCGGAAACGAATCTGCATATCCAGCACCACCCAGATCAGCTTGTGCTTATCGCGCAAATCCTGCTGGTGTATGCCTTTGGCACGCAGAAATTCGGTGCGAGCCCGTTCAAAGAAATTCAGATAATTCGAGTGATAAACCACTCCACCCGCATCGGTGTCTTCGTAGTACACGCGAATTTGCCACACGAAGGGAGGCTGTTCTACTTCACCCATAGCTCTTCTGCTTTGCCCTACACCAGGATAATTGACCTGTTCAGTTGCAATAGATTCCCTGCCGGCGCTTCAATTGCCCCTTGCTTAGCCATCTTTTTCGTCAAACAAATCGGTTGCCGCTTTAGGCGATTTCAACCCTAAATGCCGGTAGGCTTTGGATGTCGCAATCCGACCTCGTGCGGTGCGCGCCAGATAACCTTGTTGGATCAAATAGGGCTCCAGTACATCCTCAACCGTGCCCCGTTCCTCGGACAAGGCTGCAGCCAGGCTTTCGACCCCCACCGGGCCTCCATCAAAGGTGTCAATGATCAATTGCAGCAAGCGGCGGTCCATGGTATCGAAGCCTTGCTCGTCCACTTGTAACAGGCTCATGGCGGCTGTCGCTATCCCCTGGTCAATAAAGCCATCGCCTCTGACCTCAGCAAAATCCCGCACCCGGCGCAGCAAGCGATTGGTAATCCGTGGTGTGCCGCGAGAGCGGCGGGCAATTTCCATGGCACCTTCGGCATCTAAAGGAATATCCAATATCCCGGCGGAGCGAGTGACGATACGACACAGTTCTTCAGCACTGTAAAACTCCAGACGCTCGACAATGCCAAAACGGTCACGCAAAGGAGAAGTTAAAAGTCCTGCTCGGGTGGTAGCGCCCACCAGGGTAAAGCGCGGCAATTCCAGTTTGATGGAGCGTGCGGCCGGCCCTTCGCCAATCATGATGTCGATCTGGAAATCTTCCAGCGCCGGATACAGCACTTCCTCAACTACCGGAGACAAGCGATGAATTTCATCGATGAACAGCACATCACCCGGCTGCAAATTGGTCAGCAGCGCGGCCAGGTCACCGGCCCGCTCCAGCACCGGGCCAGAAGTCTGCCGCAGGTTTACGCCCATCTCATGGGCAATGACGTGCGCCAGCGTGGTTTTACCCAAACCAGGCGGGCCAAAAATCAGCACGTGATCCAGTGAATCCGAGCGGCGCTTGGCTGCTTCCAGAAAAATACTCAATTTCTCGCGCATGGCCGGCTGGCCAATATACTCAGCCAGAGTGCGCGGCCGCAGGCTGGTCTCCGAGTCCTGCTCTTCTGCACCCAGGTCGGGATCAATGATGCGATCATCCGTTGAAGGCTGGCTCATGGTTTATCAGCCCAATCTCATTTGTTGATCGTGGCCTGCAAAGCCAGGCGAATTATATCTTCTGCGCTCATATTCGGCTGAGCTACCAGACGCACCAGGCGATTGGCTTCCATTGGCTTGAAGCCCAAAGAGGCCAAGGCATGAGTGGCTTCGCTGGCGGCATTGGCTGCTACTGGATTCGCCCCACCGCCAATAACCGCGAATGAAACGGCCAGATGATCCAGCTTGTCACGCAATTCGATGATGATACGTTCAGCGGTTTTTTTACCGATGCCGGGCAAGCGGGTCAGCGAGGCTGAATCGCCTTCGGCTACAAAGCGCGCCAGTTCATTTGGGCTGGCGCCCGACAAAATCGTCAGGGCCAGCTTGGCACCGATGCCGCTGATCTTGAGCAATTGCCGGAACAAGGTCCGCTGGCCTTCATTGGCAAAACCGAACAAGCTGTGGCCATCGTCTTTGATCTGCAAATGAGTCAGCAAAGTCAGCGGTTTGCCGATTTCGGGCAGGTCATAGAAAACACTCAAAGGCGCTTCGACTTCGTATCCGACACCGGCGACATCAATCACCAACAAGGGTGGTTGCTTGGCAATGAGGATTCCGGACAGGCGGGCTATCATGTTCTTATCCCTGCAGCTTTTGCATTCTCACCAGCGTTTCGCTGGTGTGCTGATGACATAATGCCACAGCCAGCGCGTCGGCTGCGTCCTCTTCCAAGCGCTCTCTCAGGTGCAGCAAAACGCAGACCATGTGCTGCACTTGATTTTTGTCTGCAGCGCCACGGCCTACCAGCGCCTGCTTCACCGATCGTGGTGAATATTCAGCCACTTTAAGCCCCGCGGAAACCACCGCGCAAATGGCAGCACCCCTGGCCTGGCCCAATTTCAACGCCGATG
Source organism: Lysobacterales bacterium (assembly GCA_034440115.1). Classification (GTDB taxonomy): domain Bacteria; phylum Pseudomonadota; class Gammaproteobacteria; order Xanthomonadales; family SZUA-36; genus JAWXBM01. The sequence continues at coordinate 3,813 of JAWXBM010000124.1, read as the reverse complement.
AGGGATTGCGGCTGACAAACACGGACTCGACCGCAACCTGGTCAGGTTTGTGTTGCTGCAGCAGATCACGGATGCCAGCGAAAATAACCCCCAATCGGTCCGGGAAATCACCACCAGCGGTGCGGATCACACCGTGGGCGATACAGATGGTTTTGCTCTTGCTTACCTCGATAAAGCCGTAACCTGTGGCACGCGAACCGGGATCAATGCCGAGTATGCGCACGGCCTAACCGGCTGCCATTGTCAATGCAACAGATTGGCGAGAATTAGTCATAAGCCTCGTCAGGCACTATGGCGTTGTTGTAGACCGCCTGGGTATCATCCAGATCTTCAAGTAGGTCCAGAAACGCGACCACTTTGCGGCCGATTTCAACGTCCAGCTCTACTTCCAGGCTGGCGCGCATGGTGATTTCGGACTCTTCCGGCTGCAGGCCGGCAGTGGTCATTTTTTCCACCACTTCGGCATAGGCTTCGGGCGAGGTCAGCACTTCAATGGAGCCATCATCAGCGGTCACAATATCGTCAGCGCCTGCTTCCAGCGCGGCTTCCATCACCTTGTCTTCACTGACTCCGGGGGCATAAGACAGCACGCCCAGCTTGGAAAACAGATAGCCCACTGAACCGTCAGTGCCGAGGTTGCCGCCGTGCTTGGAAAAAGCATGTCGCACTTCAGCAACGGTGCGGTTACGGTTATCGGTCAGGCATTCCACCATGACTGCCACGCCGCCTTGGGCATAACCTTCATAACGGATTTCCTCGTAGGAAACGCCTTCCAACTCACCGGCGGCTTTCTTGATGGTGCGCTCAATGGTGTCTTTGGGCATGTTGACGGCATTGGCCTTAAGTACGGCCAGCCGCAAACGGGGATTGGCATCGGGATCACTGCCGCCCTCTCTCGAGGCCACAGATAATTCACGATTGATGCGGGTGAAAACTTTGCCGCGCTTGGCGTCAACTTTACCTTTGCGGTGTTGGATATTGGCCCATTTACTGTGTCCGGCCATGAGAAACCTTCCTATATATATTGATTTACATACTTGAACAAACCGGCGATTTTATCACGAACCCGACAATGCGCTCCGTGTGCAGGACAAAATTTCACCGCAGATTATTTCGCTGCCGGTGGGAACGCACCAGCCGCTCGATGGAGATCACCAGCAGAGCCGACCAAATACAGGTGAAAGCCACGGCGTGACCCCGGGTAAAATTTTCGCCATAAATGAACACGGCCAGCAAGAAAGTCAGAGTTGGCGAGATGTACTGGAAGAATCCCAGTGTACCCAGAGTCATATTGCGGGCTGCGACGTTAAACCAGATCAAAGGCAATACGGTTACTAACCCGGATAAAGCCAACAGAATATCCAACTGACCCGAAACATGGCCGAATGCCCCATCTTGATGCACTGATACCCAAATGAGATAGAGGATGGCTGGAGTGCTGAGCAGAATGCTTTCCCATAACAGCCCGATCATGGGCCCGACATCAAGCTTTTTACGCAGCAGGCCGTAGCTCCCAAAGCTGAACGCAATGCCCAGTGAAATCCATGGCGCAACACCCAAATACCAGGTTAGATAGGCGGTGCCCAAAGCCGCTACTAGCACGGCAGCAAGCGATAACGGGCTCAAGCGCTCGCGCAAAAACAGATAGCCGAGCAAAACGTTGAACAGCGGGTTGATGAAATAGCCCAGACTGGTGGCCAGGACCTGGTCGTTATTGACTGCCCATACGAACAGCAGCCAATTGATTGCCAGAATCAAGCCCGACATCAGCAAGCCGATGATCTGGCGCCGGGACAAACGCATACGGCCAAAGAAGGCGCGGCCATCCCGCCACAGCAGAAATCCTACTAATACAGGCAAAGACCAAAGTACACGATGCGCAATGATTTCCAGCGGCGGCGCTGCGCCCAGCCATTTGAAATAGATCGGCGCGACACCCCAGGTGACAAACGCAGCCAATGCTGCGGACACACCCAGCCGGGAATGTTCGTTGCCGGTTTCCAATCTGACTAACCTTTGGCCAAAGTCTGGATGTGCAATTCCTTGAGCTGGACGGCTGGCACTTCAGAAGGCGCGGACGTCAACAAGCATTGCGCAGTAGTGGTCTTGGGGAAAGCAATCACGTCGCGAATGGAATCTTCACCGGACATCAGGGCGGCAATGCGGTCCAGGCCAAAGGCGATGCCGCCATGCGGTGGCGCACCGTAACGCAGGGCGTCGAGCAAAAAACCGAACTTGAGCTTGGCTTCCTCGGGCGCAATGCCGAGCAGATCAAATACCGCTTGTTGCATGGCCGGGGTGTGGATACGGATGGAACCACCGCCAATCTCAGCGCCATTCAAAACCATGTCATATCCTTTCGACAATGAGCCTGAGGGGTCGGCTTTAAGCGCATCCGGGCTGGCCTCCACCGGCGCGGTAAAAGGGTGGTGCATGGCCATATGCCGACCGGAATCTTCGTCCCATTCGAACATGGGGAACTGGGTCACCCACAAAGGCTGCCAGCCTGCCTGAACCAGCCCCAGATCGAGCGCGCTGCGCACCCGCAATTGACCCATGAAATTGCTGACCACGGCCCAATCGCCGGCACCGAAGAACAGCAAATCGCCGGATGCAACTGCGGTTGCCGAGGCGATACCTTGCCAGGCTTTGTTATCAAGAAATTTGGTGATGGGCGACTGCAAGCCGTCAAATCCAGTGCTGGCGTCATTGACCTTGATCCAGGCCAGGCCTTTGGCGCCGTAACGCGCCACGTACTGGGTGTAGTCATCGATCTGCTTGCGTGACAGCTCCGCTCCGCCGGGAATTCGCAGCGCCGCAACGCGCGATCCCGGGTCATTGGCAGGCCCGGAAAACACCTTGAATTCAACCTGTTGAACGAACTCGTCCACATCCACCAATTCACCCGGAATGCGCAGATCCGGCTTGTCGGAACCAAAGCGTTGCATGGCCTCGCGCCAGCTTAAACGCGGGAACGGGCTGGGCAATTCGACCTCCAGCGTGTCACGGAATACATCGCCTATGAGTTGCTCAGCCAGAGCCTGTACGTCAGCCTCTTCCACAAAGGCCATCTCGATATCCAACTGGGTGAATTCAGGCTGGCGATCAGCGCGCAGATCTTCATCACGAAAACAGCGGGCGATCTGGTAGTAGCGGTCCATCCCAGCCATCATCAGCAACTGCTTGAACAACTGCGGTGACTGCGGCAGGGCAAAGAACTGGCCAGCATGCACGCGGCTGGGCACCAGATAATCACGTGCTCCTTCCGGCGTGGCCTTGGTCAGGATCGGGGTTTCCATCTCGGTAAATTTGTGCTGCTCGAGGCTGGCACGAATGGCCTTGTACAAGCGAGCGCGTAATTTCAGATTGCGCTGCATGCGCGGGCGACGCAGGTCCAGGTAACGGTATTTCAACCGCACTTCCTCACCATCCTCGTCCGTCATCATCAGGGGCATGGGAGCCGAGGAGTTGAGCAGTTCTACCTTTTCTGCCAAAACTTCGATGCGGCCGGTCGCCATGGATTCATTCCATTGGCTCTCAGGCCGCAGACGCACGGTCCCACTGATACGCACACAGTATTCATTACGCAGGCTTTCGGCACCCGCAAAGGCAGCACTGTCAGGCTCAACCACCACCTGCACAATACCGGCTACATCCCGCAGGCCCAGAAAGATCAAGCCACCGAGATCGCGGCGCCGGTCCACCCAGCCGCACAAAGTGACTTGCTGGTCGGCCTGGCTATCGGTAATTTCGCCACACAAATGCGTACGCATGCTGAAAACTCCTGGAATTCAATAGATCATCTTAATGGGG
>JAWXBM010000123.1:0-47387 GCA_034440115.1 Lysobacterales bacterium | reverse complement strand
TGGAAAAACAACCCGGGGACCGAAGCCAGCATTTCATCCAGGCCCAATCCCTGCCTGCCGGCATGAATTTCCTGCGCGCCAATCTGTGATGCGGCCAGCGGCAGCTTCAGCCAGTCGGTGGGAATACGTGTGGCACTGACGATTACCTCTTCCAATTCGTCACTGCCAGGCTCGGCAACCGCTGCAATAAGCGATGAGGGAATTAACAACAAAAGCGTCATTAACACGGTGGGGTAGCTGCATGAGTGACTAAAGTTTAATTTTGGCATAACAACTTGTTCGGCTTCCGGTTGGCGCGGGTAGTACTGAATTGGCCACTATACTGGTAAGATCACTGCTGATCGACTGCAACAAACTACAAACAACCTGTGCTTCGGCCAGGACGCATAAATCCGGGAAACCACTCACTTTTTAATTCCAAAACGAGCCTTGTATGCAAAACACTTTGACCCAGGTGCAACTGGCTGCGCCTTATTTGATACTGATCGGTCAGCAAGACGACCCCACTTATGCCAAAACCGGCTTTGGTATTGTGCAGTGGCGGCCTGAGCTGGTCACAGGACAACTGCGCTTTCCCGGCTGTGATGTTGACATGGGTGTGCCCGACATGACCGTGGCGCAAGCTGTTGCAGCGGGCGCACGCAGCCTGGTGATTGGGGTTGCGCCGGTGGGTGGTTCCATTCCGGATAGTTGGTGGGAAATCATAGAACAGGCCGCGCAGGCCGGTATGGATATTGTCAGTGGGCTGCATATCAAGCTGAATGACCGCGCCAGTCTGGTGAACATTGCCAAAGCGTCCGGTGCTCGCCTGGTTGACGTAAGAACACCGCCTAAAAATCTGCCGGTTGGCAACGGCAAAAAGCGCAGCGGCCGTCGTGTACTGATGGTTGGAACGGATTGTGCGATTGGCAAGAAATACACTGCACTGGCACTGCACCAGTCCATGATTGATGCAGGCATGAACGCCACCTTCCGCGCGACCGGGCAAACCGGCATCATGATCGCGGGTGAAGGCGTGCCGATTGATGCCGTTATCGCGGACTTTATTTCCGGAGCAGCCGAAGTGCTCACACCCGACAATGCAGCCGATCATTGGGACGTCATTGAAGGTCAGGGTTCGCTGTTCCATCCGGGCTATTCCGGCGTCAGCCTGGGCTTGCTGCATGGCTCACAACCGGATGCGTTTGTGCTGTGCCATGACGCAACACGAACAACCGTCTCCGGCTTCGAGCACTTTCTCTTACCCTCAATCACCGAATGCATAGACCTGCATGTACGGGCTGGCAAACGCACCAACCCAAACATTCGCTGCGTTGGCATCAGCGTAAATACCTCAGCCTTGCAAGGCGCTGCGCGAACCGATTATCTGGCCAGGCTGCAAAACGAACATGGTCTGCCCTGCGTGGATCCCCTGATCGATGGCTGTGACGCCATTGTTACTCACATTCGCCAGACTTTTGGAGATTAGCACGATGAAATTTGCCGCATACATCGAAGAATGGGAAATGAAACAGCCTTTCCGCATCACCGGTGCGGTGTGGACAAATTCACGCAGCCTGGTGGTGCATCTGGGCCAGGACGGCCACATCGGAAGGGGTGAGGCACAAGGCGTTTACTACCTGGATGAAACAGCGGAGAGCATGCTGGCGCAGGTTGATGCCGTGGCTGATAAAATTCGCCGGGGTATCAGCCGTGAAGCCCTGCAGGATTTGCTGCCCCCCGGCGGCGCACGTAACGCGTTGGACTGCGCCTTGTGGGACCTGGAATGTAAACTCAGCGGCAAAACCATCTGGCAGCTCACCGGTATTGATCCCAAGCCCGTCATCACGGTGTTCACCATTGGCCTTGAGGCCACGCCTGAAGAAATGGCAGCCAAAGCCGCAGCGGCCAAAGACGCGCCGGTATTGAAAATCAAACTGGATGGCCACCAGCCCTATGAAAAACTGGCGGCGATTCGTGCAGCAAGGCCGGATGCGCAACTGGTGGTCGATGCCAACCAGGGCTGGGATTTTGCGCAGTTGCAGGAAGTCATTCCGAAGTGTGTGGGCTTGAAACTCGGCATGATAGAGCAACCCCTGCCACGCGGCGGCGATGCTGAACTGGAAGGCTTTGAATCACCCATAACGCTGGCGGCAGATGAATCCTGTTTGCACAGCGGCGAACTGGAACAGGCCGCCCGCCGTTACAGCATGATCAATATCAAGCTGGACAAAACCGGCGGACTCACCGAAGCCCTGGCCCTGGCCGAAGCAGCCCGCGCCAGAGGCTGCAAGCTGATGGTCGGCAATATGATGGGCACCTCTTTGGGCATGGCGCCATCTTTTGTTGTGGCCCAGTTATGTGACTTTGTGGATATAGACGGACCGCTGTTACTCAAACATGATCACCTCAACGGCCTGCAGTATCACAAGGGCCAGGCGGAGGTGTTTGAGCCGTCCTTTTGGGGTTAGGGCAATAAAGCCCAGCCCTCGACCTGCAAACGGGTTAGCACCGTCATGGCCGATAAGGCCATGGTGATAGACGGATGGATTTCATCGGCAGCAAAGCCGCCGAAGCTGGCGGACTGACCACACAGGTAGATCTTTACACCAGCGTCGGTCAGGGCCGTTAGCAGGGCCTCATTGGGATTGTCAGATTGATAACGCTGACGATAGGACGCGTTGTTCAAGGCTGCTTTGGCCGCACCACCGTGCAAGACCAGGGCCAGTTCCATGTCGCCCGGGCTAATTCCTGCTGCGGCATGCATGTTCAAATAACGGGCTGCCGATTCAATTCCACGATTCAGATCTGCTGTGCTCTCCGGACCGTCTGACACATCCATCACCGCCCGGTAATGCACGCCTTTCTGCAAATTATAGCCACCCGGAATGTCGTAATAGGGACCAATATTGGCAATCACGGGCCCAGTCTTTGGGCCCGGATTCGTTACCTCATCGGCGTCTGCTGCTTGCGCCTGGCTTCCCAGCAATCCAGCAACCAGGAGAATTATTGGAGTCAGTTTCATTGCTGACCCGACATCTGCGCATCGCGCTTGGCCTTGAACTCGCTACCTTCTTTCCAATTAGGCCAGGCTTCACTGTTAGCCACATCCAGGCCGGTTTTGTAAAACAGTTTCAGATCTTCCATGGCTCCACTCACCACCCAGCTGAGGTCGTATTCGTCTGAAACCCGGTGATAATCATCGTTAGTGTATTCATTGGCCTTTTCCATGCCATAAGCCACACCTTTCTCGCGGTCATCATAGCCACCCGTTGGGTAGATCATCGGCACGCCTTCTTTGGCCAGCTCGAAATGATCGGAGCGATAGTAATAACCCTTCTCGGCTTCACGATCACCTTCGAGAACACGTTCCTGTTCTGCAGCAGCAGCGGCCAGATAATCATCCAGATCGCTCATGCCCAAACCCACCACGGTGATATCACGGGTGGCACCGAAATTATTCATGCCATCCATGTTCAGCCCGCCCACCGTGTGTTCCAGCGGGAACAGCGGATGCGCGGCGTAGTACAGCGAACCCAATAGGCCCTGTTCTTCTGCCGTCAGCGCCAGGAACAGCACGCTACGACGTGGTGCCTGGGGCAAGGATGAGTAAGCCTTGGCCAGTTCCAGCAACGCAGCCGTGCCACTGGCATTGTCCAAAGCGCCGTTGTAAATCTGATCGCCTTCCAGCTTGGGATCAGTACCCAAATGATCCCAGTGAGCCATATAGATGAATATTTCATCCGGTGCTTCACTACCACGCAGAATGGCGGCCACATTTTGCGAATCTATGGTGACGATTTCATTGACCAGTTCCACCGAAACATTCAGCTTCATGGGCACCGCTTTGAAACCACGGGTTTTGGCTTTTACATACATTTCATCCAGATTCAGCCCGGCTTTTTCAAATATGGCGTTGGCTGCTTCTTTTTGAATCCAGGATTCAAACAGCACCAGGCTGGCGCCTTGGTCCGCACGTACCATGTCAAATTGTGGCCCGGTCCAGGTGTTGTTCACCGTGGGCCAGCCATAAGCGGCCGGCAGAGTATCGTGGATGATGATGGCACCGGCGGCACCCTGGCGGGCTGCTTCGTCGTACTTGTAAGTCCAGCGGCCGTAATAGGTCATCGCATTGCCATTGAACAACTCCGGATCTTGCGTGGCGTAACCCGGATCGTTCACCAGCATCACTACCGTTTTACCGGTCACGTCGATATCGGCGTAGTCATTCCAAGCGTATTCCGGCGCATTGATACCGTAGCCAACAAAAACCAACTCAGAACCATCAACAGCGACTTCCGGAATCTGGTGACGTGTGCCCACAACCTGGTCGGTTGAGAAAGCCAGCACCAGATCGTCGCCCGTCGCACCGGCAATGACCAGATCAGGCTTGTTGGTCAATTCAACCGAGGCCAGCGGTACATCCTGCGTATAGCTCTCGCCATTGGCGGGCTCCAGCCCCAGGCTTTTGAAATAATCAATGAGATAACTGACCGTCAGCTCTTCACCCGGCGACCCCGGAGCACGTCCACCGAAGGCATCCGACGCCAGGGTTTCGATATGCCGCCGGTAGTCGGCTTCATTCATGGCTTCTTCACCCACAGCAACCGGGTCTGGTGTGGCTTCAGTTTCAACTGCCTCACTAACCACTTTGGGAGCTTCTGGTTCTTTGCTGTCGCAGGCCGTCAGCAAGCCCAGGCTGGCCAGGCAAATCCATGCCAGAGTAAGGCAGCGTTGTGCCGCAGAGCAGGCCTGTGTATTCAAAGCTACGTTTAAGTTTTTCATAGTTAATTCCGTTGGTCTGGTATCTGGCTAGCCGAAAGCCAGCCTGATGAATGGATTTAGTTTACCGGTTCGCGGATCATTGTACCGTCTAAACAGGAAGACTTTTCACGCATTAAAGAAAGTTGATCTGCATAGCTGGCGCGGTCAGAAGATCAGGGTCCGCAAGAAGCCTGCAACCGCGAGAACTGCATTTCTGTCAATCAAATTGACGTTCGGCTAGAATGATCAATCAGAGTATCAAGCTGCACGGAGTTCTGTGATGCACCAAAAGCATAAGAATCAAAGCAAGACCATTCTATCCCTGTGCCTGCTGGCTTTTCTTAATCCTTGCTTCCCAGAGACAAGTAACGCTTCGGATTTGAAACGACTTAATGTAATTATCATCCTGGCTGACGATATGGGCTTTACTGACCTGGGGACTTTCGGCAGTGAGATTGCAACACCGAACCTCGACCAGTTGGCTCAATCCGGCATCAGGCTGACGAACTTTCACATGATGCCCAGCTGTCAGCCATCCCGCGCGGTTCTGCTCACCGGTGCGGATAACCACATTGCCGGAATGGGTTCCCAGGAAGGCCTTTTGACAGAGAACCAGAAAGGCCAGCCTGGCTATGAACTGAGGATTACGGACCGGGTGGAATCCGTGGTAGCTCAACTTCAATCATCCGGCTACCAGACCTTCATGTCCGGTAAGTGGCATCTGGGTGAAGACCGGGACGACTGGCCGGACAAGCGGGGCTTCGAGCATTGGTTCAGCTTGCTGCAGGGAGGAGGCAGTCATCTCGATCCGAGTGGAATTTCCCCGCGCAGCCCCATGTCAACCTTCGTTGAAGATGGCGAGATTACCGAAATACCCGCGGACTTCTATTCCTCCGATTTTTTCACCACCAAGCTGCTGGACTATCTGCGAAAGGATCGCGATCCCGAACGCCCCTTCTTTGCCTACCTGGCTTTTACTGCACCTCACTGGCCACTGCATGCAAGGCGAGAGGACATGCAAAAATACCAGGGCCGTTATGATTCAGGCTATGAAGAGTTACGGCGCCAACGCATCAAGGGAGCGCAAGCCAAAGGTGTTATCCCCAAAGGCATAGTGGTCGCCGCTCCCGAGACGGATTTCAAGCCGTGGGTCTCCTTGAGCACGGACCAACAAGCAGTGGAGTCGCGCAAAATGGAAGTTTATGCCGCCATGGTCCACCGCCTGGACTGGAACATCGGGCGACTGATGGCTTTCCTGCAAGAATCCGGAGAAGCAGAGAACACCATCGTGATATTTACTTCAGACAACGGTGCTGAAGGTCATCAGATGGAGGACTATCCGGTCTTCCTACCGTGGATTGCGAAAAACTACGACAATCAACTGGATAATGTTGGCCACACGGGGTCATATACCTCCACCGGCCCTGGCTGGGCACACGCTTCCATGGGAGCATTCAGATGGTACAAGGGCTTTATGTCGGAGGGTGGTACGCGGTCGCCGGCCATTGTTCACTACCCGGGAAATGGCAGAGCAGGCGCAACCCTGAATGCTTATGCCAGCGTGGCTGATTTCGCACCTACCCTGCTTGACTGGGCAGGAGTCGAGGCGACAAAGCCCGAAACCTTGCGCGGCCGCTCGATGGCGCGATGGCTGGAGGGTAAGGATGAAGTCCTTTATGGTCAGGATGAAACAGTCGCCTGGGAGCTGTTCGGTCGGCGAGCGGCTTATCGGGGTGATTGGAAGTTACTCTGGCAACCACAACCCTACGGCCTCGGTGATTGGGAACTGTTCAACATCCAGAAGGACCCAGGGGAATCCCAAAACCTTGCTGCAGATCATGCGGATATTCGCGATTCGTTGGTGGTGGATTGGCAGGAGTATGCCAGGCGCAGCGGTGTAATCCTGCCGAATAACACTTTGCCCTACTGATCGCAGTGGCCGCTAAGCTCAACAGTGACGCCAGAAGCGAACAGACTGGCAACCGTGAAACAACAGGTAACTTGAAATGAATCAACAAACCGATTGGAGCATCATTCGGCAACAGGTCAAAGAATTTGTGGAACAGCGCATCTACCCGGCTGAACCGGAATTGGAAAGCAGCGATCGGACGGGGCGCAACTTGATCATGGCTGAACTGATAGAGGCCGCCAAAGCCTCTGGCTTGTGGGCGCTGGGCCATCCCAAGGAGTTGGGCGGGCAAGGTATGCCTTTCCTGGATTACGTGCATGTCAACGAGGTTATTGGCCGCTCGTTTTATGCCATGCAGGCATTGGGCACCCTGTCCCTGCAGGACTCGCTGATGCTGAACCGATACGCATCGCCTGCCTGGAAAGGTCAATACCTGGAACCTCTGGTTGCCGGCACCACCATTCCCAGCTTCGCCATGACCGAGCCAGATGTTTCCAGTTCCGATCCCACCCAGCTACAAACAACAGCCGTGTTGGAAGGGGATCACTGGGTGCTGAACGGCCGCAAGTGGTTTATCACTGGTGCCGGTGATGCCGACTACACCACGGTTATGTGCCGCACCGAAACGGATGCACCGAAGCACGAATGTTTCAGCCTGATCATTATCCCGACCAACAATCCGGGCTACCGGATCATTCGCGACACACCCGTGCTGGGCCTGCATGGCGGTCATTGGGAGATCGAATTCAACAATGCCCGTGTGCCACAAGAGAACTTATTGGGTGAGCGCGGCAAGGGCTTTCGCATTGCCCAGGAACGGCTTGGCCCGGGGCGCATCTTCCACTGCATGCGCTGGCTGGGCCAGGCACAGCGTGCGTTCGACCTGATGTGCCACAGGCTCAATGAACGGGAAGCATTTGGCGAACCGCTGGCCAACAAGCAACTCATGCAGAGCCATGTTTTTGAAAGTGCGGCAGAGATACAGGCTTGCCGGCAATTGACCCTGAATGCCGCCCGCAAACTTGATGAGGGCAGCGAAGCACGCGAGGAGATCGGCCTGATCAAGGTCGTGGGTGCACGCATGCTGCACAACGTAGTCGATCGCGCCATCCAGGTTTATGGTGCCAAAGGCCTGACCGACGATACGCCCCTGAGCCGCATGTACCGCCATGCCCGTGAAGCGCGCATTTACGACGGACCTGACGAGGTGCATATCCAGTCGGTTGCCAGGCGCTACCTGAAACAATACCGGGCTGGCGGGCCGGGAATTGATTTTGGTGAATGAACGCTTTGAAGTTGCTCCGGGTTGAGTGTCACCCATGAATCGGACTCGGCCTGCTTGCTTATTTAGGCAAGTAGATTGACTAGATAGTTCGAATATGAAAGTATCCCAGCAGATATCCCAATAGACTTCACTTGCGGTTTGCGGAGGTAAAAAAATGGCCGATCCAGACAAGGTAAATTCTCCTGGCAGTCCTGCCCGACTACAGAATGCCCATCACGTTGCCTACCGTTGCCGGGACGCAGAGCAAACCCGCTGGTTCTACGAAGATGTGCTCGGCCTTAAGCTGGCCGCAGCACTGGTACTGGACGAAATTCCCGGCCTGAACCAACCCACGCCTTATATGCACATATTCTTTGAGATGGGTAATGGCGACCTGATCGCTTTTTTTGACGAGCCTGAAGCAGCTACCGCCGAGCAGTTTTCGCGGGCCCACAGCTTTGACCGTCACCTGGCCTTTGAAGTGGATGGTGAGGATGAGTTACTGGCCTGGCAGAAACGCATCAATGACAAAGGCGTCAGTTGCCTGGGCCCGGTAGATCATGGCTTCGTCAAGTCGTGTTATATGTACGACCCGAATGGCCTGCAGGTGGAAGTTACTACCCGCACCCGGGACTACGATAACATCATGGCGAAAGAACTGAGCCATGCGCGTGAACACATCACGCAATGGAGCGAACGCTCACGCGCCATCAAAGAAGAAAAATTTGGTGCCGAGGCCATTGATAGGCGCAGTCGCCAGGCCGCACGCAAAACCTGATTCAGCAGGGTGCCGATCCTGCAGTTTTCAGAACCCGGCCTGTTGCGACACGCTTTTGCCTATGCCATCAAGTCGATGGATGTCCATCTCGGATAAATTCAACACTCTTGATGAAATGCAGCCTGCAGCGCCAGAAGCACAGCGCTGACAGGGCGTATGCGGTTGGGGGTGCAATCATCAGCGCCCAACGGACATCCTCCGGATTGCCGAACACGTAGTCGGTCAGCATGGCCACCAGTGTAGGTCCGGTGCCAATACCCAGAAGGCTGATCACAAAAAAGTAGATGGCCGTGGCCTGGCCGCGCATGCGGTTAGGCATGATGTCCATCAATGCAGCGGCCGAGGTGGCGATCACCATCCAGCCACCCAGCACCATAACGGCGAACAGGCAGACAATCAGTACCGCAGAGTTGGCTAAGGGATAGAGGAATGCACCCACCATTCCGATGACCATGGAAATCGCCGCAGCCTCCATTCGGCCAGCGGGTCGTCCCATTTTTTCCAGCTTATCGCCCAGCCAACCGCCAGCGATGACGGCAAAGGTACCGACTACCAGTATCGTCCCGCCGATGGCATTGCCAACTTCATTGATAGACCAGCCCTGGGTACGCATCAACATCACCGGAGCCCAGGCCATGATACCGTAGGACCCCATGGCTGCCAGCGCCTGGCCGGCATGATGGTAACCAATGGTGCGGCCATGCTGGCGGTAATGGGTGAGTACTTCGCGCATGGGAATGGACTGGCGGGAACCTGCTGCAGCTTCCACGGCAGTGAGATGCCGTTCGGGCTCGGGGACGAACTTGATCAGCAAGGCCACCAGCACACCGGGCAGACCCACATAAATGAAGGTCAAGCGCCATGGCTCGAGCTCGCCGAAGAAGGGTAAGGTTTGTGGCCCCGAGGCCGAGATAACCTGGATAGCATACCCGCCGATGATCAGTGCGAGGCCCGCTCCAAACGCGGTACCACAGGAAAATATTCCCAGGGCCACGCCGCGTGATTGAGGCGGAAACAAATCACTGATCATCGAATAGGCGGCAGGTGCCAATGCCGCCTCGCCCACACCCACACCGGCACGCGCCAGAAACAACTGCCAGAAGCGCTGCGCCAGGCCACAGGCCGCGGTCATTAAGCACCACAGCAAGATGCCAATTGAAATGATGTTGGTGCGTTTGCTGGAATCAACAAAACGGCCTACGGGAATACCAGCCAGTGTATAAAACACGGCAAAGGAAAGGCCCTGTAGCAAGCTTATCTTGACGTCGCTCAAACCCAGGTCGAGCTTGATGGGCTCAACCAGTAAGCTCAGAATCAATCGATCAATGAAAGAGAAAGTGTAGGCCAGCATCAATACCAGGACTGCAAACCATGCCACTGAAGGCTTGGGGTAAATCACTTGTGTGCTGTTCATCAACTGTTTCCGCAGATAGTTTTTATTGGATTAATGGTGTTACCTGCCTAGGTAACGATGTTCGCTGGTAAATGTCAACTAAATTGATAAAATAACGAGTGAATACGAATTTACTTCAGCACGTAAATCCCAACACGTTTACCGGTATACAGAGGACCTGTCATTGAACAAGCCGATTGAAAATCACCAGTACGAACGCGTTCCTTACCTTGTCATCTTCGAGGAAAAAGCCTATTTCAAAGACACCTACGCCGGCCAGATCGACATGGTCACTCTCAAAGCTCATTTGCTGCGCCCGGCAGACAAACCATCCGCTACCGTCATCGTCATGATGCACCCGATTGGCGGTGGCGAATACCTGCCCATGCCAACTGGTCTCGCCAAGGCCGGTTTTCACGTTATTTACTGCAACAGCCGCTACCCGGGTGTCGACTATGCACTGATCATGGAAAAGGTGGCCGTTGACCTGGGTGCCTGTGTGCGGGATGCCAAAGAGCGTTTGGGCTACAAAAAGGTCATTCTCGGTGGCTGGAGCGGCGGTGGTTCCTTGTCCGCGTTCTACCAGGCCGAAGCGGAAAATCCCACCGTTACTGCGACACCTGCGGGCGATCCACCCGATCTGACACAAGCTGGCTTGATACCGGCTGATGGCCTGATGTTGCTGGCCGCCCATGTGGCGCGGGCAAAAACTCTGACCGAGTGGCTGGACCCATCCATCAGTGACGAATCGCAACCAGAGCAGCGAGACCCGGAGCTGAATATTTACGATCCGAAAAATCCCAACCAGCCGCCGTACAGCAAGGAATTCATCCAACGCTATCGAGCTGAACAGATAGCTCGGAACCGCCGGATCACCGCTTGGGTAAAACAGAAACTGGAACACTTGAGAAGCACAGGAAGGCCACACGAAGAGTTCGCCTTCGTGGTACATGGCACGATGGCCGACCCTCGTTTCGTTGACGCAACCCAGGACCTCAGCGATCGGAAGCCCAACTGGTGCTTCCTGGGTGATCCACGCATTGTCAACAATAGCCCCATAGGCCTGGCGCGCTTTTGCACACTGCGCAGTTGGCTTTCCCAATGGAGCTACGATGATTCCAATGCGGACGGTCAGTCCTGCGTTGCTCGTGTTAAATGCCCCATCCTGGTGGTGGGCAATACTGCAGATGATGCCTGTACACCCAGCCACACACACCGTTTGTTTGATGCCATCACTCATAACGACAAACAAATGGCTGAGGTCCAGGGGGCGACGCACTATTATATGGGCCAGAAAAAGGAGCTGGCAGAGGCCATTGGCATCGTTAACGAATGGATTGAGTCTCACGGCTTCTAAGTCGTGACAGCTTTGGATCAGGTCTGACTGTTGGGCTCCAAACAGGCTTTTTTGTAAGCGGAATAGCCGGGGTTATCGATGGCCAGGCGAGCCAGCACCGATGAGCGGAGAAAACCGATGAGCTCGCTGTTGCTGTAGTCCATTTCGGCCGAACGGATTTTGCGACATAGCTCGTCATTCAGTTCATCGGCCTTACCTTCATGAGCCAGCAACTGTTGTAATTGCAATAGTTCAGCGGCACGACAGCCTTCACCTTGTTGCAGTTCCCGTTTCAGAATCGATAGCAGGTTGGCGGCAATGCGACCTTCATAGGCTTCCTTGCCCGCAAGCTTGGGCTGCACGGTCGCTTGCATGAATTCAGCCAATGCCACCACCAGTGCTGGCATGTCGGGTTTGAAAACGGGCACTACATCACCTCCTGCAGCAAATCCAGGATATCCAGCTCAACTTCGCTCACCCGGTGACCAACGGCCGCCCGCTCCAGCGTACGTACTTCTCCGCTTTCGAACTGGTGCGCAAACCATTGGCAAATAACACCCCATTTGAGGGTTCCAAAAACTTCCCAAAACCGAACCCGGTCCGGATCGACCACAATGCCACTGGCTGCTGTATACGCTGAGTACAATTCTGCACGATCACCGAAGCCGCCCACCGGTTTGTCAATCTGGCCGAATCGCCAGGCGTTCATGCACAGCCAGCCCAGGTCTTCCATCGGATCACCCAGGTGCGCGGCCTCCCAGTCCAGCACCGAAACAATGCCCGATTGATCGACGATAAAGTTGCCATTCCTGAAATCGCCGTGCACCAGGCGCGGGGTTTCGATCTGAGGTGCGTTTTCTTCCAGCCATCTGAATGCCACTTCGAACACCGGCAAACGCTGTTGATAAAGGTCATGGGTATTGCGCAGGGCCAGTACCATATTTCGGGTGGGTTCGCTGGGTAACGCGGGCACTTGATTTACCGGAATGGCATGAATCCTGGCCAGAATGTCACCACACTGGCCTGTCATCACGATGCGTGCCTGGGCCAAACCTGACTCCTTTACAATCCGGTGACCCAGCGTTTCGCCCTTTTTGAATTCGGTTATGAAGCCTTCACCAACCCCGTCCTTCGGTACAAAAAAGCCGTCAACCCGGGGAGTAGCAACGCCGGCCGCGAATGCCGCCTGCTGTACCTCACCCTGAGTTTGCTTGTTCAGGGACGCCGGAAACTGATGCTCGCCGGTAAAAAGCTGGGCAATCTTTGGCAGCAATTCTGCGCCGATCCTGACATCAAACAGCCAGGTTGCGGCTGAAGCGCCTGCAGTGAGTTGCCGAGGATTCTCCACCGCCACTTCGGCGCCAAAGATGCGCTTGCAAGCACTGGCAATGCCGGCAGAATAATCCACTTGCTGGTTGCTGTTCACAGGCTACTGATGGAATGACCGCCATCGACAACCACCGTTGATCCGGTCATAAAGCTGCCGGCAGCTGAAGCCAATAACATCATGGCGGCATTGAGTTCTTCCAGGTTTCCACCTCGCTTCATCGGCGAACTGGAAATGAGTTTCTGCCCTGCCGGAGTATCCAGAAACTTGCCGGTAAGCTCAGTGCGGAAGTATCCAGGCGCCAGGGCGTTAACCCGAATTCCATAATTGGCCCATTCAAGCGCCTGCCCGCGCGTCAGGTGCAGCAAGCCGGCCTTCGCCGCCATGTAGGCACTGATGGCTTTCTGGGTTCTAAGCCCAATCACGGATGCAATATTAACCACGGAGCCGCCCTTGCCAGCCGCGATTAACCGTTTGGCGAACTCCTGTGCTACAAAGAAACAGCCCTTCAGGTTGGTGTCCAACACCGCGTCCCAGTCTTCGGGTGTGATGTCATTGGCGAACTTGGGCCGATTGGCTCCCGCGTTGTTCAATAGTATATCCGGCAGCCCAATGGATTCTTCGATATGGCTGAATGCCATCTGGATACTGCCCATTTGCATCACATCCATGCTCACCGCCACAGCCTTGCCGCCCGCCTGTTCAATCAGCGCTGCGGTTTCCTGCAATGGCCCCAAGCGGCGACCACTCACAGCCACCGCGGCACCGGCTTCCGCCAAGACCTGCGCAAATTGCCGCCCAAGACCTGACCCGCCGCCTGTTACCAGGGCAACATGGCCGTCGAGATTGTAAAGCGCTACAGGATCAAAAAATTGTTTGTTCATGGCCTGCCAATCACCTCTCTTAATTTTGGACTATTCTGGACTCATAAACGGGATGTGAAGTAGACTGTCAATTTAGTTGACTAAAAGCAAGCCCTTCTGGAAAATTGTCCACATTGATCAAGGATCGGGCTCCGCTTTGCTTTGCTTGAACGCTTTGCTTGAACGAATAGGCAAATTTCCGCTGCCAACCGGCGCAGGAGTTGATTTTAATGACTGACGCATATCTTTTCGATCACGTTCGCACACCGCGCGGCCGGGGTAAATCAAATGGATCGCTACACGAAATTACTCCCATTCAGCTAGCCACCCAGGTTTTGATTGCCATACGCGACCGCAATGATTTGGATACCCGGCGTGTCGATGACATTGTACTGGGCTGCGTAGCACCGTTGGGTGAACAAGGTGCGGACATTGCCCGGGTAAGTGCGCTCAATGCAGACTACGACACCTCGGCACCCGGCAAACAGGTCCATCGCTTTTGCGCATCCGGTCTGGAAGCGGTGAATAGTGCAGCGGCACAGATCATGTCTGGGCAATCGGACCTGTGTATCGGCGGTGGTGTTGAAGCCATGTCGCGTGTGCCGATGTCTTCGGATGGCGGTGCCTGGTTTATGGATCCAGCGGTGGCGCACAAAACCCACTTCATTCCACAAGGTATCAGTGCTGACCTGCTGGCAACACTGCATGGCATCAGCCGCCATGATGTCGATTCCTACTCCGTGGAGAGCCAACGGCGGGCTGCAGAATCATGGAGTAAAGGCTACTTCGATCGGTCGGTGGTACCGGTTCGGGATCAGCTCGGACTGACCATACTGGAACGCGACGAACATATTCGCGCGGGAACAACGGTGGAAGACCTTGCGAAGCTGACTGCAGCATTCGAGAAAATGGGTGAGTCTATGGGCTTCAATGCGGTGGCACTGCAACGCTACCCCGAAGTTGAGCGTATCAACCACGTGCATCATGCGGGTAATTCCAGCGGGATTGTCGACGGCGCTGCTGCTACCTTGATCGGTACCGAGGCCCTGGGCAAGGAGCTTGGCCTGAAGCCACGTGCGCGCATCGTTGGCTTCGCCTCAACCGGCAGTGAGCCCACCATTATGCTGACCGGCCCCAGCCCCGCCAGCCGGAAGGTGCTGAAACGATGCGGAATGTCGGTATCAGACATTGATCTGTTCGAACTCAACGAGGCTTTCGCTGCCGTGGTGTTGCTCTACATGCAGGATATGGAAATCCCGCACGACCGTATCAATGTGAATGGTGGCGCAATCGCCATGGGTCATCCACTGGGTGCGACGGGAGCCATGATCCTCGGCACGTTGCTGGATGAACTGGAACGTCGCGACCTCAGCACCGGCCTGGTTACCCTCTGCGTCGGTGCTGGCATGGGCACAGCAACCATCATCGAACGCGTTTGAAATATTGGCGGAAGCAGACATGAGTAAAACACTGAGTTACGTTATCGACAAAGATGGCATTGCCACGCTGACTATCGACGTTCCGGGCAAACCGATGAATGTCATGGATCCGGCGTTCAACCAGGACTTCGCTGAGGCCACCGAAGCCTTGATCGGCAATGACGAAGTCAAGGGAATCATCATCACGTCCGCCAAGAACGACTTCATGGCCGGCGCCGATCTCAAGTGGTTGCTCAGCGAACTGAACAGTCAGAAGCCTGCAGCAGAGGTGTTTGAGCAGCATTACACGGTCAATCGTATGCTGCGACGGCTCGAAACCAACGGCAAAGCAGTAGTGGCGGCTATCAACGGCACTGCTCTGGGTGGCGGGCTGGAACTTTGCCTGGCCTGTCATTACCGTGTCGCGGCGCGCAACGCCAAAACCCGGTTGGGCCTGCCCGAAGTAAACGTGGGGTTGCTGCCTGGTGGTGGCGGAACCCAAAAACTTCCCCGCTTGATTGGTGTAAAAAAGGCACTGGATTTGCTGACCCGGGGTTCTCACGTAAGCCCCGAAGAAGCACTGGAGCTCGGTTTTGTGGATGAGCTTTGCGAGCCGGAAGACTTGCTGGCAGCGGCACGCAAGTGGTTACTCGAAACCGGCGATCCGGTGCAGCCCTGGGACAAGAAAGGCTTTCGCATTCCCGGCGGCGTGGGAATGGAAGCGCCCGATCATGGCAACCTGTTTATGGCGGCCACTGCTCTCGTGGCAAAATCAACCAAGGGTAACTACCCGGCTCCGCAGGCTATTCTGTCTGCCGTTTATGAAGGCACACTGGTGCCCATCGATGCGGGATTGCGCATTGAATCGCGCTATTTCTCCACCCTGATCATGCATCCGGTAGCCCGGAACATGGTTCGCACCCTGTTCGTCAACAAGCAGGCTGCCGACAAGCTGGCCAGGCGGCCGAAGGGCGTACCGAAACGCGAAGTCGGCAAATTGGGCATACTCGGCGCAGGTATTATGGGGGCAGGCGTTGCTTACGTCAGTGCAGCAGCCGGCATCAACACCGTTCTTCTGGACCGGTCTGAAGATGATGCTGAACGGGGAAAAGCCTATTCTGTAAAACTCACCAATGCGGGAATAGAGAAAGGACGGACCACTCGCGAAAAAGCCGACCGGCTTCTGTCTCACATCAGCACCACTGCCGACTACTCTGACCTCGCAGGCTGCGATCTGGTCATCGAAGCGGTATTTGAAGATCGGGTTATCAAAGCCAATGTCACGCGGCAAACAGAAGCCATGATTCCACCTGATGCGGTATTTGCTTCAAACACTTCGACCCTGCCCATCACCGGGCTGGCTACTGCGTTCACCCGGCCGGATGCCTTTATCGGTTTGCATTTTTTCTCCCCGGTAGACCGCATGCCATTGCTGGAGATCATCCTCGGCGAGAAAACATCCGACCAGACCCTGGCTTGGGCTCTGGACTACGCGCAGCAGATTCGTAAAACCCCCATCGTGGTGCGCGACAGCCGCGGCTTTTATACCAGCCGGGTATTTGCCACATTCACCAACGAAGGCATGGCCTTACTTAAAGATGGTGTAAGTCCCGCATTGATTGAAAACGCAGCATCGCAGGCCGGTATGGCCGTTGGCCCATTGTCCGTATCCGATGAAGTTACCATCGAGCTCATTTACAAAGTGGACAAGGCAGCCCGCGCCGATCTCGGCGACGACTATGGCGCACCATCAGCCATCGATGTGACCCATGAAATGGTTGAAGAACAAGGACGCCTGGGGCGCCGCGAGGGCAAAGGCTTTTATGAGTACCCTCAGAATGGCCGGAAATTCCTCTGGCCTGGGCTTGGCAACTTGTACCCGATTGCCGCACAGCAGCCTTCGGTAGAGGAAGTGAAGAATCGCATTCTCTATATTCAGGCCCTGGAGTCTGCCCGTTGCCTGGATGAAGGCGTGATCATGGAGCCGGCCGATGCCGATATCGGTTCCATTCTGGGCTGGGGCTTCCCAACCTGGACCGGCGGTACTTTATCGCTGATTGAAACCGTGGGCCTAACTGAGTTTGCCGCTGAATGTGATCGCATGGCCAAGGCCTATGGCCCTCGCTTCCTGCCAAATGAAGCGCTGCGGCGTATGGCTGCTGAAGGCAAAACTTTCTATGATTGAATCGCTGGGGCACGTTCCCTTGTACCTTGTTGATTTGCGAATTGCTGAAAGGAAATGCTACTGAATCATGCAGCGGCTGATATTTGAAGAAGAACACGAGCTTTTTCGTGACTCGACGCGGCGATTTTTCCAGAAGGAAGTCGAGCCCTATCGCGATCAGTGGCTGGAGCAAGGCCAGGTAGACCCAGAGGTGTACCGGAAGGCCGGAGAACAGGGTCTGCTGTGTCTTTTTGTTGACCCCGCGTACGGCGGCGCAGGTGTAACAGATTTTCGTTACGAGCAAATCATCATCGAAGAAAATCACCGGCACGGCGATCCGGGCTTTTTTATCCACTTGCATAATCGCCTGGTGGCACCTTACATCGTTGAACTGGGTAGCGAGGAACAGAAGCAACGTTTCCTGCCCGGCTGCGTGAGCGGGGAAACCATTCTCGGCATTGCCATGACTGAACCGGGAGCCGGCAGTGACCTGGCCGGCATGAAGTCAACCGCCATTGACCAGGGCGACCACTACCTCCTGAACGGCCAGAAAACCTACATTTCCAACGGCATCATCGGCAACCTTTATGTGGTGGCCGCACGCACCAATCCGGATAAGCCCAGGGAACTGGGCCTGTTCCTGGTAGAAGGAGATACGCCCGGATTCCAACGCGGGCGCAAGCTGAAGAAACTGGGATTGGGCTCGCAGGATACGGCTGAGCTGTTTTTCGAGAACGTCAAAGTGCCCAAAAGCCATGTGCTGGGAGACCCGACTCAGGGCTTTTACTACCTGATGAGATTCCTGGCAGAGGAGCGGTTGATTGGTGCCTGCACCTATGTCACCAATGCAGAAGTGGCATTTGCTATCACCCTGGAATTCATCCAGCAAAGAAAGATTTTCGGCCAGACCGTGGGTGACTTTCAGTTCAACCGCTTCAAAATGGCCGACATGCGAACAGAAATCGACATCACGCAGAATTTCGTGGACACTTGCGTGATGCAGCACAACCTGGGAAAACTGGCTCCGGAATTGGCCGCCAAAGCAAAACTGTTCGCCAGTGAACTGGAAGGCCGTGTGACCGACAGTTGTTTGCAGTTGCACGGCGGTGCGGGTTATATGGATGAGTACCGGATTTCGCGTATGTACCGCGATGCTCGAATATCCCGAATATATGGGGGTTCGTCCGAGGTCATGCGCGAAATCATTGCGCGCTCCATCGGCCTGGATCCTCGCAAGAAATGAGCCGCTCGAACCTGCCCAGTGAAAGGTTGATTTAAGGACGACATGGGTCCTTTAGCAGGATTTCGCATTATAGAAATTGCCGGTCTGGGGCCGGGGCCTTTTTGTGGAATGATGTTGGCGGACATGGGAGCTACGGTGATCCGCGTGGACAGACCCGGCGACACCATGTCCTCACAGCTCGACCCACAGCTACGCAACCGCCAATCCATTTGTATTGACTTGAAGTCCAACCAGGGATTGGAGGTGCTGTTGCGACTGGTGGATGGCGCCGATGTCCTGTTCGAAGGCTTCAGGCCTGGCGTTGCCGAGCGCTTGGGTTTTGGACCGAAGGTTTGTCTTGAGCAAAACCCGCAGCTGGTTTATGGGCGGATCACAGGCTGGGGACAAACCGGCCCGCTGGCCTCAACAGCCGGGCACGACATCAACTACATCGCCTTGTCAGGCACGTTGCATGCCATTGGCAGGATGGGAGAAAGACCGGTTCCACCGCTGAACCTGGTAGGCGATTTCGGTGCTGGAGGCATGTTGCTGGCTTTTGGTATCCTCTGTGCGCTGTTGGAGACCTCACGTTCGGGGAAAGGCCAAGTGGTGGACGCGGCCATGCTGGACGGAGCCATCGCCCTGATGGCCACCTTTCATGCCTTCCGTGCGATTGGCCTGTTCGACGAAAAAACCGGCAGTAATTTCCTTTCTGGCGCGGCACACTTTTACGACACCTACGAAACCAAGGACGGAAAGTTTCTCGCCGTGGGTCCTCTGGAGCCGCAGTTCTATCGACAGTTTCTGAAAATTGCCGGGCTGGAAAACGAGCAAATGCTGGCCGGGGGGTTCAGTCTTGAGCCAGGCCGGATGGACAAGTCCAATTGGCCAGAACTAAAGCAGCAAATCGCAACGGCCCTCAAACAGAAAACCCGGGATGAATGGTGTGTTTTATTCGATGGCACGGACGCCTGCGTGGCGCCCGTGCTTACCACCACCGAGGCAAGCCAGCATCCGCAGAATATTGCGCGTAACAATTTCATCGAAGTGGATGGCGTTTTGCAGCATGCACCTGCACCCCGGTTTGATCGCACACCCGGTGTAACTCCTGCCAAGCCATCGCCCGCAGGTGCAGATAGCCGCACGCTGCTCAGCGAAGCCGGCTACGACCCTGCTCAGATTGAGGCACTGATCGAAAGCGGCACCGTATTTGAAGGAAAGACCGGCTGACTCACGGCTTTTTCCGCAATCTGCCCCATTGGATGATGGTACCCCCATCGATTACCAGTGACTCTCCCGTGATCCAGGAGGAATCGTCACTGGCCAGGAACACCGCAGCCTGCGCCACATCTTCGGGCTCTCCCAGTCGCTCCAACGGCAGATTACGGGCAAATTTTTCCTCGTAAGGCTCCCAGGCTTTGCGGGACATTTCAGTCTTGATCAGTCCAGGCAGGATCGCATTAACGCGAACATCTGGCCCGACTTCTGCTGCGAGGGTCCGGGTCAGGTGATTGAGCGCAGCCTTGCTGGACAGATAAGCACCCATGTTGGCATACAAGGTGATGCTGCCCAGCGATGAAATCATCAATACGTTGCCGCCATGGGTTTGCATGCTGGCCTGCCAGACTTGCTGGGTCCAGTACAACGGTGCAAACACGTTGACTGCATAAGTCTCCTCGAATTCGTCCATGGACGTGGTGATAGCTGGCCCTGAAGAACGCTCAAGTGCTGCGTTGTTGACCAGGATATCGATGCCGCCGAATCGTTCCATGGCGGCAGCAATTGTCGCTTGTGCGTGTTCACGATCCCGCACATCGCCAGCACAGGTCAGCACCTGGTCTTCACCCAGTTGTGCGCGGGCTTTGTCCAAGGCGATCTGGCTACGGCCGGTAATCACTACCTTGCTGCCTTCCCGAATGAAAGCCTGCGCAATCGCCAGGCCGATTCCCTGAGAGCCTCCTGTAATCAAGGCTGTTTTACCGCTGAGCTTTGCCACATTTCCTCCGGGATCCGGACTGCTCTTCCAGCAATCCATAAGATTGAGCTGCAAAAATTCAAGACCTTAAAGTCCATCACGGCGAACTTTAATTCAAGCTATCAACAGCAAACTTTATTGTCAATTGAATTGACATTAGACTAATATTCTTGGAATCATTCCGGCGACCAGTACCAGCATAAGGCGCGCCACCTCAAACCTTGGGAGGTATTTTGACCAGATTGTTGTATTTGGAAGCGAGCCCGCGACACGAAAATTCCTTTTCGAGTCGTATGGCAAAAGCGTTCCTGGAAACCTATTGTGAGCTGAATCCTGCAGACGAAATAGATCATTACCACCTGTTTGATGATCCGGTACCAGAGTTTGACGCCGAAGCCGCACGGCAAAAGATGGAACACATTGCTCGCTTGATCAAGGAGGGTAAGGGCATCGAACCCATAGGTAAGTGGGCCGAAGTGCTGGGCGCAATTGATCGCCTCAAAGCTGCCGACAAAGTGGTGATTTCTTCACCCATGTGGAATTACTCCATTCCTTACCGCTTGAAACAATACCTTGATGTCGTGGTGCAACCCGGTCTTACCTTTGGCGTTAATCGCAAAGGTGAATACGTCGGACTTTTAAAGAACAAGAAAATGCAGTTGCTGCTGTCCAGCGGTAGTCGCTACAAGGCGCGCTTCCCCTTACCAGACGATGGCCCTAAGACGGATTTCCAACGCTGGTATCTAGAGCATATGTCACGCTACATCGGTATCAGCGATGTCAGCACGGTAAAAATGGAACCCACGGATGCAGCACTTGCGGATGAAGTCGCAGAGATTTTTACATCCAAACTGGAGGAAGTCCGCACAGCAGCCGGTAACTTCTAGCTGACATCCATACTCTGCAGTGAGTTTTCAACGCTATTGAACTACGCGCTGCATCCATCGCCACCACGGAGAAAACTATGACCACACAGAACAGTTTTATGGATCGATTCGCAATCACCCGCCGAAGTTTTGTCGCGGGATTGGCGGCTCTGGGTTACGTTTCCAGTAGCCGCTCTGTCACAGCGTCTGAAACGAAGCCGCCTATCACCGAACGAAGCGGAAAGCGCATCGACATACATCACCACATCGTCCCAGAGTCATACGTGAAAGCCATGAACGCCGCCGGTTACGGCACCATTGGCGGCGTGCCCTTCCCAAAATGGACTCCAGACACCCTGGAACACTCCTTTGACGTACTGGGCATCAGCAAGGCCATTTTATCGATTTCTGCTCCTGGTATTGCGGTGCCTGATGCTGGACGCGAGAAGGAAATCGCCCGCGAGGTGAATGAATACTGCGCTACGTTGATGAAAGACTACGGCGATAAAGTCGGCGCTTTCGCCACCATTCCGATGGCCGATATGAATGCTGCGATCTCGGAAACCGGCTACGCCTTGGACGATTTGGCACTCAACGGCATCTGCCTGTTTTCCAATCACAATGGCCGCTACCTCGGTGATCCGGAATTGGACGAATTCATGGATTATTTGAACCGGCGCAAAGCCATTGTCTTTATCCATCCGACGTTGCCACTGAAGGAAATGTGGCCCAATGTCTCGCTCGACCCTCCGTTGGTGGAATTCGTGTTTGAGACCACCCGGGCGATTTCCAATATGCTCTATAACGGCGTGCTGGAGCGTTACCGGGACATCCGTTTCATCGCCGCTCACCTGGGTGGAACGATACCCTTCGTTTCCTGGCGGATGGGATTGTTCGAGCACTCGTCGCGCAAGGAGATGGTGGCTTTCCGTGAGCGTTGCCCACGGCCGGTAGAGGAATACCTGGCGCAGTTGTATTACGAAGTTGCCGTTTCCTGCTCGCCTGGCAACCTGCAGAATGTGTTGTCATTTGTGCCGGATGATCATTTATTGTTCGGCAGTGACTACCCGTTCGCGGCGCAGAGCTTTATCGACATGAATTCAGCCAACGTGGCGGGTTCCGGTGTGCTGAATGCAGCGCAAATCGAGAAAGTGAACCATCTGAACGCCGAGGCCTTGTTCGGGTTGGCCTGAAGCGTAAAGCACCCTACAGCGAAGCCGGAACTGATTTGCCGTTCCGGCTGCTCAAGGACTCTGAAAACCGGCTACTGCTGCGGGCTGCTCAGTGGGACAAATCCTGATCGCGTTCGCCGGTGGCTGGGTAGCGCAGCATTATGGCTGGCGCCCTGGCCTTTGTCCTGGCAGGGATTCCTGGCCTGATACTGGCCGTGCTGATTCGCTTTAGCTTGCGCGAGCCACCGCGCGGAGCGCTGGATGCGGCATCCAGCGTCGCTGAACATGCGGTTCCTGCAACCAGTTCGCTACTCGAAGTTGCCAAACGAATGTTTCGCGCTCCGACCATACGCCATTCCATCATCGGCTGCGTGATCGTGACGGTTGCGGCTTATGGCACCCACCAGTTTACCGCTCCTTTCTTCATTCGTGCTTTTGCCGTCAGCTATGCTCAGGCCGGAATTGCCTTTGGAGTCACCGTGGGGGCGGCTTCTGCTATAGGATTATTGCTAGGCGGCTTTCTTGCTGACCGGGTGGCCAGACGTGATGCGCGCTGGTATGCCGGCGTCCCGGCCATTGGCGTGCTATTGTCCGGTCCGCTCTATATGCTCGGTTTTATACAGCAAAACTGGATTGTATCCATGTTGCTGCTGGTAATACCTGGCGTGCTGCACTTTACCTATCTCGGCCCTACGGTCTCAATGTTGCACAACTACGTTCGGGCCAACGAGCGCGCCACTGCAAGCGCAATTCTGTTACTCCTGACCAGTTTGATCGGGCTCGGCCTAGGGCCGTGGATTGTTGGCCTTATCATAGACGCTTTGATTGCAAGCACTGGCTCACAGGCGGTCGGAACTCGTTATGGCATGGTAATTTCATCCCTGTTTTACCTGTGGGGTGCTGGTCACTACTTCTGGGCAATTCGTTCATTCTTCAATGACCTGCCAGCCTTGCGCGACTCTGCCAAAAATATCCCGTCTTAACTCTGATCGGGATTGCTTCCAGACTGGTTAAACGCAACTATCTTGACTTTTATGTGCAAGTTAATTGACTATCTAAAAGGCCTCGCGCATACTCGTGCGGAAAGTTGTTTATACATTAATACCTTGATCTAAACAGGGAGACGGCAAGCATGAAGGCACACATTTCATTCAAAATATTGTTAAGAATCTCGGCACTTGCCGTTTGCATAATGCAATTGTTTCCAATCACGGCCATGGCACAAAGCAGTGAAGCGGGTGCATCGCGAGCAGGCATGCTGGAAGAGGTTATCGTTACCGCACAAAAACGCGAGGAAAACCTCGCTGACGTGCCCATCTCTATTTCAGTGCTCGATGGGTTGACCATCGAGAAAGATTCGATCCAGAACTTTGAAGAAATCGACGAGCGGATACCCAACTTTTTCGTAGGCCGAAGCCCGGGCGCTGATGCAATCTTTATCCGTGGCTTGGGTTCTGGTTCCGGCAGCCCAACCCTGGAGCAATCCGTGGTTATGTTCGTAGACGAAATCTACGGTGGTAATGCACGCCAGTTCCAGACTCCATGGCTGGATATGGCACGAGTTGAGGTACTTCGTGGACCCCAGGGTAGCCTGGTCGGTAAGAATACTTCGGCCGGCGCAGTACGCATCATATCCCGTCGCCCGACTGACGAATTTGAAGCCAATGTTACCGCTGAGTACGACTTTCTGCGGGATGGGCCGACCATCACTGGCGTTTTGTCAGGGCCGGTTGCCGAAGGTTTCGGGCTGCGTGGTGCCGTGAAGTATCGCAATGTGGGTGGCTACATTTATAACTCCATCACAGACGATGATGAGCCGGGCAATGAGGAGTTTGCTGGCCGGCTTATCGGCACTTACGAGGCCGGCAATCTGAGCATCATGGGTAAGTTTGAAATGACCACGCTCGAAGGCACCGGCAATCCCTATGTCATGACGTCAAAAATCGCAGGACGTTTCCTGGACCGTACCAAGGAAAACGGCAGCGTTCTTGGTCCGGATTTTGACGATAACGAAACAACCAATGGTGTATTGCAGATCGACTACCAGTTTGGCGAGCACCTGTTCAGCTCAATCACCGGTTACTCTGCATACGAAACCAACCATGGCACAGACGCAGATTTCTTTGAGAAAGATTTGGCATATTCGGTATTCCGTGAAGACTTTGACCAGACCTCACAGGAATTCCGTTTTCTTTCGCCGACTGGTCAGACGTTCGAATATATCCTGGGTGCTTACTACCACACGGCTGATCTGGCAGAGCAGCGGGATACAGGCGCCCTGTTCGCACCGCCGGCCAGTTCTGCACGTAATTTTGACCAGGAAAACGAAACCGTCTCGCTGTATGCAAACCTGACCTGGAATTTCAACCCGCACTGGGCCCTGCAGGGCGGTGTGCGCTATACCGATGAAAGCAAGGATGCCCATTACATCCGTTTCGCCGGCCCCAATGCTTTCACGATGCGCACAGGAATTGTCGCCGCGGATATCACGGATTCATTGTCCGGCAACGAAACCGACCCTTCCCTGACCCTGAAGTGGCGGCCGAACGATGACATGATGCTGTATGCCAGCTATGCTGAGGGCCACAAGGCTGGCGGTTTCCAGGGAGCTATCCCCAATGCGACTGCGTCGGCATTCGAGTACAAACCCGAAACCTCCAAATCCTATGAGATCGGCTTGAAGGGTAGTTCCGATCGTTTTTCTTACCAGGTCGCTTTGTTCGACATGAAATATGACGACGTGCAGGTGTCGGCAGCCATCAATGCCAATCCAAACACAACGGTATTTGCCTTCTTTACCGGCAATGCTGCAGAAGCCACTTCAAAGGGTATGGAAGCATCCGGCGCATTTGCTGCGACGGAAAACCTGACCTTTAACGCGTCGTTGGCCTACCTGGATGCACAGTTCGACAGGTATCCCGATGGCCCCTGTGCCATTGGCCAGGCTCCGAACAACCCGGCCAGGGGCTCCTGCAACCTGACAGGTGTGGACCTGCCATTTGCGCCGAAGTGGAGTGGCAGCCTGACTGCAAGCTATGAACATCCGATCACCGACACGATAGGTTTTTCCGGTGATTTGACGGCCAACTACCGAGATGATCACCGCACAGATGCCACCAATGATGCGAATTTCGTGCAGTCAGCCTACACCAAATGGGACCTGAGGCTGGCCCTTGATCTGAGCGAAAACTTTGAAGTCGCTGTCATTGGCCGCAACCTGACGGATGAGTACACCTTTTCCTTCGGCGGTTCCGGATCGCTGGCAGCCAATCCGGTGTTTGGCCTCGCTCCAGATGCGCGGATGTATCCGCTGGACCCAGTTCGTAGCTGGACCTTGCAGGCCCGCTGGACCTATTGAAGCTGACTATACCGGTGACTTTATCCATCGGATGATTACAAACCAATCACTCACCCACCACGGCGCCGACAAAGGCGCCGTGCCTTATCAGGAACTGAATACATGACTTATAAAGTGATTCAGTGGGCCACGGGTTCAATCGGCAAAACCTGCCTGAGGAATGTCATCGAGCACCCCGATCTCGAATTGGTCGGCTTGTTCGCATACTCAGATAGCAAAGTAGGCAAGGATGCAGGCGAGATCGCACGCCGGCCGCACACGGGAGTCAAGGCGACCAACTCTGTTGAGGAAATTCTCGCCCTGGATGCAGATGTCGTTTTGCATTTGCCTTTGAACCCGGCCGATAGTCTGGATGAGCATGACGAAATCATCCGGCGCTTGTTGCGTTCCGGCAAAAATGTGATCACCACCATCGCCCATACTTTTCCACCTGCACTAGGCGTGGAATACGCCAAAAGCTTTGAGGATGCAGGCAAGGAAGGCAATGCCACGCTGTTCGGCACCGGTATCAATCCGGGAACTATTACTGAGCGCATCATGTTGGCCATGTCCAGCATCTGTACGCACATTGATCAGATCAAAGTCACCGAGATTTACGATTGTTCACCGGTGCGATCACCGGGCTTTATTTTTGACCTGATGGGCGTAGGCAGGCCAGCCGAAAGTTTTCGCGAAGTAAAAGGCGTGCAACGTGTTTTCCAGCACATATTCGGTGAAGTCGTTGGCTTCGTTGGACATGCCATGAAAATCGATTTCGACGAGGTGATCACCGATCATGAGTTTGGCATCACCAAGACCGAACTCGAACTGCCGGTCGGCACAGTGCCTGCCAACGGCGTG
Organism: Lysobacterales bacterium; assembly: GCA_034440115.1. Classification (GTDB taxonomy): domain Bacteria; phylum Pseudomonadota; class Gammaproteobacteria; order Xanthomonadales; family SZUA-36; genus JAWXBM01. The sequence goes on along the minus strand of JAWXBM010000123.1, from coordinate 20,759 downwards.
GTCAACTTCCGCTGGCGCTGGCATGGCATGAAGGACGGCAAGCCGTTTCTGACCATAGAAATGCTTTGGATTGTCGATCCAACCATGCCCGGCTGGGAGGAAAAAGACGGTTGGAATATCCAGATTAGCGGCATTCCAGGAATAAAGGCACGCATCGAACTTGATGAACCGGAAGGCCTCCGGGATCGCTCCAGAGCGATTCAGTACGCGGTAGCCGGCCCAGTAATCCGGGCCATTCCGGAAGTGATCAAGGCACCACCAGGAATACTGCTACCGACAATCTTCGCACCTTACACACCGAGAATGTAATACAACAAAGAATCAGCATCGCCGCCTCATGACCCATCCAACGCAGCAAGCCAAGTTACCTCTGCAAGGCAAAGTTGCGCTGGTAACCGGTGCGCTGGGCGGTATGGGCACAGCCGTTTGTCAGTTGCTGCAAGCTGATGGTGCAAGCACCGTCGGGCTGGATATAAAGAAGGCATCAAACAACGTGGCGATGCCCGAGGGATCAATCCACCGCGAGTGCGATACTGGCAGTGAGTCAGACGTCAAGCTGGTTTTTGATGAGATCCGTACCCGCTTCGGCCGACTGGATTTTGTCGTGCACTGTGCCGCATTACCGCAGGGTGGTGTTATCTGGAAGCTACCCATTGACGAGTGGGACCGGATCATTCGCGCCAACTTACGCAGCGGCTTTCTGCTGGCGCATTTCGGCATCCCTCTGATGCGCGCCAGTGGCGATGGCGGACGATTCGTGATGATTGGCTCGACATCCGGTTCCGTCGGGCGAATGGGTCAATGCGCTTATGCAGCCAGTAAGGGCGGCTTGAATGCCTTGACCAAAACCATTGCACGTGAAAGTGCAGCTTTTGGCATCCTGGCCAATATCATTGAGCCAGGTGTTATCCGCACACCGATGAGTGCCCTGATGTCGGACGCCTTGCGCGAACAGGCTGTTTCCCAAAGCTTGCTGGCCCACATGGGTGAACCGGGAGACATTGCGTCGATGGTCGTCTACCTGTGTGGAGAAGGAGGCCGACACATCACCGGGCAGATCATCCGCATTGATGGTGGCGAGCAACTCTGAGCCAACTTGACCACCGTTTTCAAGCGGATCACAGGCTGCGGGCTAGTCGATAAATTGCTCTACAGCCTTGAACTTTTGTACTTTACCCATCGAGTTGCGTGGCAGTTCAAGCACAAATCGCAGCTTGCGTGGAAGCTTGTAAGCCGCCATGCGTTGACGGCAGAATTCAGCAATTTCGGATTCCTCCAATTGCCTTCCCTGCCGCAACACAATCAGCGCAGCAACCAGTTCGCCCCATTTCACATCAGGCAGCCCCAGCACCGCCGCTTCGGCAATTGCCGGATGCTCCAGCAGCACGCGTTCCACTTCTGCTGTATAGATGTTTTCACCGCCGGAAATGATCACGTCTTTGGTGCGATCGATAATGCACAAACGCCCGTCGGGTAGCCAGCGACCTACATCGCCGGACATGATGTAGCCACGGTGCAAGCACTGTTCAGTGGCCTCAGGGTTGCCCAGATAGCCAGCAAACCCAACACCGCTGCGGATGCCAACCTCACCAGCCTGACCATGATGGTAAATGGGTTCGCCCTGGCTATCGAATATAACGACATCGGCGCCAACGGCTGGCCAGCCAACGCTATTAGGCTCCAGGGTTTCGAGATTCTTGATCTCATAGGTGGCGAATGTACCTTCCGTCCAACCATACATTTCGGCGATTTTTGCATGCGGAAACATTTTCATTTCCGTACGCAGCAGGTCCAGTGTGGAAGGTGCACCGGCGCTGATGATATGCCTCGCGGCGGTGAGCGGCGGCATGCCCAGTTGCTGCCATTTCTCGGCGATCATCGCCACCATCGAGGGCACCAGGAAGGCAAAGCTGCAACGATCACGAAGCTCTTTAAGTGCGACATCCGCCTGGAATTTTTCCATGATTCGAATGCGGCAACCGATTGAAAGCCCGGCCAGCGCAAAACCAGCGTATGAGAGGTGGAACATGGGCCCCGCAATGAGCATGACATGGTCGTAGGACAAAGCGAAAGTCCAGCCCCAGCGATAGTTATTCATGCTGTAGTAATCGTGCGTGTAAATCGCACCCTTGGGAAAACCGGTGGTACCGGAGGTGTAGCCAACAACCGCCGCCTGGTCGCCTGTATCCTTTTCCCCCAACCGGGGGCGTGGGGCATTTTCCGGAGTGTCGACTGATTCGCTTGCAAGCACCATGATGCCCATTGACTCAAACGCATCACAGGCTCTTGAGTGCAGATCGCCACCGGTCAGAACCATTCCCAGCTCAGCATCACTGGCAATGTATTGCATTTCAGTCTGGGTCAACCGGCCATTGACGGGTATGGCGACTATGCCTTCCATCTGGCAGGCCGCAATGGCCAGTGCGGCGTCCGCTCCGTTGGGCAGTAACAGGCCCAGGGTGCGTCCATGTCGCCCCTGCTGGCACGCTTTCACCACCTCGCGCAATGCATGAATCCGGCACCAGACGTTTTTATAGGACCACGTGGTGCCTGTTTCGACCATTTCGATGGCAACTCGATCAGGGTTTGCAAAACACCTGGCAGCAATCGTGTCGGCAATGGTAAATCGCATCGCTCAGCCGGTGTCCGGGTCAGGCAATACGATCGCGGGTAACCACGATGGAAGCATTTTGCCCTCCAAACCCAAAGGAATTAACCTGGAATGCCCGCACATCGTACGATTTGGGCTGACCCAATACCACTTCGAAAGCAATCTCCGGGTCAAGCTGCAGGGTGTTGGCGGTGTTGAGGAAGCGTCCATTGGCCATGTCATTCAAGCCCGCAATCAGCGACATCCCTCCAGAAGCTGCAGCAGCATGTCCGAAATGCCCTTTGATGGAGGTCACGCAGATTGGCCGTTCACCACTCCCATGTACCAGGTTAATTGCGCGAATCTCCGGCGTGTCGCCAACAGGTGTTCCAGTTGCATGCGCATAGAGCCCATCGATTTCAGATGCTGACAAACCCGCATCATCGATGGCCAATTGCATGGCCCTTGCCTCCCACTTGCCGGACGGCTCTGGCGCTGCTGGATGGTAGGCATCGGCAATGGACCCATAACCCGCCAGGTAACCAAGGATGCGTGCGCCCCGCTGCTCCGCCAACTCGGCCCGTTCCAGCACAAACGCCGCAGCGCCTTCACTGGTAGCAATTCCCGACCGGTTCTCAGCAAAAGGCAGGCAGGCCTTGCTTGCGTCTCGTTCCGAAGAGTTCATACCGAACAAAGCCGGTGCATAAGCCATTGCCGGCATGAATCCATCCAGGTGGTGACCCGATTCTGGACTGTGCCCAGCTTCCGTTCCCCCTACAATCACCGCATCGGCGCGACCCGAGTTGATGAGTCCGGCAGCCACTCCCAATGCATCCAGGGTTGAAGCGCAAGCCGTTGCAACAGACAGGCTTGGACCATGAATGCCATAGTGCATGGCGATTTGCGCCGCGCCCATGTTCGTCAATGATCTCATCATGGTTTTCCGCGGAATGGCCAGCGGGCCTTTCTGGTCCAGTTGCGACTGGGCATACATTACCGACTGGACCCCGCACATGCTGGTTCCCTGGACGACACCGCAACGCTCCGGATCGGGTTTCAAACCGGACTGCGCCATCGCTTGCTGAGCGGCTGCAATCGCCCACTGGGCAACCACATCGGTCCCATCTGCAACGCGTTCATCCATCCAGTCCAATGGATTGAATCCACTCACCATCGACCACCAAACACGTGTCAAAGGATCCAGGCCTGGCAAACTTACCGGTCGGATAACAGGGGTATGATGCAGTAGTCCTGAATAAAATGAACTGACATCCAGCCCATAAGCAGAAATCACGCCCATTCCGGTGATTGCTATGGGTATTGCGAATGTTCTGGAGTTCGTCATTGAAAGTGATCCCTGACAATTGCCGGGCGATAGCCGTGCTGTGATGATAGGCAAGTGTATTGACAAAATCAATGACACTGACTATGGTGCATTTTCGCAGACTACCATACTCACAGGAATGCTCAGCGCTAGATGAAAGCACCCGGATCAAAGTATTCGCCCCTTTACTCCGCTGAAGATTTTTTTGATTTTTCAGACCTGGATCAGTTCTGTGCTGGTCATCCCTATACCGCTTATGAACGCCTGAGAAAAGAAGCGCCCATCTATTGGCAGAGCGTCGAGCCGCCCGGGCGTGGCTACTGGATTCTTAGTCGATACAGCGACATCCAGTACGTTTCCAGAAATCCACAGCTGTTTGTTTCGGGCCAGGGGTTCAAAGCTTCAGATGACAGCTACGAGCGCATGGGGCTTGACATTGACTCGGCGATGCGACGAATCCTGTTGGCAACCGATGGAGCAGAACACGCTGATTTCAGGCAGATATTACAACCCTACTTTTCCTTGAAAACGGCCAAGTCCATGGAAGCCGATATGAGGAAATACGTGACAGGCATTCTGGACAGACTGGATGGAAAGAAATCGATAGATGCCGTTCGCGATGTGGCCATTGAACTGCCCATCCTGGTGTTGTGCAACATTCTTGGTGTACCTGAATCGGATCAGTCCAGAATACTGAACTGGACCAATCGAATGGTCGGGGTCGATGACCCGGATTTTAATGCCAGTCCGCAACAAGCTGCTGCTGCATTCCGCGAGGTGTTTGATTATGGGCGGGAATTGGTTCGTGATCGGCAGTTAAATCCTCAGAATGACCTGATCAGCCTCGTGGCCAACGCAAAAATCAACGGCAAGCCACTGGAGGCGTCCCAAACCGACGGATTTTTTGTCTTGATGGTAGGTGCTGGTAACGAGACTTCACGAAACTCCATTACTGGCAGTCTGCATGCGCTGTCATTGTTTCCCGAAATGCGTCGCAAACTGGTGGAAAACAGCGACGGGATCAAGACTTCGGTTGAAGAATTGTTGAGGCACATATCCCCGGTCATTCACATGCGCAGAACCGCAGCAGACGATGTAGTGATTTCCGGGCAGAAGATAGCGGCAGGTGAAAAGGTAGTTCTGCTTTACGGTTCGGCAAACCGTGACCCTGAAGTCTTTCCAGAGCCCAATAAGCTCGACTTCCAGCGAAGCAATGCCAACTCTCAAATCGCTTTCGGGCACGGCATCCACCTTTGCCTTGGAGCCATGTTTGCACGCATGGAGGTTGGCATCATGCTGCAGGAATTCCTCAAGCGTTATGCCGATTACGAATTGGAGGCGGAGCCGGCTTACCTTCGAAGTCATTTTGTGCATGGCATCAAGTCCATGCCAATCAGGCTCAATTGATTATTCTGGGCGTTGCATCGGGGAATGAATTGTGAGCCAGCAGACAGCCACTGAAGTTGACCTTGAAACCATCAGAAGTCAGCTTGGAAAAAGTCGAGAGTCCACCGAGTGGTTTACCGTCACACAACAAATCATTAACCGCTTTGCCGATGCCACCTTTGATCACCAGTTTATTCACATCGATCCGGAAAAGGCCCGTTCAACTCCTTTTGGTTCAACGATAGCACACGGATTCCTGACGCTTTCATTGCTGCCCCTTTTACTGGCGCCAATTCAGTTGGTACCCGCCAACATCATCATGGGCATCAACTATGGGCTCAACCGCGTACGGTTCCCCTCGGTGGTCAAGGTCAACTCGCGCATCAGAGCTTCCACCATCCTGAAGGAAGTCAGCTTTCCCGCACCTGATCGTTTGCTTTTGACCAGCGAAGTCACAGTTCACGTGGAGGGCCAGGACAAACCGGCCATGGTTGCTGAATCGCTGGCCATGTGGGTGCTGGCAAAAGAGCCAGCCGCATGAGCAGGAATATTTCGCTATGAGGGCAGTAGTCTGTGAGCACCTGGGCTCTCCGGAAACGCTGTGTCTGCGCGACTTCGATATTGGGCCTCCTGGCCCGGATGAGGTGCGGTTGCGCATCGAGGCATGTGGCATCAATTTTCCCGACCTGCTTATCATTGCGGGGAAGTACCAGGACCAACCGGAATTACCGTTTATCCCTTGCGGAGAAGTGGCGGGCACCGTTGAGTCAGTGGGTGCCAATGTCGAAGAATTCAAAGCCGGAGATGCGGTGATGGCCATCACTTACACGGGTGGACTGGCCGAGTGTGTCAACGTGAATTCCGCACGGGTACACCGGCGGCCAGCCGGCATGTCAGCTATAACTGCGGCCGCCTTTCCCGGGGTTTTCGGTACTTCCTACCATGCATTAAAGCAGCGGGCAAAACTTCGTGCTGGTGAAACATTGCTGGTACTGGGTGCGGCGGGCGGTGTCGGGCATGCTGCCGTTCAGCTCGGCGCCAGCATGGGCGCACGGGTAATCGCGGCGGTGAGTAGCGACGAGAAAAAGGATTACTTGCTAAGCCATGGAGCGGGCGAAGTGATCAATTATCAAAGCTGTGAGCTGCGGGAGAGTGTAAAGGCCCTCACCGGTGGCAGAGGCGCAGATGTTATCTACGATCCGGTGGGAGGAGACCTGTTCAACCAGGCCATGCGTTGCATCAACTGGAATGGTCGTCTCCTGGTGGTTGGCTTTGCCAGCGGACAAATACCCAGCTTGTCGGTGAACCTGGCTTTGTTGAAAGGGGTTTCCATTGTCGGCGTTTTCTATGGCCGCTTTGAGAAAGAACAGGCATCTGAGGCTACACAAAACATGGCAGAACTCGGTCGACTTTTTGAGGCCGGCAGGATTGCACCGAGTATTCACCAGGTTTACCCACTTGAGCAATTTGCCGATGCTTTGAATGCACTGACCAGCCGCAGTGTGATTGGGAAAGTTATTGTGACTATTTAGGTTTACTGCAAGCAGCAGGAGAAGTGCGCCATGAGTATCAACTGGAGTATCAGCAATGCACCAAGGGCCGCCTGGTTTCTGCTGAAATTGCACGTGCAAGGCATGCTGGACAAACAGTTCAAGCGCAAAACCCGGGACATCAAAGTGCTCGAATACGTCAGGAAAAACACCGAACCGGGCAACCCGGCTGCAGTTCTTGCCGCCATGGACCAGTTTGCCCGCAACGACACCTGGCTGATGAATATTGGTCCGGCCAAGGGCGAGGTGCTGATGGAAGCACTACGAAGTTCAGCGGCCAGAAAGGTGCTGGAAATCGGTGCATTCTGTGGCTACTCCGCGACATTGATCGGTGAATTCCTGCAAACCAGCGGTGGCCATCTCACTTCTATCGAAAAGAGCGGTCGGCTGGCGTGGGTCGCACGACAGGTTATTGAACATGCAGGTCTCAATAACTTTGTCGATGTTCGCAAAGGCATTTTGGCAACGGAAATTGATTCCTTTAACGAACCATTTGATGCCGTGTTGCTAGACCACTGGAAAGACGAGTACCTGCCCGATCTGCACCGGCTTGAAAATGCCGGCTTGCTAAAACCTGGCACGGTTGTTGTTGCCGACAACGTCGGCTTTTTCTCTGTTCCGGATTACCTGGATTATGTGCGCCAAAGCCCGCGCTACGATACAAAATTCATTGAATCCACGGTCGAGTACAACGAAAACCTGAAGGATGGCGTAGAGGTTTCCGTATTTCGCGGTTAAGCAGGGTCAACCTGGCTGACTGGCTTCCCAGTATGGTGCGCGGATTTCGCGCTTCAATACCTTACCCAGGCCCGTAACAGGAAACGGCTCCACGCGAAATTCAAAGCTGCGTGGCTGTTTATAACCGGCCAGCTCAGAACGACACAGTTCGGCCAGCTCTTCTTCTGTTACCTTCGCCCCTTCAGCCAAGCGGACAATGGCGTGAATTTGCTCACCCCATCGTTCGCTCGGTATGCCAATAACAGCACATTGACCAACCGAAGGGTGTCGATTGATGATGTTTTCGACTTCAGCCGAATATACATTCAGCCCACCGGTTATGATCATGTCCTTGATTCGGTCAACAATGAAGAGGAACCCATCTTCATCAAAATATCCTGCATCACCGGTGTGCAGCCAGCCAAACCGATTCGCTTCGGCAGTTTCCTCCGGAAGGTTCCAATAACCTTGGGAAACCGTAAGCCCTCGCACGCAGATTTCACCGGTCTCGCCCTGCTTGAGCGGGTTCCCTTCTTCATCAAGAATGTCGACTTCGACACCAGGAAGAGGCTGACCAGCCGATCTCAGCTTGCCCGCATCTGGGCCATCAAGTACGTGATACCTGGCATCAAGCACCGAGATGTTTGGACCACCCTCCGTTTGCCCGTATACCTGGTAAAAGCTCGTGTTCGGTAAAGCCGCAAGTGCCCGTTTCAGTGCCTTTTCTGACATCGGTGCGCCACCATAGGAGATCCTCTTGAGGCAGCTAAGGTCGGTAGGATTTTCCTCCAGCCAGGCAACAATAGCATCCAGCATGATGGGCACCAGGCAGGTTTTGCTCACCTCGTTCTTGACCATCATTTGTACCAGATGGCCGGCGTCAAACTTTCGCGCGATAACTAGGCTTGAGGCCAGGACCGCAGCAGCCACTGAATTCAACCCACCCACCAAGTGAAACATTGGCGCGATAATAAGATTACGTTCTTTACTGGTGACACCTACCGTGTGAGCCCACTGTATGACATTCACAACAAAATCGTCGTGACCCAGCATGACGCCCTTGGAGCGGCCCGTAGTGCCACCGGTGTAATACAGAGCTGCAATATCCTTGCCGGCGCGACCAGCGTCTTCTACCGGCGCGACATCTTTGACCAGGTCTGCAAGCCCATTCACTGCCGATTCTGGACGGCTTTTACCCAGAGAAATGACAACCTTGAGTTGTGGTGCCGATAGAGAAATCTCCGGCACCATATCGAGAAATTCTTCGTCAACCAGGAGAATCTTGCTACCGGAGTCGGACAAACAATAAGCAATTTCCGGAACAGCAAACCGCATGTTCAAGGGCATGGAAATGCCACCTGCCCAGTTTATGGCAAAAAGGCATTGGTAAAAGGTGTCACTGTTTCCACCGAGTAAGGCTACCCGATCATTGTTCTGAACTCCACGCTCCAGAAGAACGGCAGCGATACGCTGCACGCGCAGCAAGGTGTCCTGCCAGCTGGTTTCATTGCCTTCGAAGTAAGTTGCGATACCGTTACGGTTGATCAGGGCAGCGCGGTGTAGAGATCGGGTTAATGAATACATGGTTTGCAATTATATGTCGTCAAATGCCTGTTTACGAAAGCTTGTGAGAACTATGCTTTATCAATTCGAAAAAAGTCAATATAATTGACAAATATTCCAACTGACATGACTTCCAATGATTAATTTTATCCAACAAACACTTGGCCCATATTATTTTTTCATCAAGTTCATTCACCTGTATTTCGTAATGGTATGGATGTGGAGCACTGCGGTTGCTTTTGCTTTTTATCTGGTGCCAGTATTCAAGGCATGGCGTCGCAACCCCGATGACCCTCAAATCATTGCAATGCGGGATTGGGCTATTGAGCGGTTCGATCATGGTGTCAGTTACGAGCATGTCGCGTTTCCGATCATTTTGATTACTGGGCCCCTGCTATTGATTGTAGGCGGCTGGAACATGGACTCAGGCTGGTTGGTATTAAAACTACTGATCGTGATTGGCATTTTCATTCCGGTTGAATCTTTCGACTATTACATTTCCCACCTGGGTGGTAACAAGGCACGATTGAGGCAAACCGGCGATCCTGATATCTATGAGCGGAGTGTGCAACGACACTGGATGTTCCTGTTGGTCAGCAGTCCGCCAGTGATGGTATTTGGCACGCTGATTATCGTTTTGGCCGTAACCAAACCGTTTTAGCTCACCCGATGAATTGACATTCGTATTCAGAATAGCAAGAGGACTTTTGTGATGAACCACCAGTTTCCCGGAAATCCGTCGCAGTACCTGAAGATTGCGATAGTCTCGACCATCGCCTTCATTATCTGGCTCTATGGCGGAACAGCATTGATCCTCTGGCTGAGTTCAGGTGAGACCTGGTTGCTCGGCTGGAAGGTCATACTGGCGGTCATAGTGTTCGCGTTATGGTATTGCCGTTATGCCTACCGGTGGATGATGCGACTGGATGGCCAATACGGTAGTGGATCCGGCTGGGATTTGTCTGAAACAACAGTGAAACTGCCTGAAATCCGTACTTCAAATCACTCAAAAGCTTCACAAGGATCGAGAGATTCGTAATACGCAGTGATGCTGTCGATTTCTTCATTGGACAAAGCCTCAGCCAATGCGCTCATAATCGGATCTTTCCTGCTCCCATCCTTATAGGCCCGCAATTGCTTTGACAGGTAAATTGCGCTTTGACCTGCGAGTCGGGGCATGGCCGGTGCCACAACCATGCCGTTACCACCGTGGCAACCAACACAAGTCATAGCCCTGGCGGGAATATCCTCAGTCCCCACGCGGGAACATGCGGAAGTGATCAATACAAGCACCAAGCTGGTGCTAATCAAATACAGTTTTGGCCTGTTCATATGAAGTCTGCTTGCTGGTTTCAAATGGTTTTCATTGCTGAACAACTTATGGTCATTCAGGATATTTGTCAATATAATTGACATTGAGCAAGCAACTGACTTACCGACGGAACCGCACCCAAGCTGACTATTAGCAGTCTGACGTACTTGTTGCCATCAGCACCACGCACAACAATGACTTATTCAGCGGTAGCGCGGTTGCTGACATGCAGTAGAATATTTCTATCAGATTTCACCGATTTGAACAGACTGGGGCATTTTGAGTGATAACCTGTAGTCTCATACTGAGAGATGAATTCAGGCTCGACAAGATCGGAGTGCAGAAGATTGGCCGAAAATAGAGATACCAGCAAGTTTCTGATGCGAGGGCTGTTACACGCTTATTATTGGTGCGATGAAAGTTTGCAAAACAGCATGCGAAAAGCCGGTTTACCTCCTTTTTCCCGCACAAAATCGATGATCATGGTTAACATCTCGGACGGAATTACCCGCCCGTCGGACTTGGCTCGCAATATAGGCATCAGCCGTCAGGCCATCCAGCAGACACTGGTTGAAATGGAGAAAATGGGGCTCGTCACCCTGCAACCTGACCCGGCTGATGGGCGTGCAAAAATTGTAAAATTCAGTCGTCGGGGTACTGGCATGGGAAAGGTCGCCTTCGATGCCCTGGATGAAATCGAAGCTGAGTTGTCGCGCAGGCTGGGCGTGCGAGCGGTCAAGCAAGTCAAGGAAGTGCTGTTCAAGGAATGGGGTCCGGTTTTGAATGCGAGTGCAGATTCGAACTATGAGAATGGTGCCAACCGAGCAGGCAAATCCAAGCGATAAGCCGGGTTGTTACGGCAAGTCCAATCGAGCCCTTTTAGACGTTTGTTGCACACCCAGGCCAGATGAAAACAGCAACAAATTTATTTCGCTTAAACTGAAGCAGTCTTTTCTCGTGGTGAAATTTTTGCAGTCAGCAACAGATAAACGCCGGCAACCCAAAGTGCGTGTATATATTGATCGTAGTAAAGCCCAGTGTCATGCAGATCAGCGCTCCGGCAATCGACATGGGTACTGAGACAAGGATGATCAAAGGATCACGCCAGCTTTCAAATTGTACTGCCAGAACCAGGTAGATGATCACCAGGGCGAGAAAAAGCGTGATGATCAAGGCGCTGCCTTCAGTGTCCCCGCCAAACGCCAGCAGTCACAGCACAACACCAAGAGCCCGCGCAACCGCATCGAGCAACATACGCAGCACCGTTCTCGACTCGGAAAATAGTGAAAATGTGCCAAAGGCAGTCGGTAAATGACATAAGTGGCTACTACCGCACGTATTGCCGAAAACCCGATGATTGAATGCGGAATCCACGAATCTGGCCGAGAATTGTTGAAAGCTCAAGCGGAGGAAGATCACAGCTATTTCAATGTCAGCTTGCACGGCTATACTGACCGGGGTTTCACCATACGAAGGCCACTAAAGGACAACGGCCCGAATGTTCAAGAAACAAGCGCACATGGTCGGCAATCCACCCTCAACGGAAAACCCGGCTTGATGCCCTGAATTCTGGAGCTTTTTGTCTATGCGCATTCGCATTACCCACCAAAGAATCACTATTGCCTTACAACTGATACTACTGGCCGAGGCAGTGTTCGCTATCTGGGGCCAACGTTGGTTTACCGCGTTCCTGACAGCCATGATTATTGCCATCACGTTCTTTCCGGTGCTGTTTGAGCACCGTTTCCGGATTCACATTCCGCCAGAACTGCAACTTGCTGCCATCGGCTTTGTATTCGCATCCCTTTTCCTGGGCGAAATACACGGTTACTACACCCGGTTCTGGTGGTGGGACATGGCATTACACACCCTGTCCGGGTTTTTGCTTGGCATTCTCGGCTTTCTGCTGGTGTACATCATGAACGAAACCGAAAATATTCATGTGCGCATGAACCCCGGTTTCGTGGCGTTTTTCGCCTTCCTGTTTGCTCTGGGCGTGGGCGCACTATGGGAGGTTTTTGAATTCACCATGGATTCAGTGTTCGGGATGAACATGCAAAAGTCCATGCTGGGCGACCCATCAGGGCTGACGGATACCATGTGGGACCTGATCGTCGATGCCCTGGGTGCGCTGGTGATTTCGGTATTGGGCTGGCGTTATCTGAAAAACCCCGACGAGCGATCATTCCTTGAACGTTGGATCGATTCGTTTATCGAGCGCAATCCCAGGTTTTTCAAGCCATGAACATTAGCCCGTGCCGGTCTGCTCTATGGTGTTTCCTCCTGGCAAGCTCAGGGGCGAGTGGTCTCATTCGTTATCTAACAAGACAGGCAGTCGTCTATACTAAGAAAAAGAAACCACCCCAACCGCGCTGGAAAATGCAGGAAAAAAATAAGAAGCTCCGCCTGGTGGAGCGGGGAAGCGGAAATGGCGGAAATGCATGCAACGTCACTGGAAAGTTTTATCAAAACGGATTAAATAAATTATGAACCTGCTCACGAATGACTTTCGCGCTTCGCTTTCAAGTGCTCACGAATCGCCGTGCCTCTCGCTTTATCAGCCCACGCACCGGCATCATCCCGACAATCAGGAAGACCCGATTCGCTTTCGCAATCTGGTCAAGCAACTTGATCAATCATTGCAGAAAAAATATTCGACGCAGGAGATTCGTGTGCTGCTGGAGCCGTTCGAGGCGCTTTCTCGCGATCATGATTTCTGGAATCACACCTTGGACGGATTAGCCGTGTTCGGTGCGCCGGGTTTGTTCCAGGTGTTCGGGCTGCAACGCACGACGCGCGAACTCGCCGTGGTCGCCGACAGTTTTCACACTAAACCGCTGTTGAGCTTTTTGCAATCGGCGGATCGCTTTCAAGTACTGGCGCTCAATCTTCGCGAAATTAAACTGTTCGAGGGCAATCGTGATTCACTGGATGAAATCGCTCTCGCGCCTGGAGTACCGCGCACCCTCACGGAAGCGTTGGGCGAGGAGTTGACCGAGCCACATCAAACCGTCGCTTCCTACGGAGGAACCGGCGGCGGAAGCGTTGCCATGCGGCACGGGCATGGCGATAAGAAAGATGAAATGGACAGCGATGAGAAACGGTTTTTTCACAGAGTCGATCGCGCGATTCTCGAATCACATTCGCAAGCCTCGGGGCTGCCGTTGATTCTCGCGGCGCTGCCCGAACATCAAGGTCACTTCCGCAAGCATAGCCAGAACTCTTTCCTGTTGGATGAAGGAATTAAAGTTCATCCTGACGCGCTGCCGATGACGGAGTTCCGCGAACGCGCGTGGCACATTTTCCAACCGCAGTATCAAGCGAGACTGGCGAAGCTGGCCGATGAATTTGCGGTGGCCAAATCCAAAGGGCTTGGCCAGGAGGACGTGAAGCAGGTGGCGGTGGCCGCAGTGGCCGGGCAGATCGCGACCCTGCTGCTCGAGGCGGATCGCCAGATTCCAGGACGAATCGACGGCGCGACCGGAGAAGTGGAGTTCAAAGATTTGAGCCATCCCGAGGTGGATGATCTACTGGACGATCTCGGCGAGTTGGTGTTCAAGACCGGTGGTCGCGTGGTGGTGGTCCCCGCCGACCGGATGCCGACGATGACGGGAGTGGCGGCGACGTGCCGCTCGATCCCGGCCGACTGACCGCGGGCGACGAGTGGGACTGGCGCGTAAAAATTTTATTGAAGTGGGTGGCGTGTTACAGAACGCGTCGGCACCGCGATTCGACCGCACACCGGCAGTTATCTCACAAGTACCCGGGCAACCGGGCCAGGATACGCGCGCTTTACTGGTGGAAGCAGGCTACGCATCGGATCAAATTGAAGCACTGTTCGCCGGCGGCGCCGTTGGCGGGCCAATCCAAGGCTAGCTAGCTGCTTTTTCAGGTTGCTCAGTATCCTTCGGGCTGCTTCGCCGCGATACCGGCGCCGTCAATAGCAGATACACAGCAGGCAGTACAAACAAAGTAAACAAAGTACCAATACCCAGTCCGGTAGCGATTACCAGCCCAATATCGAAACGGCTGACCGCACCAGGACCACTGGCCATCAGCAATGGCACCATGGCCATGATCATGGCGACGGTAGTCATCAAAACCGGGCGCAAGCGGATCGCTGCGGATTTCTCGATGGCTTCGCGCCGGTTCAAGCCTTCTGTTTGGCGCAACTGGTTAGCAAATTCAACAATCAGGATCCCATTCTTGGAGATCAGGCCAATCAGGGTAATCAGGCCAACCTGGGTGTAAATATTGACGGTAGCAAAACCCAGAGTCATGAAGATCAGCGCTCCTGCAATCGACATGGGCACCGACACCAGGATGATCAGCGGATCGCGCCAGCTTTCAAATTGCGCAGCCAGCACCAGGTAGATGATCACCAGGGCCAGGAAAAAGGTGATGATCAGGGCGCTGCCCTGTTCCGCGTACTGCCGGGATTCACCATTGAAATCGTAACTGAAGCCCTGCGGAAAAATCCGCGCAGCCTCTGCTTTCAGGAATTCCAGAGCATCGCCCAGTGAAACACCAGGCGCTAACACGCCCTGCACAGTTACCGCATTGAGTTGCTGAAACTGGGTACGCGCGCTGGGCTCGACCGTGTCGCTGTAGCGAACCAGGGCTGAGAGCGGTACCTCTTCGCCGGTAGCCGTAGGCAGGTAATATTCGTCCAGATCAGAGAGATTCAGTCGCGCTGCCCGTTCCACCTGGGGGATTACTTTATAGGCCCGGCCTTCCAGGTTAAAGCGGTTTACATAACCTTCGCCCAACAAAGTCGACAGCGACCGGCCAATGGTCGCCATGGAAATTCCCAGGTCACCGGCACGGTCGCGATCGATTACCAAGGTGGTACGCGGCGTGGCGAATTCCACGCTTTTCTGCAGGAAGCCGAAGTTCCCACTCTGCATACCAGAGCCAATCAGATCGTTGGCCACGGCGTCCAGCTCATCAAAATCCGCAGCTGAAGTGATCACAAACTGTAGCGGGAATCCGCGGGCTGAACCTGGCAGGCTGGGTTTCGGAAAGCTGGCGGCTTGCATGCCTGGAATCCGATTCAAGGCGGCTTGTACTTCGGGCTGAATCTGCATGATCGAGCGTTCCCTTGCGGAAGGCGGCGACAACTTGAAGCCTCCAAAAGTGGTGCTTGGCGAACCTTGCCCCAGAAACAGGAAGGTGTTGTATTCCTCAGGTATGGACTTTACTTCTTCCAGCAATCGTCGGGTGTAGAACTCGTTGTACTCAAGCGTTGCCGTCTGCGACATGCGCGCTTGCAGGAACAGCAGGCTTTGATCTTCAATCGGAGCCAGTTCCTTGGGCGTCATGGCGAACATGAAATAGATGCTGGCCAGAATCGTCGCCGCAAATACCATGGTCACCGGCACATAATTCAGCGTAGCGCTGAGCCTGCGTCTGTAGCTCTCAGCCAACCAGTTGAAAAAACGTTCCACCGCCTGTTCGAATTTATGCGGTTCACCATGGCGACTCAAAACCCTGGATGCCAACATCGGCGACAGGGTGAGAGCGACAATGCCTGAAACCAGTACGGCCCCGGCCAGAGAGAAGGCAAATTCGGTGAACAGGGTTCCCACCAATCCACCCATAAAACCAATCGGTGCATAGACGGCAACCAGAGTCGTGGTCATGGCGATAATGGGCAGGCCGATTTCACGTGCGCCATCAATCGCCGCCTGCAGGCGCGTTTTGCCCATCTCAACATGGCGGTGTACGTTCTCCACCACGATAATCGCGTCATCTACCACCAGGCCAATAGCCAGCACCATGGCCAGCAAAGTGAGCAGGTTGATGGAGAAGCCCATCAACATCATCAGGAACACGCCGCCCACCAAAGACAGTGGTACCGCCACTGCGGGTACTATGGCCGCCCGCAATGAGCCCAACGACAGGAAAATGACCACCAGCACGATCATCATGGACTCGAACAGGGTGATAAACACTTCCTTGATCGAATCCTTGATGTAAGCGCTGGCATCATAAGCCAGGTTGGCGTCCAGTCCAGACGGAAGCTGGTTCTTGATATCCACCAATTGCTCGTGCACCAGGCCCGCCACGGTTAGCGGGTTGGCCCCAGGCGCCGGCTCAATAGCCATAACCGTTCCGGGCTTGCCATTGAACCAGCTTACGCTGTCATAGTTTTCTGCACCCAGTTCGATGCGTGCTACATCCTCCAGCCGCACCAGGGTCTCTTCGTCCTCACGAACAATCAGGCGCCTGAAATCCGCTTCGGTACTCACATCGGTGGTGGCTGAAAGATCGGTGCGAACAAAGGCACCTTTGGTTTGCCCGACGGCTGCGAGGAAACTGTTTTCGCGCAACACTCTCGCAACTTCTTCAGGCGACACCTCGAGCGCCACCAAGCGTTGCGGATCCAGCCACACGCGCATGGCAAAATTTCCACTGCCATTGATCGCAGCTTTGGCCACACCGGGAACTGCCTGCAATTTGGGCTGGACAACGCGCAACAGATAGTCAGTGGTCTGCGACACTGACATTTCATCGCTGTTGAAAACGATGTACATCAATGCCGTCTGATCACCTGTAGTTGAATCGATAATCGGGTCTTGTGACTCAGCCGGTAAAGAGCCGCGCTGGCTGGCTACTTTGGCCTGGATTTCGGCTACCGCCGCATTTGGGTCGTAGTTCAGCTCCATGTACGCTTCAATGCGCGACACGCCCTGAGTGCTGGTGGCCATCAGAAAATCGATGCCACGGGCTTCGGCGATGGCCTGTTGCAACGGCGTAGTAATAAAGCCCTGGATCAATTCGCTACTGGCGCCTGGATAGGCGGTGGTGACGGTGACTACGGTGTTACTCAGTTCGGGATATTCACGTAACTCCAGCGCAGTAAATGCGCGGAGCCCGAGGACCAGTAAGAGCAAACTGATCACGCTCGCCAGCACTGGCCGGCGAATAAAAATGTCGGTGAACTTCATTTTCCGATACCGGTTCCGTCCGGCAAGCTGGAATTATCGACACTAACGGCCTGGTCATTCCGTAGCTTGTTGTGCCCATCGGTGACCACTTCCATACCCGGCTCCAGACCACTGAGTATCTCTATCCGCCCATCAGTTACGTTGCCTGTAATGACCTGCACGCGACGCACGGTCTTGTTGCCCTGTTCCTCAGTAACAGCGAAAACCGAGTTTCCATAAGGATTATAAGTGATGGCTCTTTCGGGCAATGTCATGACGGCTGTCTGACCCGGCAGCAAGGTGTTTACTTCGGCAAACATGCCCGGGTGCAACAGTTTTTCAGGGTTCTCGAAGATCGCCCGAATTTGCACGCTGCGACTGGCCTTCGCAATGTTGGGACTGATAGCACTGATTTTTCCGGGAAACTCCTGGCCAGGCCAGGCAGCTACGGTCACCACGACTTCCTGCTGCACCGAAATATCGCTCAGGTAGCGCTCCGGCAGTGTGTATTCGGCGTAGATTGGATCCAGATCAACCAGTTCGATGATCGGATCACCGGCTGCGAGATATTGTCCCGGATTGATACGGCGTATACCCAACTCGCCGGCAAAAGGCGCGCGAATGGTTTTCTTGCGAATAGTGGCCTGCTTGGCAGCGACACGAGCCCGAGTACTATCGACTTGCGCCTGCGCTTCATCCAGATCCGATCGCGAAGCCAGATTGCTGGCGACAATGCGCTGCAAACGATCACGCGTGGATTCAGCCAACTTGCGTTCCGCGTCCAGAGCTACCGCTTCAGCCACATCAACTTCAGCATCAAACTGCACCAACAGATCGTCGGCTTTGACGGTTTCGCCAGAATCGAAATGTATCTCGCGAATCACTCCTGCCAGTTCAGAGGAGATCACCACACCGCGGGTAGGTGTAATGGTGCCGACTGAAGGCAGCGTCGGTTGCCAATTATCCAGACGCACGGTCTGAGTGCTGACTACTGCCGGCATGATGCCGCGCGCACCTGCCCCACTTTGGCCTTGATAGTATTTCCAGCCAAAAATTCCACCGAACAAAAGGCCCAGTGCTATGAGCACCCATAATAAATTCTTGATCACAATAATTCCGTTTGATTTTCAAACAGGCCAGATCGGCCACTAGCGGCTAATTCCGAGTTACATTTTAACGCCCAACACAAGGGAATAACTACGAAATGGAGAAAAAAGAAAGAGGCGAACAGGCTTTGACTGATAAATCCCGCCAAACCAAGTTCACGTTCAAGCCCATTTTGACTATGATGCTTTGCAACAATGGCCATTGAACCAGTCTGGCTGGCATATAGTGGGCTAAGCCATACGGACGGACCTGTCAGCATGAATGCATTGCACACTTTAACCGGTTACAAGCAAGTTGCTGTTCTGATCCTGTGCCTGGGTTTCTCCAGCACGGTTGCGGCGGAAGATTTTCCCTTGCCCGGCGGGCTGGTTACCTATGATGACGGCCGCCAGGATATTGTCGCTTTGTATCACCAGTACCTGCTGCTGAAAGAAGCTGGCTGGCAACTGGACATCGTCAGCCAGTCACAGCCTGCTGGCCGGGACTATGCACTACCCATCATCGCTTTGCGTACACCACAAGAAGGCGAAGCTGTCTGGATACTTTCGGGTGTGCACGGTGAAGAAACCGCCGGTCCAAATGCCATTGCGGCATCCATCGATGCGCTCAGGGAATTGGGCGAACATCGGGCGGTGGTAGTGTTACCGCTGAATAACCCACACGGCTATGCCAATAACTGGCGCTATCTGAACGTAGCGGTTTATGACGCAGCCGTTGATGGCCAAAGCGTGGGTGATTCCTCGCACCTGCTGATCGACCCTGAGAATCCCGAAGCAGCGCGGGCCGCAGCCGCTTCCAGCCCCGAAGCCGATGCCATCACCGCCTACATTCTGGCAATGAGTAAACGCTATCCACCCATCGTCAGTCTGGACCTGCATGAAGACAACCTGATTGACCAAGGCTATGTGTATTCCCAGGGCAAATTGGGCGCCGCCGACCCGCTGGCCTCGCTGGCAGTGCAGGTACTTGCAGAGCACGGGATACCTTTGAAAATGAGCGGCACCACCCGCTTCGACGAACCCATCAGCCAGGGCATTATCGGCCCGGTAATCGACAGCTCCGTAGATGAACTGATCAGCGCATCCAGCGTAATTGTGAATGGCGAAGTTTTGCCTGGCCCAAATGCGGATACGGTGTTGGTATTTGAAACACCTGCGGCGGCACTTGCGTTGCAGCAACGCGTTCAGGCGCATGTGGCGCTGCTTCAGCAGTTGGCCCATGAACTGACGGCAAAGTGAATTTACTGGTGTTGTGATCTACCTCATGGGCAAATGGCTGGGTTGGGAGCCAAGGAGCTGCCCCGATGAACCAAACCGCTCCCATCCTATTCCTGCTCGATGTCGATAACACGGTGCTCGACAACGATCGCGTCGTGGACGACAGTTCCACCAATAACTCGATCCGGCGTTACCGCGCCATGAAAAAGTCGAAATGACAGTTTTTGGTTAGGGCCACTACAACTACCGCAAAACAATCAATCGGAATGACTACTATGAAAACAATGCAAATCGGCATGATCGGCCTGGGCCGTATGGGCTCCAATATGGTGCGCCGCCTTCTCAAGGACGGGCATCAATGCGTGGTCTTCAACCGGTCGCCGCAGAAGATCAAAGAGTTGGGCAAGGAGGGGGCGGTGGGCGCGTCCTCGCTCGCGGACTTCGTCACGAAGCTGCAGCAACCACGCGCGATCTGGATGATGGTTCCGGGTGCGGTGGTCGAGGAACTCATTGCCGATCTCCTGCCGCATCTCGCGCCCGGCGACACCCTCATTGATGGAGGCAACTCCTACTACGTCGACGACCTTCGCCGGGCGAAGTCGCTTGCGGCCAAAAAAATCCACTACCTTGATTGCGGTACCAGCGGCGGCGTGATGGGCCTGGAGCGAGGTTACTGCCTGATGATCGGCGGTCCGCAGGATGCGGTGCAACATCTCGAGCCGGCGTTCAAAACGCTGGCTCCGGGGGTCGGTGACATCCCGCGCACGCCGGGCCGCGAGCAGCTTAAGGGCACTGCAGAAGAGGGCTATTTGCACTGCGGGCCAAGCGGCGCCGGCCATTTTGTAAAAATGGTCCACAACGGCATCGAGTATGGCCTCATGGCCGCCTATGCCGAGGGCATGAATATTCTCGCTCACGCCAATGTGGGCAAGAACCAGCAGACGGCCGACGCCGAAACGACGCCCTTGCGCAATCCCGAGGAATTCCAATTCGATCTCAATCTGCGCGATATTGCCGAGGTTTGGCGGCGCGGCAGCGTGATCTCCTCGTGGCTGCTGGATTTG
>JAWXBM010000122.1:0-5073 GCA_034440115.1 Lysobacterales bacterium | reverse complement strand
GCGTTTGGATCATCGTCCGTTCTTCAATGCTCAACTGCTTGTAGTTTCTTCCCATGCAACATTCTCTCCCGATAATGTTGCACTTGGAATTTGAGCGCGTCCCGCCGATGCTCAATCCTGATTGGGATAAAACAGCAGCTCGGCACGCAAACCACCGCTGGGACGGTTGCTGAACTGAATTGACCAGCCATACAGCTCACACAAGCGCTTGACGATGGCCAGCCCTAAACCGGCGCCTTTGCCGCTGATGTTCTGCCCGCGGTAATGCCTGTCGAATACGCGGTCCAGATCGGCTTCCGGAATGCCGGGGCCAGTGTCTTCGATTACTGCCCGGCCATTGCCTATGCTGATAATAACCTGGCCACTGGTGGTGTAGCGCATGGCGTTGCCAATGAGGTTACCCACTGTCACAGCGATCACGGCTTCAGGTGCAATCACACTGACTTTATCGTTTTCGCGAACCTCCAACTGCAAATCCTTGTTGCCAATCAGCGGCTCGTACAAGTGCACCAACTCCTGCACCACCTGGCCAACATTTTGCGCCGAAGACTGCTTGTCGATGCCCTGTTCGGCTCGCACTAAGTGTAACAAAGCGGTGGTGATGTCAGCCGATTGGCGGGCTGCGCGGGCTATGCGCAACATGCGGGTGCGCACTTTGGGATCCAGGTCGGATTGTGCCAACAACAACTCGGTAGCGCCCGTGATGACGGTCAATGGTGAACGCAGTTCGTGACTGACATCGGCATTGAATTCACGATCGCGTTCAACCAGGTGATGCAGGCGTTCGGCATAGCTGTCCAATGCCATAGCCAACTGCCCCACCTCATCATCGGCAAACTGGGTCGACAATTTCACCGGCTTGCCTTCACCATCCAATGATTCCAATTTGTCGGCCAGATCGGTTACGGGTTTCATTACCCTGCGAGACGACCATGCTCCCAGAGTGAAAGAAAGCAGTGAAAAGGCCAGCACCACGCCGATCAGTGCCAGCAACAATTGCTGTTTAAGACGCTGATTTTCGGTCAGGTCGTAGATCAGGAAGGCCCACAGGTCATCATCTTTGCGGACTGCTGCTTTGAATACGCCAGAACCTATGCTCACATCATGCACACCAGGGGGCAGTTCACGAATATCGGCATCTACTGTCTGGTTGGGATCGCCAGGGCGGGTCACATAGCCCTGAATGCGCGTGTAAAAGGGCTCAACTACCGTGGGATCCAATCGCAACTGGTTGATGTAATCATCCAGTTCCTGCTCCAGAGTGGAACCGATCAGTTCATCTTCCAGATAATTCTGCAAAAACAGGGTACTGATGGCAAACAGCGCACTCAGCAGTGTGCCGAATAATAGAAAGGACAGTACTATTCGACTTCTAAGCCTGCGGCGGTACTGCATCCGCTTCTACCAGCCTGTAGCCGATACCATGCCGGGTCTGTATCATGTTGCTGCCGAACGGCTTGTCGATGGCACCGCGCAAAGAATGGATGTGCACCCGCAGGCTGTCACTGTCTGGCAGTTCTTCACCCCAAACTTCCAATTCAAGGTCATTGCGTGATACCACGTTGGGTGAGGCCTGCATCAGGCATTGCAACAGTTTCAGACCTATGGGGTTGAGGTAAATATCCGTGCTGCCACGCTGCACACCCAAGGTATCGAGGTTGAATTCCAGGTCACCGACCTTCAACTCCCGACGCACACGACGTCGGCCACGCTGCGCCAGCACGTTCAAACGAGCTTCAACTTCCTGCAATTCAAAGGGTTTGACCAGGTAATCATCAGCACCGCTGCTGAAACCGGCCAGCTTGTCCTGCAAACGGTCGCGCGCAGTCAACATGAGTACCGGGGTATCTTTACCCGCGTCTTCGCGCAATTTCTTACAGACTTCGAGCCCATCCATACCCGGCAACGCAAGATCCAATACGATGGCATTAAAGTCGTTAACGATCGCAAGATGCAAGCCAGTTACACCATCACCGGCGAAATCTACCGTGTGGCCATGATCCTCAAGGTAATCACCAATATTTGCCGCAATGTCCGGATTATCTTCAATAATCAAAATGCGCATGCACTTCACTCAGTTTGCTTAGGTCGGGGAATGGTATGCCC
Organism: Lysobacterales bacterium; assembly: GCA_034440115.1. Taxonomy (GTDB): domain Bacteria; phylum Pseudomonadota; class Gammaproteobacteria; order Xanthomonadales; family SZUA-36; genus JAWXBM01. The sequence goes on along the minus strand of JAWXBM010000122.1, from coordinate 2,967 downwards.
GCACAGGTTAACATACGGTTAATCTGCCAGATAATCTGGCAGTCAGGGCTGGGCCTGGCACCAGCAATGACTTGAGCGGAATCAATAATTACCGCCCAATACTTCCACACCCTCCAGGCCGCGGGCCAATGAGTCAGCATCACCGCCTTCGTCCAGCTTGATCATCAGGCGAACTTCATTGGAAGAATCCGCATGGCGCAAAGCATCGTCGTAGGAAATCTTGCCTTCCTTGTACATGCGGAACATGCACTTATCGAACGTGACCATGCCGTGGTGAGAAGAATCGCGCATCACGTTCTTCAAATGGTCGATTTCGCCCTTGCGGATCAGGTCCTTGACCAGCGGGGTAGCCATCAGCACCTCAAATGCGGCCCAACGACGCGAACCATCGATGGCGGGAATAAGCTGTTGGGCTATGGTGGCTTTGAGGTTGAAGGACAAATCCAGCAACAGCTGCTCGCGGTAATCTTCCGGGAAGAAATGCAGGATACGGTCCAGCGCCTGGTTGGCGTTATTGGCGTGCAGCGTGCACAACACCAAGTGGCCGGTTTCAGCGAAGGAAATCGCATGCTCCATGGCTTCGCGGGTGCGCACCTCGCCGATCATGATCACATCCGGGGCCTGCCGCAGGGTATTGCGCAGCGCCACTTCAAAGGATTCGGTATCAATACCGACTTCGCGCTGCGACACCAGGCTTTTGCCATGCCGGTGTACATACTCAATTGGATCTTCCACAGTAATGATGTGGCCCGTCATGCGCTGGTTGCGATAACCCACCATGGCTGCCAGCGAGGTGGATTTACCGGTACCGGTAGCGCCCACGAACAATATGATGCCGCGCTTTTGTAGCGCCAATTCAGCCATCACGTCAGGGCAACCCAGTTCTTCAAAGGTAGGGATTTTGCTTTCAATACGACGGCAGACCACCCCCACCACGCCCTGCTGCATGAAGGCGCTGACTCGAAAGCGCACATCAGCGTCCAAAGCATAGGCAAACTGGCATTCGGAGGTTTGAATGAAATCGTTCTTCTGCAGGTCGCTCATCATGCTATAAGCAACAGTCCGAGTATCGTCCGCCGACAAAACATCAGTGGAAATGGGTTTGATTTTACCGTGCACTTTGATACAGGGCGGTGCGTCTACGCATACGAACAAGTCTGAGCCCACTTCTTCATGAAGTTGCTTCAGCCAGTTATCAATGCTGCTCATTTCATTCTCCTACATGAACATTTTCTTGTCTACGGCACGTTTCGCGGCTTCCTGCCGAGTAATGATGCCGCGACTGACCAAAGAATCCAGGTGCTGATCCAGCGTTTGCATACCAATCGCCTGGCCGGTCTGGATGGCAGAATACATTTGCGCGATTTTGTCCTCACGGATGAGGTTACGGATGGCCGGATTGGCAATCATGATTTCCCAGGCGGCAACGCGGCCGCCGCCGGTGCGCTTCATCAGCGTTTGGGCAATTACCGCCCGCAGGGATTCGGAAAGCATGGAACGCACCATGGATTTTTCGCCAGCCGGAAAAACGTCAATAATGCGGTCGATGGTTTTTGCGGCCGAACTGGTGTGCAGGGTTGAGAACACCAAATGACCCGTTTCAGCCGCAGTCAAAGCCAGCCGAATGGTTTCAATATCGCGCATTTCGCCGACCAGAATGATGTCCGGGTCTTCACGCAAGGCAGCCCTCAAAGCCTGATTGAAACCATGCGTATCGCGGTGAATTTCGCGCTGATTGATCAGGCAGCGTTTGCTTTTGTGCAGGAATTCGATCGGGTCTTCAATGGTCAGAATATGACCTTCCACATAGGAATTGAGGTGGTCAATCATGGCCGCCAGCGTAGTGGACTTACCCGAACCGGTAGGGCCCGTTACCAACACCAGGCCGCGCGGAATATCAATGATGTCGCGGAATATCGGCGGCGCACCAATATCTTCCAGTTTCCAGACGGCATCCGGAATGGTACGGAAAGCACCACCCAGGCCACGGTCCTGATGAAAACAGTTAACACGAAAGCGCGCCAGTCCAGATACCGAGTAGGAATAATCCACTTCCAGATTGGCTTCGAAATCACGTCGTTGCTGGTCAGACATGGTGCTGTACAGCAACTCGGCCAATTGAGGGGTGTCGATCGCCGGCAGCGTCAAGCGCCGGATGTCACCGTCCACGCGTATCATCGGTGGCAGACCTGACGACAAGTGCAAGTCCGAAGCGTTATTCTTAACCGCAAAAGCCAGAAGTTCTGCGATATCCATGTTCTCTCCTTGAGACTACCCGGTCACGATACAATGCCGACTTATTATCGGTTTTTGGGTCGACTTTGGGGCCGACTTCAGGCCGAATTAGCGCCGACTTAGGGCACCCAACATCCTGTAAGGTAAAAAAACCTCCGTGCGCCATACCGCTACCTTAAAACAATGCATAGTCTTGCTGCAAGATGAATGACTTAAAGGCCAAACTTGACAAGGTGCGTGCACGCATTGCATCAGTCTGCCAAAAAGCTGATAGAAACCCTGATTCGGTGTCCCTTCTCGCTGTCAGCAAGCGCCATAGCGCAAGCAGCATTCGTACTCTGGTTACAGCAGGCCAACAGCATTTTGGTGAGAATTACCTGCAGGAAGCGGTGGAAAAACAACAACTGCTGGCCGACCTGGACATCATTTGGCATTTTATTGGCCCTTTGCAATCCAACAAAACCCGCGAAGTGGCAGAACATTTCGACTGGGTGCAAAGTGTGGATAAGGAAAAAACGCTGAGGCGATTATCCAGCCAGCGCCCGGGAAAGTTGCCGCCATTAAACATCTGCCTGCAGGTCAATATTGATGCTGAGCCGCAGAAATCCGGTGCTCCTGTCGAAGCCGTACATCAGCTGGCCCGACTGGCAAACGAATTACCAGGCTTGAAGCTTAGGGGGCTGATGGCCATTCCCAGCGTATCTGCCGCGGGCCAGACGGACAGCAACAGCT
>JAWXBM010000121.1:0-8476 GCA_034440115.1 Lysobacterales bacterium | reverse complement strand
ATTCGAAAAATCAATACCGGGAACGACATGCGAGGGGCAAAACGCAACTTGCTCAGTTTCAGCGAAGAAGTTATCCGGCCAGCGATTGAGAACCATACGTCCAACCACTTTCAACGGCACCAGCTCTTCAGGAATTAACTTGGTGGCATCCAGGTGATCGAACGGAAACTTATCGGCTTCTTCTTGCGTGAAGAGCTGAACTGCTAATTCCCATTCGGGAAACTGACCGGCCTGAATCAATTCAAACAATCCGCGACGATGGAAATCGGGATCTGCGCCGGCGATTTTCACGGTCTCATCCCAGATCGTTGATTGCAGCCCCAACTTGGGTCGCCAGTGAAATTTTACGAAGGTCGAAACACCACTGTCATTGATCAATCTAAAACTATGAATGCCGAAGCCCTCAATCATGGCCAGCGAGCGGGGCAGCGTCCGGTCGGACATGATCCACATGACCATGTGCATCGCTTCCGGGGTCAGCGACATATAATCCCAAAAGGTATCATGCGCCGTAGCAGCTTGCGGGAAACCTCGATCAGGTTCCATTTTCACGGCATGAATCAGATCCGGGAACTTGATGGCATCCTGAATAAAAAATACCGGGATGTTATTGCCGACCAGATCCCAGTTGCCTTGCTTGGTATAAAACTTAACGGAAAAACCGCGAACGTCGCGCGGCGTGTCCACCGAGCCTGAACCGCCAGCAACCGTCGAGATACGAGAAAATACCGGTGTCTGTTCACCGACTTCGCTGAGAATTTTTGCCGTCGTAAATTTTTTCAGCGACGTCGTTAATTCAAAAAATCCATGGGCACCAGTACCGCGAGCATGCACGATGCGCTCGGGGATGCGTTCATGGTCAAAATGGGTAATTTTTTCGCGAAGAATAAAGTCCTCTAGCAGAGCCGGACCGCGGGGACTGGCTTTCAGAGAATTTTGATTATCCGATATAGGAACACCTTGATTAGTGGTCAGCTCGGCCTCGTCTTTGCCCGCGGTTTGGTGCCATTCGCCACCATTGCCAACACTGTGTTCAGGTAGCTTGTTATTTACGTGACTTGCAGATTTCTTCTTTGCAGCTTTCTTCGTTGTTGCCGAGGGTTTTTTGTTGGGCATAAATTGAGCACCTTATAGCTGGACGTTAAGCACGCGACAAGGTTGTCCCGGCGCGAGGCAGAATTATGCTAAGGCAATATTGTCGATGGCTCTGTACGCTATACCACATTGAATGAGATCCATTTATTATCTAATGCAATCCTGATCGGTATCGACTATCGAAGGCCTGTCGTCGCCGTTTGGCATGTCATTGGTCGGTGAAGATCTCTACATCGCCAATACTGATGCCCTGGTCCGTTACCGCTATCAGAACGGGCGACGAGCAACTGAACGGCCCGCCGACGCGAGTGACCGCTGCAGCATCCACTTCGGACTGAATTCCAATACAGGTCTGTCCAGGCGTCTGCGGCCCGCAGTTTCTGAGGCCTTATGTGCGAAAGGCAACAGACAGGGTCGCAACCGGCGCGTAACTTTGGGCAGGTGAAACCAGCAAGTTCAGGTTGCGCATTGCGTTGCGCATTTGCAATGATCATTCAACAGATTCAAAGGTAGAAAAATGGAATATGGAATAATTGGCCTGATCATATTGATTTTTGACATTATCGCAATTATCAAAGTGTTTGGCAGTAGTGCGAGCACTGTCTCCAAAATACTTTGGACACTGCTGATTCTTGTCTTGCCATTACTCGGTCTGATTGTCTGGTGGCTTTTCGGACCTAAGTAGACGGCGGTTTACCAAGGAGTATCGCGCTCGCGCTTTTTATCATGCACAAGGCGATTATTCAGACAAATGATTCGATTCCTCGCGCGCAAAAGCGCCCGGGGGATATTCCCTTGCCACCGGATCGACAGCCACAACCGCCTATCCGCGATCCCCGTCCTTCACCGGGTCGAGAGCTTCCTGATTCTCTCCGGTTATAAGGGCACGGGCTAAAGCTCGGCCCACCATTGTGAAACCCAGATGAATAGCCTCCTGATCGATACATGGATCCGCCTTCGCGCCAGCTATTGGTTTTTACCTTCAATCATTTCAATCAGTGCAGTTGCGACAGCCGTTGTAGCGGTGCAGCTGGATTTGCATTTCGGCAATAACTGGGTCCGGAATTATCCGTGGCTGTTAGCCAATCAACCGGCTGGCGCGCGCGATTTGCTGTCCACATTAGCGGCGTCTGCAATCACTGTAGCAGGTGTAACTTTTTCGATGACGCTGTTGGCCGTGTCTCATGCAAGTGCGCAAATTGGACCCAGACTATTGTTCGACTTCATGCGCGATCGCGGCAACCAGTTCACATTGGGTGTTTTTATTGCAACATTCTTATACTGCTTGATTGTCTTGCGAACCGTGCAGGCTGGGGTGGCTGGTGATGAAATCAACATGGCATTCGTGCCGCATATTGCCATAACGGTCGCGGTTGCTCTGGCGTTCCTGAATGTTATCGTTTTCATATTCTTTATTCATCACGTTCCGCGTTCAATCAGCGTAACCAGCGTTATTGCGCGGGTGGGTGACGAATTGGCGAATACAGTGCAGACGATATACCCGGAACTGCTGGGTTCAGGTTCGGCTGGCAATACTCCAGGCGATGAACCCGCTGTCGATTTCGAACACAACTCGGTAGATTTACCTGTTTCTGCATCGGCTGGCTATTTCCGCGTGCTGGACTTCGAAGGTTTGCTGGCCATTACCAAAGAACATGACCTCGTGGTCGAACTGAAACTCGCACCCGGAAATTTCGCACTTCAAGGACAAACGTTGATGCGGGCTGGGCCCGCACAGAAAATGAATTCTGATATTGAACACGAACTCCACAGTGCCATTTCCTGGGGTACAGAACGAACACGCGAACAGGATGTGCTGTTCCTCGTTGAGCAATTGATTGAAATTCTGGGTAAGGCAATGTCACCAGGCGTAAATGGCCAGTACACCGCGCTGCTTTGTGTTAATCAGTTCGAGCGTGCATTGGCGGAAATACTGAGTCGCAAGGAGCCAGATTCGAAGCGATACGACGACGAAGGTGAGTTGCGTGTTATTGCTGCGCCCGTTAGCCACAAAGAATTTTTGCTCGCCATCATCTTGCCAGTACGACAGTTTGTTCGCGGTGATTGGATAGTCTCCAGTCGCGTCGTAGAGATGATGAAGCGTTTGAGTCAGTTGCCGGAACTTTCTGAATCAAAAGCTTTGCTTGATGAAGTGTCTGCACTGATTAATGACGATATTGATAGTGGGCCCATGGCTGAATCCGAGAAGCTTTTGTTGTTGGGTAAAAGAGGGATACGGTCAATTTGAGGCCGCATGTTCGATGGGAGGGGCTTTCGTGGCCAGAACGCGTCAACTCGTCAAAAAATCAAATTCCTATCACTGACTCTGGCATTGATTGGGTTTTTACAGGAAAGGAGACTAAACATGAGCACGGAAACTTACAAAAAAAGCCTGCAGGCACAGCTCGATATCTGGAGCCCACGGATTGACAAAGGTCAGCCAAAAGTTCGATTGCGATTCATAGCTGTAAGGAAAATCATAACCGGAGCGTTACTATTAAATCAGCGATATTCTCCACGGGACCGGAAAATACGGATCCGCAAGGAAATTCGACGGGTGGCGTTTTTTACCGTGCTGATTTTTTTGAATCTTCCCGCCAGCGCTTTCTCCCAAACATCATGCCTGCAAATTCACGTGAAAATTCAGAACATAAGAAACAGTACCGGAAATCTAGCTTGTGGGATTTTCGAATCACCAGAGGGGTTTCCCAAGAAATTTCAGGGCTCCGCAAAGATGGTTATAATGAAGAAAATTCAGACGACGCAGGCGCAATGCAACTTTGCAGATATCCCGCCGGGAACCTATGCGATCGCCGTCATCCATGATGAGAACATGAACGGTGAGCTCGACACCAATTGGATGGGTATCCCCACGGAAGGCTACGGCTTTTCAAATACGACCATTGACGAAATTGGCGCTCCTGCGTTTTCTGCCGCCAGATTCAGTTACGACGGGCAGAAACTGAATCTGACGATTAAATTGAAATATTGATGAGAATTATGCTTATCTCCAGGCTGGTCGCTTTGGTGCCGAAGCCCAGAGTTAACAGCTTTTATGCTATCTATACACTCAATATGCGCCGCCTGAGGTCATGGCTGACTCAACAAGATAAGCTGTGCGAAGGGAAAATAGTATGAGTAAAGAAAACACAAGCAATGAATTAGCGGACAAACGCACCGATATGGCAGATGAGCGTACGGATTGGGCTGAAGATCGTACGATAATGGCCAATGAGCGGACATTTGCCGGGTGGGTACGCACGGGTCTGGCCGCTATTGGGATTGGCCTCGGCTTTAATGCACTGTTTGGGAAACTTGAACCAATCTGGCTTCCCAAAGCGATAGCAACGCTTTTCATGGTAATCGGGATATTTATCTTTTGGATAGCTCAACACAACGGAAGCGTCGTGCAAAAGCGTTTGAGTTCCCATGATGCCAATCCGGTCAAACCGATAAATTTGAAACTAGTCGCTGGGCTAATGTCATTAGGGAGCGGATCTCTGGTCGCAGCAGTATGGTTTATGAATCTCACTGACTGAACTATCAATGCAACGCTGCCGAACAGTTTAAAGGCAAAGTACAAACAGTCAGCATCTTCACCCTGGTGGCTTTGGCTACAATTCTTCACGCAATAAGCGCGTTGCAACTTCGCCAATCCTTCTCCAGAGGCTGCGTTCCTTCCAATTGGCGAGATCGAGCGCATCGCTACGCCCCATATCCGCTTCAAACTGTTGCTCGAGCAATTCAAGTGTTTCACTATCCTCGATAATCAGGCAAAACTCCTCATCCTTGGACATCGAACGATGATTCATATTTGCAGATCCCACCACTGCCAGCGAATGATCCACGGTCATGATCTTGGCGTGCAGCATGGTAGCAGCGAACAGGTAGATGTCGACGCCCTCGTCTAGCAGCAGTCGGAATTGATCTTCACCGCTAAGGCGACTAAATGCTTCGTCGCTGTGTTCTCCCGGGACCAGAAGCCGAACCTCGACACCGCGTTGTACCGCTGAACAAAGCAGGCCTGTGAGCACATCGTCGGGCACAAAATAGGCGGTGGTAATCCAGATTGATTCGCGCGCCTCAGACAACAATGTCCGAAACACGGTCGCGATATCACTCCAGTTCACGGACGAAGGTGAGCGTACAACCTGTATGCTGGCGTTACCGGTTGCAAGCTGCCGGCGGGGTAGCAGAATTTCCTCGTCATCCACATCTACTGCTTCATACCAGTTGGTTAAAAACCCGCTATACATGTTCATGACAACGGGACCCGTGATCTGAAAATGCGTATCGCGCCATTCTGATGGATTATTGGCATTTCCCTCCCATTCCTCGGCGATGCCCACCCCTCCTGTGAATGCTACTTGCTGATCACACAGCAGCAGCTTTCGATGGGTGCGATTGTCCCACTTCCACACTTTCCATTGCGCTATCGGCCTGAACCACGCAATGGTGACTCCCGCACGGGTCATATTGGCAATAAGGGGCTGTTGCATGCTTCTGCAACCCACGGCATCCAGCAGTAACCTGGTTTTTACGCCCCGCGAAGCGGCCTTGCTCAGGGCTTCGGAAAACTTTGCCGCAATCGTGCCCGTCCAATAAACAAAGGTCACCATGTCGATGGTGTTCTGAGCTTCGTTGATTGCATTGAGCATGGCCGGAAAAATTTCATCACCGTTGCGCAGCACCTGCACGCGGTTGCCCTCGACAAAACTGTAACCCAAGGCTGACACCATGCTTTCGATTAAATGAGACATTTTTTGCTCTCCAATTGGCTCGCGATAGCAATTAGGCGCAGCGCAACTAATCTATCGGAGCATATATTTACTTTGCGAGGTTCACGCAGAGAGATACCGTGACATTTATTAGTAAATTTTTTCGTTCGATAGCGAACAGACAGATCAAGCTCGCACGGGTGTAATACTCATACACGAATCTTTGCAAGTAGGAGTTTCCTATGGATAGCGACAAAATTCCGAGACGAACTGGGATAACAAGATGATTACATCGAACGAGCACACAACAGTTGCCGTGATTGAGAATGGTCCTGTGATCCACTGGGGGGCCATTTTCGCGGGCCTGGCCGTCATTCTTGCGGGCACTTTGTTATTAATGATTCTCGGCGCGGCGATTGGTGTCAGCGTCGTTGACGTTACCGACATGGCGGCTATAGGCGGGGGGGGGCTGGCAATTGGCGCGGCCGTGTGGGTGGTACTGTCGGCACTGGTAGTGAACTTTATTGGCGGTCTGTTAGCGGCACATCTGTCGGGCCGAATGACGCATGCTTCGGGATTGATGCATGGTGTAATTGTCTGGTCGGTTGGCTTTGTCGCGCTCGTTGTTGTGGACGCCATGGTCATCAGCGGTGTGGTTTCTGCAGGGGCCAAGCTAACGCAGGGTGCGGTGACTGCCACCTCCAGTGTCGGTGGGGCTATGTTTTCCGGAATGAAGGCGCTCGGCAGCGGAGCGGCGGATTTGGCCGCGTCGTCTTATACAGATGACCTGCGCGCTCGTCTTAAGCGTGAAGCCGCCAGGGTTATCGCTAACTCGGAAGCCAGTGGTGTTGCCGAAGTAAGTCAGAAGGAAATGCGAACCGCCATCGACAATATGGATCCACAGTTACTGGAGCGCGTAGTACAGGAGATTGTAAGCGGCGACATCGAAGGGGCCAAACGCACGCTCAGGCGAGGGCTGGATTTATCTGCGGCTGAGCTTAGCGATATCGTTGAGGGCGTAAGCGAGCAAGTACAAACCATGGCTGAGGAATCTGAAGTCGGGCAGCAGGTCAGCCAGTGGTTAACTGAACAAATTGATGCTTCGCTCCAGGCGGTTAGTGAAATGAGCGGTCCCGAGGTCAGCCGTCAGGAATTACAGACTGCGCTGCAACAACTTGACGCCGAGACATCGACTGCTGCATCGCGGGCTCTTTTGTTCGGTGATCCTGAGCGAGCGAAAACAATCCTCGCGGCGAACACCGATCTGAGTGAAACAGAAATCACCGCGATTGTGGATGGCGTGAGCGCCAGTATCGAAGAGCAAGGCGGCAAGATTCTTGCAGAATTCAAAGCCGCCGTAGAAACGACATCTGACTACGCGCAAGCCCTGCTTTGGCTTTACTTTTTTGCTATTGCATTGAGCCTCGGAGCGGCCGCGCTTGGCGGCTTGGTCGGTGCCAGTGGTATGAGCCGAAGCGCTATCGTCCAAACTCGCGAAAACCGCTAGGCAGTAACCACAATTCGCTCGTCAATTGAACACCGGTAAAGAGGACAGATATAACCATGGACATCGTAAAACTGATACTTGCAGTATTGTTACCACCGGTGGGAGTGTTCATGGAGGTGGGCTTGAGCGCTCAATTTTTCCTTAACATCCTGCTTACCCTTCTGGGCTATATCCCCGGCATCATCCATGCCGTCTGGATCATCGCGACTCGCTGATGAAAGGGCGCCGCTTGCGGCGCACCATCCCATAGGGGCTAGCCCGCGGTCAGCATGGTGACGGCACCTACGGCAATGGGCATATCCATGGCTGTACTCAGGCCAGGCAGGCATCTGTCCCAAAAAATCTGACGTTGGACAGGTCCGCTCATGAAGCGTGGAACTTTCGGACGCAACTTGCATTTGGTGTGGCAAGTTCCATTCTCATTTTCAAACCAGGATATTCGCATGGCCGACAAACTCTTTTCGCCGACTCAGCTGGGGGACATGAGCCTCCCCAACCGCATCGTTATGGCACCCCCTGACGCGCAATCGAGCAAATCTTGACGGCGACACTCCGAGCTCCATGCATGCAGACTATTATGACTATTATTCGTGTGGCCGCTCCTCGTTGTATTCAGTCATCCATTCACAAGTGGATTCCCGAACGTCGTCGAGACTGGCATGCAGGATCGCACAACTGCAACGTTTTCGTTCGATAGCGAACAGACAGGCCGAGCTCGCTCGGGCGTAATACTTTATCCGAATCTTTCACAGCAGGAGTTTGATATGTATAGCGACATAATTCCGAGACGAGTGTGGTTACCACTCGGTACAGCGTTGATCTTGACGATAGCTGCATTCGGCGCGTATGCGGGCACCACAGCTGCTACCGAGATAACGACGACACTGACCGGTGATCAGGAAGTGCCGCCGGTCGAGAGCGCTGGCGACGGTACCAGTTCAATCGTTATAGGTAGCGACAGAACAGTTAGCGGCAGCGTGATGAGTACCGGGATCGCCGGGACAGCGGCACACATCCATGAAGCGGCACCGGGCAAGAATGGAGAGGTGATCATTCCTCTCACAAAGAACGGAAACACCTATGCAGTCCCGGCGGGCACAATGCTGACAGCTGAGCAGTATGCGAGCTTCCAGGCTGGAAATCTCTACGTCAACAT
>JAWXBM010000120.1:0-6262 GCA_034440115.1 Lysobacterales bacterium | reverse complement strand
TTCAGCAAGGCTGCCAAGAAGGCGCGTATTGGTGATGCGGCCTTGAAGGCTGCGATTCTGGAGGTCATTCAGGGGCAGGCCGACGATCTGGGCGGGGGCGTTTTCAAGAAGCGGCTGAACGACAACTTGCACCGCTCCATTGTCTTGGCAAAGGGTGGGCGCTATTGGGTGTTCGCATACCTCTTTGCGAAGAAGGATAGGGCCAATATCGACCTCGACGAGCTCGCTGATTTCAAGAAGCTCGCGCAGGCCTACGGTCGCATGACGGATGTCGAGTTGGCATCCGCATTGGGTCAAGGTGACTTACAGGAGCTAATCCATGACGAATAAAGCCAAGTTCAAGAGCGACGCCTTCGAGGCCATCTACAGCGCTGCGCAGGGGCTGCACCGCGCCGGCACCATCGACAAGGCGACCATGCGTGATTTCGACGAGTCTTGCCTGGCGGCGCCGGTGGAGATCGCTCCCCAAGAGATCAAACGCATTCGAGAGGGGGCGCATGTCAGCCAGCCGGTGTTCGCCCGCTTCCTGAACACCAGTGAATCCACGGTGCAGAAATGGGAAGCTGGAACCAAGCGGCCGAGCGGTATGGCGCTGAAGCTGTTGGCCGTTGTGGAGAAGCACGGCCTCAAAGTGCTGGCCTGAGCGTCACGCCGGCACGACGATGGCCCCCGCATTCGAAGTTACAGATCGACGACGGAACGTGCCGCGATCAGTCCTCCCACCATCTCGGATGAACTTTCCGCTTCATGTGTGTCTGCCGTTCGCAGTCTGCGGGTCAGCAAATGGCGATCAACCGGCAGTGTTTGAGGGAACGACTTCGTGACCGACAAAAGTTCGGATAAGGCACGGTCCGTGACGAAACCAGCAACGTCTGTGTGTGAAACAACGCTGGCCTCATCGCCACCTTAAAAGGCTTCGGCATGCCTTACAGTTCTGCCATAAAGCAAAAGTACTAGTAACCGACATGAATGAACACGTCAGATCCGAGTTTGGACGCTATTACACGAAACCAGCCATTGGGCAGGCGTTGGTTGACCTCATGCATTTGCGTCGACCGGACAGGCTGATTGACCTAGGTGTTGGAGGTGGGTCGCTTACCCTGGCGGCTGCTAGGCGGTGGTCGAACCTAGACTTGCTTACCATCGACGTTGATGCCACGTCGGACCGGCGCCTAACAAAATTGCTCGCAACCGAGGAGATCCGTAGCCACCGCCACCTGCGCACGGATGCACTAGAACCTGGCTTGGCGGTTCTGGTGCGAGATGAGTTCGGCAGGTTTGGTGCCGCTGTCTGCAATCCACCATTCACGACGCCCGTTTGGCGAAAGGGATTCGACGAGATTCTGGAGGAGTCGGGGTTCAGTGGCTGCATGCCAGTCCTTGCAGACTCGGACTCTGCACTACTCTTCCTTTCTCAAGCATTACGCCTTCTCGGGCAAGAATCAACTCTGGGAATCATTCTCCCGGATAGCTTGGTCTCAGGCGCCAAGTACAGGAAATTTAGACAGGAACTGCTCCGTCGGTATCGCGTCGATGCAGTCGTGGGTCTTCCGAATAGCTCGTTCATGCATACCGAGGCGGTTGCGCACATCGTGATTGTCCGCAAGGGATACGGTGGCTCAACTTTTGTTCCCCTCCGAAAGCTTGCCAACGGGAAGCTTTCCGCCGAGATCACCTTGGTGAACGTCGAGCAAGCCACTGCTCGCATGGATTTTGACTATCACGCGACATCGGCCTTTGAACCGACCATTGCCAAAGGTTCGACGGTTCACCGCCTCGGTGAGCTAGTACTGGGAATACATCGGGGTTCAGTGCAGGCGACCGCCTCTCGTCAAGCGGGAATGCATGTATTCCACACGACCGAGATGCCTGAGTCCTCGTTGGGGAAGTGGATTGCGTTGGGCGTGCAACGTTCCGCATTAAACGACCGACGCGCGTGGGCTGAGCCGGGAGACATTCTTGTCGCTCGGGTAGGACGTAATCTCGAACGCAAGGTTCTAGGGATCATCAGCGGTTGTGCGTTACTGACTGACTGTGTCTATCGAGTAAGGATGCCTACTGGCCTTGCAACGACTACGCTGAAGCAGCTATCAAGCGATTACGGACGCGCGTGGTTGGCCTCGCGTAGTTCTGGCGTTGGAGCTAGGCACTTGAGCCTTGCGGATCTACTGAACTTTCCAGTTCACCTGGAGGGGTGATAGTGGTAGCGATTACGAATCCATCAACACAAGTGGCCGAGTTCGAAGAACGAGCAGATCAGCTTAGTCTAGAACTGATTGACGCGTCTTTGGCCGATGGCGAAGTCTTTCGACGCGCACGCACGAAGCTGCTGTCACGCGGTGCGAAGCTATTGGTGGGACCTCGCGGAACTGGCAAGACGCACATCATGCGCTACGCCTACGCGCAGGCTATGAGGGAAGCGGACAAGCCGCTTGCGCTTTACTCGACGTTCAATCGCTATCTGAATTTGGAACCCCTGCTTAAGAAATCGCCCGATGCACGGCAGCGGTTTCATTCATGGGTTCTCGCGAAGCTACTCATCAGCGCGTTCGATTGGCTTAGCGACGCTCGGTTGGACGAGACTGTGCTGAGCAATGCAGACCCATTGTTCAGCCGCGCCAGCCTAGCCCAGTTGGTTGCCCGCCTTGAACGCGGTACCGGTGAAGAACTGTACGAGGAACTAGGGCAGCGACTGACCGTTGATCACGTGTTAAAGGCAGTGCGGACGCTGCTCGACGTCTCCCATCGATCTCGCGCCGTACTCTTGCTCGACGACGCAGCATTAAGCCTCGCCGATGAATATCTGGTGGCGTTCTTCGAGATCTTTCGGCAGCTGAAAACAGAATTCATAGCGCCCAAGGCATCCGTGTACCCCGGCTCAACCCAATATGGGCCAACGTTCCATGCCTCACATGAAGCTGAACAGGTTCATCTTTGGCTTTCCGTTGAAGACACGGAGTACTCGCAGATCATGGGTGACATTGCGACTCGTCGCCTGCTGCCAGAGCAGATCGCTGGGATAAACCCCGATATTCTGGAACTCCTGAAATACCTTTCGTTTGGCATACCGCGAACGTATCTTCGGTTGCTCCGGGAGTTGCTGAGTTCGCGACAAAAATCCGCTCAGCAGCAGGTGAACGGGATCGTTGAAGCCCAAACGGAACTGATCCGAGCTGAATATGACTCTCTACGGATCAAGCTCAAGCAGTTTGCGTCCATTGTCCAAGCGGGTGGTGACTTGTTTGACAAAGCAGTGCAGGACGTTGCTGCTGCCCAATCCGCTGACACGCGCGTTCGAAACATAGTACTTGGGCTGCAGCAGGAGCAGAACCGCTCTCCTCTAGCGGATCGGATGCTCCGTTTCCTAGTTGAAGTCGGACTTCTGTATCCGTTGCAACCAGTGTCGCACGGTCCGGATCGGAAATACGATCGATACATTCCCCATCTGGCATTTCTGTGGAGGCGCGGCGCCTTTGGGCGCACGGCATGGTCGACGGGACTGACCGCTTGTATCCAAGCTCCGTCAGCCAAACACCCGATCCGCCGAGAGATATCAACACTGCTACGTGCGGAAGGCTTGGTCCGCATTAAGCTTGACCTGCCACCTTGTCAGAACTGCGGCACCGAACGAATCAACGAATCGCAGAAGTACTGCCATCATTGTGGCGAAGAACTGGTGGTAGCGTCGATGTTCGAAGAATGCATGAAGTTGCCACTTGGCAAGATTCCAGAAATAAGCCAAGCCATGGTCCGTCGGCTACATGACGACACGCAAATGCGGACGGTTGGCGACGTGTATGCGTCGCAGAATGCCTCCGGTGACCTTCAGAGAGCCAACTACGTTGGTCCGGTGCGGGCTGGCGAGATCATTCGCAAAGTCGAGCGCGTGATCGAAGAGTTTCTGTCCTGACATGGTAACGTTCCGATCAAAGCTGTCCGTGTGTCGGTCGCCGGTCAATCCAACACTTCCCACGGCCACGCTATTCGATGTCGCGCACGTCGAATTGGCCCAGTCCGCCATAGACCAGTATCTCGCTCGACTGACATCTATCAACTTACTGGCACCTAGTCCAACAGCCTTTGATCACTTGCAGGCGCAGTTGATCCTCCTCGGCGTCGTCGCCGCTGTTGAAAGTTACTTCAGAACGTTACTTCGGCGGCTGATTACGCTCGATTCCGAATGTCAAAATTGCGCGGAAGATCAGGCCGTGACGTTCGGTGCCGCGATGCATCTGTCAAAGCAGATGATGCCCGAAGCGTTGCTTGAACGCGTTACCTTCGTGAGCGAGACGAGCTTGGTCGACGCCCTGCGGCAGTTCGTCGGGCTGAAGGGGAACCTTCCACCTGACTTGCTGGCAACTTTTAGGGACTATGCAGTTGTTTGCCAACTTCGACACTGTGCGGTGCATCGCTTCGGCAAGCTCGGCGTCAAGAACGCCATCTTTCTCGGCCTGAGAGCGCACAAGCCAAGCCTGGAGAAACCCCTGTTGTTGACTTATCCGGCGCTTCAGAACGCGATTGCAATATCGACCGGTGTCGTTAAGACGACAAACAATTTTCTTTTTAATGAGGTGCTGTCGCGCTTGCCTGCGGCGACGTGGACCGCCAAGTGGGGGAAAGACAAAGTTGCGTTCATCCCGTACTACCGCCTTTTCGCCGATACGGTTAGCTCCACAAAGTCTGTCCCCGCGCGCGATGTCTACAACTTGTTCCAAGACCAACGCTCGAAGTTTTCAACAAGCGTTGCGTTCTAGTCCTGGTCTGATTTTGTTGTGCGATAGCGACTGGCGCGGGAGCACATTTGTCGATTTCAGTAGGTCGCTAATACTGACCGCTACCCTCCGCCCAAACTATTGCTGAGTGGTCCAGCCCGTCACCGGAATGCTGAGTTCGACATGCGGAAGCACCGTAAAGCAGTCCGTGGCGCTCCGGAGGCCAAATGCCCGCAGTGCGTCGCGAGGCCCAATTCGCTAAAAGCGGGAGCGGTTGCTGGCTTGATCCAACCTGCCGTTCGCAGAATGCCCGTCCCCTGGCGCGGCAGGAGCGAAGGTCAGGTTCATAGGCGCAGCAGACAGCTCCGCCGCGAGAGCGTCAACGTCATGTATCGGCAGCAGCTGACATTTGGCGACCGAATCTGAGCGGCAGCAGCCAGTGCCTGCCTTCGAGGACGGCGGCCAAAATCCCGTCGTGGCAGATGCAATCCAGGTCAACTTGGCGGCAAATCAGTCACCGACCTAGATAAACCGCAGTTATCCCCTCCCTCTCATGCCCCAGCTCCGCGCTGATCGTGAGCCGGGCTTCACGGTCGGCCTCGCGTTGCTGGGATGTCAGATCCTTCGACCTCGGTCCACCGGCTGCCGGTGCCGCCCATCCGGTGAGCTCCCGGTAGCGGACCTGCGCATATTGGTGTCGATGGCCATGGATGCGATGGATGCCTGCCGCTGCGCACTGGTGTTCGAAACGGCGCAGTTGTTCCACATAGCTTCGGTCAGCCGGAATGAGGCTGCCCCTGCCGGCAAGTAACTTGGCGTCATCCAGTACCTGGCGCTGCTCAACGTTCCGGATCGGTATCTCGCGGGCGCGGCCCCCTTTGGTCCAGGTGTCCTTCAGCGCGAGCTTGTTGCCCCGGTCGGCCCATTCTGGCCGGAGCTTGATTGACTCCCCGCGCCGCAGACCAAACGCAGCCTGCAGCCGCAGCGACATCGCGGTGTACGGGTCGGTGATACGGCTGATCTCGCTGCCGCTCAACTCGCGCGCCTTGCTGACGTTGGTGACGTACTGCCGGTTACCGATGCCGTAGTGGCCGTTGGCGCGCTCGATGACGTTCTGCTTGCCGATCTTCTCGGCCCACCAGCGCAGTTCGGCCATCCGGTTCTTGATGGTGCCGACGGCCAGGCCCTCGGCCTGCCACCGCTCCACCAGGCCTTCGACGTGCTTGGGCTTGAGGCTTGCTGCAGCCATGTGCCGGTAGCCGAGTTCTTGAAGCTGGCCAGCCACCAGGTCGAGCACGCGCTCGCGATCGCGCTGGGTCGCATAGCTACCGTCGCGGCTGCGCCGGCACAGCTGCTTCAGCTCAAAGTTCAGGTTTCGCATTCGTCATCTTTCTGGACCTCGTCCTCCTGTCTGTCAGTTGCCCTGGGTATCCGTTCGTTTTCGCTGGTGTATTGAGGTCAGGTAAGTGTTTCTGTCCGTCCCGAACGCCTGAGCGTTGCGGGAACTACAAGGGACCCGGGACACCACTCCCGTTTTGTGCCGAAGTCAT
>JAWXBM010000119.1:0-43774 GCA_034440115.1 Lysobacterales bacterium | reverse complement strand
TGACGAAGTTAGTCCGTCATGCCGGACTTGATCCGGCACCCAACTGCCGTTGGGTGGCTGGATCCCGGATCTCCGCTACGCTCCGTCCGGGATGACGAAATAGTACGACTGGATCCCGGCTCCCCGGATCGAGCCCGGGGCAAGCGGGGGCCGGGGTGACGAATAAAGGAGTCGGCTGACGAACGCTATTAGCAAATTCCAGTAACCCAAAGGTTGTTGGTACTAAGTCTCTTTTGGGTCGATATCAGCTAAAGGTCATGCGAGAGGAGAGGAACAGAATCAGCCATAACGGCCTTCGATGTAGTCAGCGGTTTCCTGGTGCTGCGGGGTAACAAACATTTCGGCGGTATCGGTATGCTCGACCACCTTGCCCATCAGCATGAACACACATTCGTCGCTGGCGCGACGTGCCTGCGCCATGTTGTGGGTCACGATCAGCATGGTGTACTCACCGCGCAGCTCCCACAGCAATTCTTCCACCGCCTCGGTGCCGCGGGGGTCCAGTGCGGAACAAGGCTCATCCATCAACAAGACACTGGGTTTAACGGGCAGCAAGCGCGCAATACAGAGCTTTTGCTGCTCCTCCAAAGACAAAGTGGTGGCCTTGCTGTCCAGCCGGTCCTTTACCTTGTCCCACAGCAACACTTCGCGCAGTGCTTTTTCAACAATCTCTTCCTGCTCAGCCTTGCTGCCACGGTTTTTGCCACTGTGAATGGCATGACCAAACAGGACATTGTCACGGACGGAAATGGGCAAAGGATTGGGCCGCTGGAACACCATGCCGACCTGCTTGCGCACCTGCACCAGCTCTACCTCTGGCGCATAGATATTTTCCCCCATAACGTTGACTTCACCGGTGATCCGCACATAACCCAAACGCTCATTGATGCGATTCACGCTGCGCAGAAAGGTGCTTTTGCCACAACCCGAAGGGCCGATCATGGAGGTAATGATGCCCTGCTTGATGCTCAGATCCACATCGAACAAGGCCTGAAATGTACCGTACCAGAGATTCAGTTTCTTACTTTCGATTGCCAGAGCTGCGGCAACTGCCAGGGCAGAAGGTGAAGCAGACATCAGCCAAACCTCCCGTCCACGTAATCCCGCGTACGCTGGTCTTTGACTTCACCACTGAACAATTCTTCGGTTTCAGCCACTTCGACACATTCACCATCGAGAAAGAAAGCAGTTCGATCCGCCAGGCGCCTGGCCTGCTGCACCAGGTTGGTTACCAGGATGATGGTGATTTCCTGTTTCAATTCTTTCAGCACATCTTCGATGCGCATGGTGGTGACTGGGTCCACCGCAATGGAAAATTCGTCCAGCATGAGTAGCTCAGGCTCCTGCGACAGGGCCCGGGCAATCGTCAAACGCTGTTGCTGGCCGCCGGACAGCAGGCTACCCAGCGTATTCAGCCGGTCCTTGACTTCATCCCACAAGGCCGCGCGCCGCAGGCAACGCTCAACAATCACATCCAGATCAGCACGCTTTTTGGTGCTCGCCAGGCGCGGCGCCAAAGCCACATTGTCATACACCGACATGGGCAAGCCCACCGGTAGCGGAAACACCACACCGATACGGCGCCGCAGTCCGTAAACATTACGCACTTTACTGACATCCAGGCCATTGAAACGAATCTCGCCACTGACTTCCATCTGCGGGTCGAACATATCCATTCTGTTAACGGCTTTGAGAAACGACGTCTTACCGGCGTTGGCAGGGCCGATGATGCCGAAGATTTCGTGTTCCCGGATTTCAAAGGTGCTGTTACGCAGCGCCAGGTGATCACCGTAAGAGATGCTCAGGTCCTTTACACCCAGCTTGATCGGTGCCTGCAGGTCGTGGGACGACACGACCTCCGCCGTGTTTACCATTTCTTTTTACCACGCAAGTACATGCGCAAGGCGATGGACAGGCTGTTCATCATCAGCACCAGGCAGATGAGCACCAGCGCCACGCCATACGGCAGATGTTCCGGCATGTTCGGAACCTGGGTGGAAACCACGAACAAATGCAAAGACAGCGCCATGGTCTGGTCAAATACCGACTGCGGCAATAAAGGCAGGAAAAACGCGGCACCGGTAAACATGATGGGGGCGGTTTCACCAGCGGTGCGTGACACTTCCAGGATGACGCCCGTCAGAATGCCGGTAATGGCATTGGGCAATACCACCCTGCGTATGGTTTGCCAACGCGTGGCGCCCATATTCCAGCAGGCTTCACGAAAGGCCATGGGCACGGCTTGCAAGGACTCACGTGTAGCCACAATGACCACCGGCAGAGTCAGAATGGCCAGAGTCAGACTGGCCGCCAGTATGCTGGTGCCAAATTTAAAGAAAATGACGAAAGCTCCGAGGCCGAAAAGTGCATGCACGATGGACGGCACGCCAGCCAAATTGATAATCGCCAGATTGATAATCCGCGTAAACGCATTGTCCGGCGCATATTCGCTTAGATAAATCGCAGCTCCTATACCCAAAGGGACAGAGGCAATCAGCGCCACAAGCACCAGGCATATGGTGCCCAGCAAGGCAGGAAATATTCCACCGGCTGTCATACCGTTCGTAGGATTGGTAAAGAGGAATTCAAATGAAATCGCAGGCCCGCCCTTAATAATCAGCACGGTCAGAATGATCACAACGGGTACCATCAGGGTTACGGTCATGCCGCCCAGAAAAAACCGGAACAGACTCTGGATGCGTTGGTTTCGATGATTCAGTTCGCTGGCTGAAAACATGAGCGACTACCCTTTCCGTATGCCGCGAACGATAAAGTCCGCCGTCATATTGATAATGAAGGTGATAACAAAGAGGAAAATGCCGATGGTGAACAGGGCTTCGTAATGGGTTGAACCCACGGCTGTCTCACCCAGCTCTGCCGCAATGGTTGCAGTGAGTGCGCGCACTGAATCAAAAACGCTGGTGGGAATATTGATGGAGTGACCGGTGGCCATCAAGACCGCCATGGTCTCGCCAAAGCCACGCCCTACCCCCAACAACACCGCACCCAGCAAACCGTTTTTCGCGGCCGGCAGCACCACTTTGTAAATCACCTGCCAGCGTGTTGCACCCATGGCTTCAGCCGCCTCGCGATAGCGATCGGGTACTGCTTTCAATGCATCTTCAGCGATGGAGGTCATGATGGGCGCCGCCATCAACCCCAGGATGATGCCAGCGTTAAGTACGTTCAGCCCAACCGGCACATGAAACAGCTCAATGATCAGCGGGTTCATGATGGCCAGGCCAATAAAACCCCAGACGACTGAGGGGATGGCGGCCAGCAGTTCGACGCTGACTTTCAGAAATTCGCGGGTCTTGCCACTGGCAAATTCGGCAATAAAAATCGCTGCACCCAGTGAAAAAGGGATGGCAACCAGCATGGCCAGCCCGGTTACGCTTGCAGTACCAGCAACCAAAGCCAGTATGCCGTAGGTTTCCTGCTTGGCCGAGGTGGGTCGCCAGGCAGACGACAGGAAAAATTCCTTGAAGCTGAATCCCTCAATCAGGAATCCGAGGCCTTCACCGGTAATGAATATAAAGATACCGATGATGAAAATAATGGCGGAAATGCCGCCCAAAAACATCAGCACCTGTGCCAGTTTGTCGATGTACCAGTCTTTACCGCGCCGGTCGAAATCCAGGGAGTTGGCCACGGCGGCGGTACGTGATGAGCTGCTCATAGGTTTCAGGCCGCTTCTTCGCCAGCCAACAGGTCAATCAACCCGCTAATGTTCTCATGCAAAAATCGATATTGGTTCAACAACTCGCCTTCCGTTTTGCTTAAATCCCAATGCAATGCCGAAGTGTGAAATGGCGGTAGACCGATGTAGTCTCGGACTTTGCCTTGCAGGGCAATAGCCACATCAAATTCACCCAGATCATGCTGCAAACTGGCAACAGACTCGGCCGCCAAATGGTCAGTCGCCAGGCCTTTCTCCTGCAGAAACTCTGATAAACCGGTGTCATTGGCTTGCATCTTGCCCGGAACCGCCAGGCGAAACTGTGCTGCCGTGGGGAAATTCTTGCGGGCAATGGCTAAAGCCAGAGGGCCGACCATGGATTCAGGCTGATCCAGAAACAGGATGTTGTAGACCTTGGGAATCTTCGCCACACCACGTACAGCGTAAACCGTCTGGTCACAGATGTTCTTGGCCTGGTCAGCCACGCGCTTGAGCATGTTGAAAACAATGAACAGAGTCAATCCGGTGCGGGCGTTGATGCCGGCATCGCCACCAAACAACTGTTCATAGATGGCATCCATCTTCTGTTCTACCCGTTTGGCCATGCGCATCAGCACCTTGGCCTGTTCGGCATTATCATCACGAAAAGCGATGCGGGATTCGTGCAGGATCTGGAATGAATCATCGGCCAATGCATCGATCTCGGTGATGAAATGCTCGGGCAGGGCTTGGGGTAACTGTACCGCTTCGCGGCTGATGGTGACGGCATAATCACCAATGCGCTCCAGCGCGACATTAACCCGAATGGTGGCCGCAATCTCACGTAAATGTCCGGCGCCCGGCAGATGCCGGGCTATGAACGCATGGCACATGCGATCACAGGCGCGCGAGTTGCGATTGATCGGGTTGTCGTTCAGAACGGTGGCATATGCCAGATCTTCGTCATGCAGTAACAGAGCCTGTTTAGCGTGTCGCAGCGCTTGCTCCACATCACTGCCTAATTGCCAAACCCAATCACGAATGGCACCCAAGTCTGCTTCCAAGCGTTGTTCAAAATGGCTCATGACAATTGTTCCTTATTGGCCTGCCTTACTGCTTTTACTGCCGTTACGGTGCTGCCGGACAACTGACGGCGCTGGCCGGGGCATAACCCTTCTCCACAATAATGCATTGGCCGGCATCACTCTTGATCCAGTTCAGGTAAGCGGCAACTGCACCTTCCGGTTGGCCGTTGGTGTACATCAGCAATGAACGGGCGATGGGATAAGTGTGATTGCTGGCAGTGGCCTCCGAGGGCACAACACATTCGCCACCTTCTGCAAGGGCGATACAGGGCATATGAACATGCTCATTGGCATAAGCCAAACCGCTATAGCCAATGGCGCAAGGGGTGTTCTCCACCAGGTCGACCACGTCTTTGGAGCCATGCATGTCACGTGTTCCGAGCCGGAAATCACTGTCATTCAGCACCACTTCACGGAAATAGGCATAGGTGCCGGAGTTGTTCTGGCGACTGACTACGATAATGCTCTGATCGGAACAACCTGGCACTTCTACGCCCAGATCAGACCACTTGGTGGCGCTGCCACCGTCCCCGTAAATGTCTGCCAACTGCGCCAGAGTCATGGACTGAATAGGATTATTTGGATGCAGAAATATCGCCAGTGCATCGAAACCAACGATATGCTCGATGGGGTTGCGGCCCTGCGCTTGGGCCTGATCCATCTCTTCCTGCTTGATTTCGCGGCTGGAGTTGGCGATATCAACGGTGCCGTTGATCATGGCTGCAATGCCGGTACCGCTACCGCCACCGCTCACGGCGACTACTACCGTTGGGTCTATGGTCTGATAAGTCTCTGCCCAGGCCTGGGCCACATTGACCAGGGTGTCAGAGCCCTTGTTCTGTATCAGCTGGCGCTGTTCACCGCCGCCACAGGCAGTCAGCAGCAAAGCAATACTACAAATCTGGAACAGACGACGAATTGACATGATTTACTCCCAGCTTGGCAACAATGATGGGCGTAAAGTTACAGATAGTTTATGACAGTATTGTTACAGTCCCGTTAGCAATAAATTAACTGCCGTGCATCAAATCCAGCACGCGTTGCAAAAAAGCACTGCTACTTTGGCGCTGCATGCTGCCATTGCGGCAGGCAGATTCGCCAAACTTCACTCCATTCAGCGGCAGGGTTTTGCTGGGGGTATAGAGCAAAGAGGGAACAGGGTCAGAGGTATGCTTGCCCGTGTTGCTGTCGGTGGAATGATCCGCCGCACAGGCAATAATAATTTGTTGATTCATTAACGGCGCCAGGGCCGCATCAAAACGTTCCAGCACTTCCATTTTGCCAAATGGTTCCCGGTCATGAGCAAACAGGTCCGGTGCTTTGAGGTGCACGAATACGATGTCATGTTCATGCAACGCGGCGATCGCTGCGTGTATCTTGGCATCAATATCGGTGTCGCGCTTGGCGGTGAAGCGTTGGTCCTGAATGATATCGAAACCAAACATACACCCCAGGCCGCGCACGGTATTACAGCCCGATACCACAGCGGCAGTAAGACCAGCTCGGGGAATGACATTGCCTATGGTTCGGGCGGCACCCGCGCCGCGCGTGATGAGCGCATTGGCCGGCAATTTACCCTGCAGGGTGCGTTGGTGATTCAAATCAAGTGGCTGCAACACTTCGTGTACCGATTGCAGGAACTGGTTCAGAGTGTGCGCGGTACGCTGCGCGCGGGGCTGCAAAGCCTCGGCACGCAACAGCGGTGCTGGTAATATCTCATCGCCCGGATCGGTATCGCTGATATTGGCGTCAAGATTTTCGCCGGTCAGCACCAGCACGGCTCGGTGCTGATCGGTCGCGCGCAGTTGTAATACGATATCGCCCGGCGTCTTGATGGCCCAGAGTGCTTCCATCAATGCCGGCACATCCTGCTCAACCCGGCCTGCCCTTCGGTCGGTAACCATCAATCGTCCATCACTCAAACTGACCGAGGCAAAATTAGCCCGCATGGCCACATCACCATCGCTCAACACGCAGCCTGCCCCGGCCGCTTCCACCGGACCACGCCGTAACAGATCCGCATGCTCGGGTTGCATACCCATCAGCATGCCTGTACCGGAGTCAGTATTGGGCGTAATTCCCGGCGCAATGGGATCAATCTGCCCATAGCGACCAGCCGCCGCCAGCCGGTCCAGATTTGGAGTAAAAGCGGCTTCCAGCGGGGTCTTGCCGTGTAATTCTGGCACCGGCAAATCGCCCATACCATCGACGATCAGGACAATGGCCTTGTTGGCGCCTAAATGCACTGCTCTTCCTGGCTTAGCGACATGGAATGATCCTCTGTTTCATTGCTTTACGATGCAACGACAGCTTCAGGTGACGACCTGCTTGACCAACTGCGGCAATATGGATCTCCAGTCTTTGTTTTGGCGTTGCGCACGTTTTACCACATCGCCAAAAATATCCTGGGCAGTGCCACTAAAATGCCGATCGACTTCCGCATTGACCACGCCGATGATCTGGAAGATAGCCGCTTCCTTGTCGTCGTTGGGTATCACCGGCGTATCGTTACGCTCAGCTTCGCTTACCAGAAAGCTCTGCAGACGCCAGATGGAATCGAATTTGTGCAAATAGCGTCGCGCTTGGCGCAAGGGCTCGTCTACACCACGACCGCGCAAGCGGCCGCGCAACTCCTGTTTGCCCAAGACCGCGAGAGTGACGTGGGCCACGATGGCATCGGACTTCCTGGGCAATTTCTTTACCAGTTCCGGATAAGCATGAACGCCTTCCAATATCATGGGGGAATTCTCACGTATCGCCCGCAACATTACGGCTTCGCAGGCCACTGATAACAATTCGGCCTGGCTGCGATAGCCGTCGGCAATCAATAAGTCTTTGCTGCGCTTTTTCTTGTCCTGCACCGGAATGGTGTTCCAGGCATCAAAAGAAGAGCAATGCAAAACCGGCAGCAATTTTTTGGGAAAGATAGTGCGCATAACTTCCCGCAACATGTCAGTGGACTGGGTACGCACTATATCCAGCCGGTGAGCAATTTCCGTAGTGATTGAGCTTTTGCCACTGCCTACGGCACCGCAGATCAACAACAACAAAGGTCGATTGCTGCGCTGATATTCTGACCAGGCCAGATATTGCTTGGCCGCTTGCGCACCCAGCTCATCCTTCAGGCACAAATAGGTCAGATAGCCCAGTTGGCAGGTGCTGATACCTTCCGTTCCAGCCGACAGCATCTGTTCATACAACATGCTGGTAATGCGTTCGGCGTCATCCAGCCGGACTCCACTGGATTGCAGGTAGCGAATATGCCGACCGCGGGAAAAGGCGCTGATTGAGCCACTTCGACTGTGAACCACAATGCGCGATGGCGCCACCACCGGAGCTGAGTAACGTTTAAGGATGTCAGACTGATTGCTCTTCTTCAGCAAAGCCACCACCGCTTTGCGCAATTGGGTCGTAGTCACCGACTCCTTGTCGGCCGCCTGCTCGCGCACCTCCGCCGCCATGGACAAGGCGTCTTCAAAATTCATGCCGGCATCCAGCAGTGAGCGAATCATGATGCCGCGCAGATAAGGCGCCTGGCTGTGATCCCGGGAATTGATGACAACTGTTTTCACTTTCACTAAGCCCTTGGGCTACTCCTGATGATTACTACACAACATTATGTGCGGGCGTCCAATAAGCACGCAAGTCAGTCTGCGGGCTGGTTGAATACTAACCGGGTCAAGCATGATCTGGCCGTTGCCAAGCAGCGGTGAACTTGAAACCTGGCCTTCGGCACTGGACAATCAGTTATGCATCAAGCGCAGGATCGCCAACCAACCATGCTCCGCCCCAAGCCCGAAACCTCATCTGCTGAAAATACCTGGCCATTGATCGGCCCTGACGATCCGCCACCCTACACCATTTACAATGACGCGGGCAAAGCCCCGATACTGCTGGTAGCAGATCATGCCAGTCGTAGTATTCCAGCGGCCATGCAGCAATTGGGGCTGGACAATACAGCTCTGGACAGACACATCGCCTGGGATATTGGTTCGGCTGATGTGGCCCGAACCCTGGCTGATTTGCTGGATGCGCCACTGATACTATCAGGCTATTCGCGGCTGATCATAGATCCCAACCGGCAGTTGGATGACCCTACGGCCATTCCCGTCATCAGTGATGGCGTGGTCATACCGGGTAACCAGTCGTTGGATGAAAAACAGAAAGCCCAGCGTGTAGCAAGCTTTTTTCAGCCTTACCATACGGTCATCAGCGAACGCCTGGATCGATTCGCAGCTAATGGCATTACCCCGGCACTGTTATCCATTCATAGCTGCACGCCCGTTTACGGCAACATGGAAAGGCCCTGGCATATAGGCGTTATGTGGGACAAGGACGACCGAATCGCCGTGCCCATGCTGGCCAGACTGACTCAAATGGAAGGCCTGTGTGTTGGCGATAACCAACCCTATTCAGGCCGACACCCACATGATTTCACTATTGACTTCCACGCGGAGAATCGCGGCATTGCGCATGTGGGCATAGAAGTACGGCAAGACCTGATCGGCACGCCAGATCAGGCCAGGCAATGGGCCCAAGTGCTGGCCACGGCCCTGGAAGAAGTACAGGCTGATCCGGATGTTCACCGGCCTCGTGCGCGGCCGTAGATTCTCGCGCGGCCTTAGTTTGCTGAGCTGTAATCAAACCACTGAGCGCATAACAGTGGTTTCAAGCGCATCCGCCACATCTTCCGACAAGTCGGAGATACTGCAGATGGTGCGCAGCAACTGGTTGAAATGGATCTTTTGCGCCAATTCCATTGTCGCTGCAAAAACCCTTCGAGTGAGATCTGTTTGTTTGATGTGAATCTCCGACTCCAACTGGTAAAGGCGCTCAACATGCTCATGCAAGGCCTCGGTCTCCCCATCCGGCTTGATGAAATTCTTCATGGCCTTGCGTAACTCTTGGTAGCTGTTGATGCACTGGTTGCAGATTTCCATCAAATCGCTGGAAAATTCCTCGGGGATTTTGGGTAGTTCATTTGCCAGGCATTTGGCAGTGGACTCACCGGCACTATTGATGACATCGACCAACTCCACCAGGTGGTAAATATCTGCTCGTACCTGCGGCAAAAAAGCACCGTTTTGCAACATCGTTCGCGCCTTGCGCTTGCAATAATCACCTTCCCGCTCCAGCCGCTTGACCTTTTCCGCCAGTTCAATGGCTGCATCCACATCACCCGCCAGGTAGTGCTCCAGCACGTTGCGCGCTTCTGCCAGGCAATCCTGGGTCAAGGACAAATGCTCCAGTAACAATTGCCGCACTTCTTTCTCTTTCTTGAAGAATGTCATTTGTTTACCTCCCATTGCAGCCCTTTCAAGGCAGCAGCCTATACAGAATCGCTGCAAACAAAGCAGCACAGGTCGGTGTGAGTATCCAGCCCAAAAATATCCGCCGTATTCTGCCCAGACTGACGGCGCGCATGCCCTTGGTCAAACCAACACCGATAACACCGCCGACCACTGCCTGTGAGGTCGAAACGGGTATGCCCAACATGGAGAATACGTGCACCGCAAATGCGGCCGCGAATTGCGCCGACAAGGCGCCGCCGTAATCCAATGGGGTAATGCTTTTACCAACGGTATCTGTAACCCGTGCGCCGAATGTCCAGGCACCTACTGCCATGGATACTCCACCCAACAATGCCAGTTGCCCGCCATGCTCAGGAAAGCGGCTCAGCAACGGTCCAATCGCATTGCCAACGTCATTGGCACCCAGTGAAAACGAAACATAGGCCGCCGAAATCACCACACCCACGGCGAGAAACTTTGACCAGTACATGACATTGGCCTTTTTCAGTAACAGGCTGATCAGGCTGTACAGGCCAAAAGCCAGGATCAAGGTCAGCAAGGGACTGACCACCCAGGCTGAAAATATTTGCAGCAGCACTGACCATTTGAAATAGTCTGCCTGCAGGCCGACAATGCCCAGCCCCGTGCCTGCAATGCCGCCTACAATCGCCTGCGAAGTCGACACCGGCACCCTGGAAAAAGTTGCCAGGCTGACAAACAGACCAGCCGACAGCAACGCCACCAGGATGGCTTTATCCGGTAAGCGGTTATCTGGAAAAAAGCTTTGAAAATCACTGCCAGCCTTCACCCCATGCTGTTCCTGCCAGGAAGCCTGATCGCTGATGACAATGCCTTTACCAACGGTTTTCATAACCTGCTGACCTTGCAGCACTCCACCCAGAATGACGAACACCGACATGATCAACACCGCGGTGCGATAAGAAACGATCTGTGCGCCCACGGTGGTGCCAATGCAATTGGCGGCATCATTGGCACCGATGTTCCAACCCACATAAAAGCCCGCAGCTATCATCACCAGCGGCCAGATGAGTTCCATCTGCAAGCAACTTTCTCCCGAATCGCCACAACATCGTTCATGTTAACAATTGCAGATTATGCCCGGCTTGATCTGGGTTCGCTGCAAGGCATTTAAGATTGCTTGAGCGCGTGTAGTTGGTCGCAGCGCCACGAACAGGCATAATCCCAGCCCCAGCAACTGCTGATAATCTGCTCAAAGGGAATAGCTAAATGTCAATTTTTCGCCTTGCGCTGCTGTGCGGTACGAGCCTGTTCAGTTTGTCAACGGCAGTTGCAGACCAAGTTACTGACCAAGCCAGGGACGGGGCCAAGGACAAGGCCACCACTGTCCTGCCCTACACCCCCAGCCTGGACATTGCGGCCATGGACCGCAGCGCCAACCCCTGCGACGATCTGTACCAGTTTGCCTGTGGCGGCTGGATCAAAAACAACCCCATTCCGGCAGACCAGGCCAGTTGGAGCACCTATGGCAAGCTTTATGTTGATAATCAACGTTATCTGTGGGGCATATTGCAGCAGATGGCTGCTAATAACGGCCCGCGTACGTCCAGCCAGACTCAACTGGGGAACTATTTTGCTGCCTGCATGAATGAAGCTGCCATCGATCAGGCTGGTGCCAGGCCCATGCAGAGCGAACTGGCTGCCATCGATCAACTGGCAGATCGCGACGCAATTGCCGCCCTGCTGGGCGAGCTGATCACCACCAGTGACACGCAGAATTACTTTATGGCCATAGGCTCCGAACAGGATGCCGAAGATGCCACCAGGACCATCGGTGCTGTTTACTCAGGTGGCCTGGGCCTGCCCGACCGCGACTACTACCTGGAAGATAGCGCAGACAGAAAGTCCATCATGCAGGCCTACCGGGAACACGTCGCCGCCATGTTCCAGTTGCTGGGCGAGGACGCGCCGCAAGCCAGCCAATCTTCCGCCACCGTGGTGCGTATTGAATCCGCACTGGCCAAAGCCACGCTTTCACTGGTGGAGCGCCGCGACCCTTACAACACCTATCACCGCATGAGCCTGGAAGAGCTGCAGAATATGGCTCCCGGGCTTGACTGGGCCGCACTGTTTCAGCGCACCGGCCTGAAAACCGAGCCGTGGATCAATGTCACCCAACCATTATTCGTGCTGGAGGTTCAGTCCACCATAGAGCGTGAATCGCTGGCGGATGTTAAAACCTATTTGCGCTGGGCGCTGGTCAATACCCGTGCAGAGCTGATATCAAAACCTTTCCGTGACCAGAATTTTGCCTTTTTCAGCCAGCGCTTGCGCGGCATTGCTGAACAACGGCCGCGTTGGCGAGCCTGTGTCAGCCTGGTGGATCAGCAGTTGGGCGAAGCGCTGGGTAAAGAATTCGTTGAGCGCAATTTTCCGCCGCGAGTGCGTGAGGATGTCAAGCGCATGGCGGTGCAAATCCAGCAGGCTATGGCCGAACGCATCGACTCGCTGAGTTGGATGAGTGTTGCAACCCGTCAACAGGCGCACGATAAACTGCAGAAAATGCGCGACAAGATCGGCTATCCGGATCTATGGCGCGACTACTCAGCGATTGAAATCAAAACGGATGATTTTTACGGCAATTTTTCCCGCGCCACTCGGTTTGACCTGCAACGACAACTGTCCCGTATAGACCAGCCGCTGGACCGCGGCGAATGGTTTATGACTCCAGCTACCGTCAACGCCTATTACAACCCATCCATGAACGACATCAATTTTCCGGCTGGGGTGCTGATGCCACCTTTGTATGATCCAAAACTCGATGACGCACCCAACTATGGCAATACCGGCGGCACCATAGGGCATGAACTGGTGCACGGTTTTGATGATGAAGGCCGCCAATACGATGGCGATGGCAACCTGCGTGAGTGGTGGACTGAGGAGGATGCCAGCTCGTTCGAGGAACGCGCCAACTGCATTCGCCAGCAGTACGGCAGCTACCGGGTGATTGATGACATCTTTATCAATGCCGAACTGACTTCAGGTGAAGATATTGCCGACCTGGGTGGCTTGATCCTGGCCTGGGATGCCTGGCAGCGCGAGACGACCGAACAGGACTTGCAGCCCGCCGATGATCTGACGCCCGATCAACGTTTCTTTGTTGGTTTTGCCCAATGGGCCTGCGCCGCTGAACGCCCTGAAGCGTTGCGTTTGCACGCCGCCACCGACCCGCATTCACCACCGGCTTACCGCATCAACGGTGCAGTGGTGAATATGCCGGAGTTTGCCAAAGCTTTTAACTGCTCCGTGAATGCCGTGCTGGTCAAGCCCGAAGCAGAAGTTTGCCGGATTTGGTAAGCATGGCGAGCTAAAGCTTCAGCAACCGCTCTGCAGCCTGGCTCAGGGTGGCAGCATTTTTGGCAAAACAGAAGCGCACCACTTTCTGATCAGGCGGATTCTCATAGAACACCGAAATCGGGATGACTGCCACCTTGGCCTCACGGGTCAGTCGAATGGCAAACTCGCTATCGGGCTCAGCACTGATGGCACTGTAATCCGCCAACTGAAAGAAACTGCCCGCTGCGGGCTGCATTTGAAAACGGGATTTTGCCATCAGGTTTATAAATTCATCACGCTTCTGTTGATAAAAACCAGGCAATTCACGGCAAAAACCGGGCTCAGCGCGCATAAAGTCGGCCAGGCCATATTGCATCGGCGTGTTGGTGCTGAAATTGATGAACTGGTGTATTTTCAGAAACTCGCTCATCAATGCCTTGGGTGCCACGCAGTAACCTACCCGCCAGCCGGTGGCATGAAAGGTCTTGCCAAAAGAAAACACCACGAAACTGCGCTCCGACAATTCCGCATCCGACAACAGGCTGAGGTGAGGTTTCTGATCAAACACAATGTGCTCGTACACTTCGTCTGAGAGCAGGTAAATTTGCCGCTCCCGCACAATGTCGCGCAGTTCGGCGAAATCGTTCTCTGCCAGGCAAGTTCCAGACGGATTGTGCGGTGTGTTAAGAATGATCAGCCGAGTGCGATCGTTCACTGCATCACGCACTTGCTGCCAGTCGATTTTAAAATCCGGATAGGCCATGGGGAGGTGACGGCATATGCCTCCATTCAGGGTCACGGCAGGATCGTAAGTGTCGTAGGCGGGATCAAACACAATCACTTCATCACCGGGATGCACCACGGCAGTAATTGCGCAATAAAGCGCTTCCGTAGCACCAGGGGTCACCGTGATCTCGCTGGCCGGGTCCGCTTCACGGCCATAAAGTTCAGCTACTTTGGCCGCAATCTGTTCGCGCAACTCGGGCACACCCGCCAGTGGCGCGTATTGATTGTGGCCATGATTCATATGCCAGCAAATCCGATCGCGCAAAGCAGCGGGCCCATCAAAATCCGGAAAACCCTGCGACAGGTTGATGGCACCCTCGTCCTGCGCCATTTTCGACATGACGGTGAATATCGTGGTGGCAGCGCCAGGTAATTTGCTGATCATTGCAGAGTCCGTTTGATACGAGTCATGCAGTATAGCGATGAGCGGAGCTGGCCTGAAGCTTTCATGCTAAGGTTTCGCCCTGCACACCAACCACCTGTCTCATAGCATGCGCCCAACCTTTCGGCATTTGATTCGCCCCCTGCAGGACAGCCTGCGCGACTTGCTGCCTATCATCGCCGTGGTGGCGTTTTTCCAGTTTTTCGTGCTGCGCCAGAGCTTGCCCCAACTGGGCCAGATACTGGCCGGTGTTTTGCTGGTCATGCTGGGGCTGGCCTTGTTTGTGCAGGGGCTAAAGTTGGCGCTGTTCCCTCTGGGCGAAGACATGGCGCACAATTTCGTGCGTCGCGGCAGCCTGCCGTGGTTGCTGCTGTTTTCCTTCACCCTGGGGTTCGGTACCACCGTGGCTGAGCCCGCCCTGATTGCCGTAGCAGCGGAAGCGGCCAAGGTTGCGGCTGCGGCCGGGGTGATTGACAACAGCGCGCAGGAAATGACCTCTTACGCGCTTGGCTTGCGCCTGACCGTGGCCTTGTCGGTGGGCATTGCCTTACTGGTCGGCGTGATTCGCATACTCAAAGGCTGGCCGCTGCACTGGCTGATCATCGGCGGCTATCTGGGGGTGGTGATCATGACGGCATTCGCGCCGGCAGAAATCATCGGCATAGCTTATGACTCAGGTGGCGTGACCACTTCCACCGTCACCGTGCCGCTGGTCACTGCGCTGGGCGTAGGACTGGCCAGCAGCATACGCGGCCGTGATCCCATGCTGGATGGGTTTGGGCTGATTGCCTTCGCCTCGCTGACGCCGATGATATTTGTCATGCTGTTCGGGATTATCACCACATGAACGCGCTACTGGACTTCATAACCATTTTGTTCAGTGTGCTGAGGGACGTCCTGCCCATTGCCGCCGTGTTGTTCGGTTTTCAGATATTTGTGCTACGCCAGCCCATCAAACATGCAGCCCGTATATTCAGCGGCATGATCATGGTGGTACTTGGCCTGGCACTGTTTCTGGATGGCCTGGAAATGGCGCTGTTTCCCATCGGCCGCCTGATGGCAGAACAATTGACCGCAGCCGAATTCATTTACGCCGGACTGCAGCAACTACCCAGCACCATTGTCTGGTCGGACTATGGCTGGGTTTATGCTTTTGCTTTCGCCATCGGCTTTGCCACCACCATAGCCGAGCCTTCGC
Organism: Lysobacterales bacterium; assembly: GCA_034440115.1. Taxonomy (GTDB): domain Bacteria; phylum Pseudomonadota; class Gammaproteobacteria; order Xanthomonadales; family SZUA-36; genus JAWXBM01. The sequence goes on along the minus strand of JAWXBM010000119.1, from coordinate 28,059 downwards.
TGCTTGCGGTTGCCATCAAGGCCAACCAGGTATCCGGTGGCGCCGTATCGACCCATGGACTGCGTATTGCCGTGGCTCTGGGTGTGGCGGTCGGCGTGTCACTGGGTGCGTTCCGCATCGTGACAGGCACCGCGCTGCATTGGTACATCATCGTGGGTTACATCATTGTCATCCTGCAAACCAGTCGCGCGCCGAAAAGCATTATTCCGCTGGCCTATGACTCGGGCGGCGTGACCACATCCACCGTAACCGTACCACTGGTCGCCGCGCTGGGGCTGGGCCTGGCAGAAACCATACCTGGCCGCAGCGCGATACTGGATGGCTTTGGCTTGATTGCCTTTGCCAGCCTGTTCCCCATCATCGCTGTGCTGGCTTACGCCCAGTTGGGCGCATGGTGGGCACAGAGCAGAAACAAGCGGCAAACAACAACCGCTAGTGGCCTGCAAGAAAGCCACCTAAGGAATCTCTGATTCAGTCAGAATTTCATTAACGAAGGAGCATTGAAATGCATTTCAAACTGATTATCGTCATGTGCGAGTTCGAAAAAACCGAAGCCGTGCTGGATGCGGCACGTGATGCAGGCGCCAAAGGCGCCACGGTGCTGAACCAGGCGCGAGGCGAAGGACTCAGCGGCAGCAAAAGCTTCCTGGGACTGAGCATAGACAGCCAGGTGAATGTGCTGCTGGTGCTGGTAGAAGAGCATTTCAGCCGCAGAGTGCTGGAAAAAGTGGCCGAAGTGGGTAGTTTTGACGAACAGCCCGGCAGCGGAATCGCCATCCAGATAGACGTGGAGGACGCCATCGGCGTACATCACCAGATGCAGGCCCTGAGCCATGATGTGGAGGAATTGATATGAAGGTCGAAAATACCATCGTCCGCGTGCGCGATGTGATGAAAACCGGCATCGACATTGTCGATGGCATGCAAACCGTGAGCGTCGTGATGCAATCGCTGCGCTACCCGGAAAACCGCGCTATCATCATCAACAAGCGCCATGATGACGATGAATACGGCATCGTGATGTTTCGCGATATTGCCTTGCGAGTACTGGCTGAGAACCGCTCGCCAGAGCGCATTAATATTTATGAGGTCATGTCCAAGCCGGTGATTTCAGTAGACCCGGACATGAACATTCGTTACTGCATTCGCCTGTTCCACCAGTTCGGCCTGTCGCGTGCGCCGGTTCTGCAGCAACGCAACATCATAGGGCTGGTAAGCTATAGCGATATGGTACTCAAGGGCATGAAACTGCAATCCGTATGAGCTCATTTCGCCAACGTGTAGAACTTCAGATCAGCGGCGGAATTGCCCGCGTGCTGTTGAACCGACCAGACAAACGCAACGCACTGGACCTGGACATGTTCCGCGCCATTGTCGATGCGCAAAAAGCCATAGCACGCAACAAGAATGTACGGGTGGTCATCGTCAGTGGTGCGGGGGCAGATTTCTGTTCCGGGCTGGATGTGAAGTCCATGTTCAAAAACAAGAATAATTCACTCAAGCTGCTGTGGAAATGGTGGCCCTGGAACCCCAACCTGGCACAACGCGTCAACGTGGGTTGGCGACGGCTGAAAATGCCGGTGATTGCCTGCCTACACGGAAACTGTTGGGGCGGCGGTTTGCAGATCGCCCTGGGCGCTGATTTCCGCTTGGCCGACCCGGCAGCATCTCTATCCATCATGGAAGGCAAATGGGGTTTGATTCCGGATATGGGCGGTACGCTTTCGTTGCGCGAATTGATGCCGCGCGACCAGGCCATGCGGCTGGCCATGACAGCCGAGTTGGTCACTGCAGAACAGGCGCTGACATTGGGATTGGTTACACTGGTTTGCCAGGATGTCAATGCAGCCAGCCAGCAGTTGGCGCAAACGCTGATTGAACGCTCACCAGATGCAGTGAACATGGTCAAGCGTTTGTACAACAAAAGCTGGGAGGGTAGCGAGGGCAACGATGCCCTGGCGCGGGAAACCCTCTACCAGGTCAAGGTTATGGCGGGTAAAAACCAGCGCATCGCGGTAAAACGGCAACTGGGCGAAGATATCCCCTATCAATAAAGCCATTATCGACTTTAGTCAGGCATTGGAACCCTTGCCGCCCAGCTTCGCAATCACCCGCTGCATCTCTTCATCGTCCAGTATCACCGGTTCACCTATAGCCAGTGCCTGACAATAAGTGCGCGCCAGATTCTCTACTTCCATCGCCAATGCCAAGGCCCGCGGCAAATTGCTTTCCAGGCAAACCAGGCCGTGATTGGCCATCAAACAGGCTTTGCGCTCCTGCAGGGCGGCAATGATGAGATCCGATAACTCCTGCGTGCCGTAGGTGGCGTAATCGCAGCAGCGGATATCCTTGCCGCCGGCCACGGCCACCATGTAGTGAAAGGCCGGAATGGATCGATGCAGGCTGGCCAGAGCCGAGCAATGCACTGGGTGGGCATGCACGATGGCCTGTGCATCCGGGCGCTGCAAGTAAATATCGCGGTGAAAGCGCCATTCACTGGAGGGCGTTTGATCCTGTGGCCAACTGCCATTCGCGCTTACCGGCACGATGTCTTCAGGCTGCAGGTCGGAATAAGGAGTGCGTGAAGGCGTAATTAACATGCCATCATCGCTGCGCAGGCTGAGGTTGCCCGTAGTTCCTGCATTGATGCCGCTGGCATTCATAGCCTGGGCCGTAGCAATCAAATCCAGCCGCTGCTGCCTGCTCAATCAGAGTCCCTCATTTCCGGATACAAACCTAACAATCCAGCTTCGCTGGCAGCACACACGCCGCGCTCGGTAATCAAACCCGTCACCAACCGGGCTGGAGTAACATCAAAGGCAAAGTTTCGCGCAGTAATATGTGGCGCCGTAATGGCTACGGATTGCAGCTCACCTCGCCGGTTGATGCCGGATACACGCGTTACCTCTTCTGCATCGCGCTCTTCGATGGGAATGGAGGCCAGTCCATCACGCATAGTCCAGTCTATGGTCGGCCCGGGCAGGGCCACGTAAAAAGGCACGTCATTGTCATACGCGGCCAGGGCTTTCAGATAGGTGCCAATCTTGTTGCAGACATCGCCGCTGCGGGTGGTTCTATCGGTGCCGGTAATACACAGGTCCACTTCACCGTGTTGCATCAGGTGGCCACCGGCATTGTCGACAATCACATCATGCGGCACGCCATGGGCTGCCAGCTCCCAGGCGGTGAGCGCTGCACCCTGGTTACGCGGGCGGGTTTCATCCACCCATATATGAATTTTTATTCCTGAATCATGCGCCAGATACATGGGCGCCAGTGCGGTACCCCAGTCCACTGTCGCCAGCCAGCCGGCATTACAATGAGTCAATATATTCAGTACTTTACCAGGCTTTCGTGAGGCAATTTCTTTAAATATACCCAGCCCGTTTTCGCCGATACGACGATTGATCTCCACATCTTCGTCGCACAGTATGGCCGCTTCTGAATAAGCCGCATCCACTCGTTTACCGATCGGCAATTCCTGCAACAGAGTTCGCATACGTTGCAAGGCCCAGCGCAGATTGACCGCCGTAGGCCGGGTCGCCAACAGCATGTCGTGGTGCTTCTGCAGACTGTTATCGCTGGCATCCCGGCGCATGGCCAGCGCCATTCCATAAGCCGCAGTCGCACCAATCAGAGGTGCGCCACGTACTCGCATGGTGTGTATGGCTTCGGCGGATTCTTCTGCAGATTGCAGGCGTCGCCAGCGAAATTCGTGCGGCAAAAAAGTCTGGTCGATGATATCCACCGACCAGCCATCCTGCGCCAAACAGATAGATCGGCAGGCCTTACCGTTGACGTTCACTTTCTAAGGCCAACTAGACACAGGCTGCAAAGCTGTCAAACAGAATTTCCAACCCCTCTTCCAGCTGATCGTAGGGAATGGTCAGCGGTGTGAGTATGCGGATCACATTGCCGCGCACACCGCAAGACAGCAGCAACAAGCCACGCTTGGCCGCTTCCATGGTCAGTGCCTTGGTCAGATCGGCATCGGGTTGGTTCACATCACCTTCTTTAAGCAGCTCCATGGCCACCATGGCTCCCAGGCCGCGCACATCGCCAATGCGATCCGGATACTTGCGTTGCAAGTGCTGCAGGCCAGCCATAATGCGCTTGCCTACCTCGCGCGCACGCTCGATCAGCTTTTCATCTTCCATCACATCCAGCACCGCCAGACCAGCCGCACAGCCCAGCGGCGAACCGGCATAAGTGCCACCGAGGCCACCCGGATCAGCGCCGTCCATGACTTCGCGTGTGCCCACCACCGCAGCAATCGGGAAACCACCGGCGATGCCCTTGGCCATGGTGATGATATCGGGCTGGACATCTTCGTACTCGCAGGCAAACATCTTGCCGGTACGGCCAAAACCAGACTGGATTTCATCACAGATGAAGACAATGCCGTGCTCATCACACAATTCCCGCAGCTGGCCAAGAAAGCCTTTGGGTACCGCATAGAAGCCACCCTCGCCCTGCACTGGCTCGATGATGATGGCGGCCACACGGCTGGGCTCGATATCGTTCTTGAATACTTCCTTCAGGGCTTTCAGTGACTCGGCTGCACTGACTCCCAGGTATTCGGCTGGGAACGGCACGTGGTAAATCTCCGGCGTGAAGGGGCCAAAGCCTTTCTTGTAGGGCACAACCTTGCCAGTCAGGCCCATGCACAAATTGGTGCGGCCATGGAATCCGCCGCCAAACGCAATCACGCCGGGGCGACCGGTATAGGCTCGGGCAATCTTCACCGCATTCTCAACCGCTTCGGCGCCGGTAGACACGAATATGGCGCGGCCCTCTTTTACCGGTGTTGCCTGCACCAGGCGTTCAGCCAGTTCCACCGCATTGGTATAGGGTGTGATCATGATGCAGGTGTGGCTGAACCGGTCCAGCTGCTGCTTGATGGCTGCAACAATGCGTGGATGGCTGTGGCCGGTATTGACTACCGCGATGCCGCCGGCAAAATCGATATAACGTTTGCCTTCAATATCCCAGACTTCAGAATTCAAAGCCTTGTCGATGTAAACCGGCAACATATTGCCCATTCCGCGGGCGAAAGCTTTTTGCTTGCGCTGCTGCCATTCTGCATTACTCATTTTCTATCTCACTCGAATCAGGGTTGGTAGATAACGTAGATTTTACGCGTGGTTTCCAGTACTTCCCACTGCCCGGCAAAACCGGCTGGAATAGTAAACTGATCGCCGGGGTTTAAAGCATGTTCATTGCCCGCAGTATCGCGCAGCACGGACTTTCCGGCCAGAATGTGGCAGTACTCGTTTTCCGTGTAGGCAATGTTCCAGCAGCCCGGCTCGGCCTCCCAGATACCGCTGAAAAACTTTTTATCCGAACTGGTGAACTGGTGCCAACTGCGTTGCAGTGGCTGGCCCCGAATACACTTTTTGGCATCGGTTTGCCATTCTTCAAAGACACCCTGCTGCTGCGTAAAGAAAACCACGTCTGTTATCGTTGCGCCGGTCATTTATCCACATCCAGAGGTGATTTCAAGGGTACCGGGTCAGCGGCCGCTCCTTTGATGGATGCCAACACACCCACCAGCAAAATACCAATAATGATGGACATGGAGGCACCATCTGGGATGTGATAATGGTTGCTGATCATCATCTTCACACCCACGTATGCCAGCACAAAGACCAGGGCATTTTTCAGATAGCGGAACTTGGCCATGTAACCCGCCAGCACAAAGTACAAAGAGCGTAAACCCAGAATGGCAAAAATATTCGAGGTAAAAATAATGAACGGATCGCGGGTAACGGCAAAAATTGCCGGAATGGAGTCCACCGCAAACATGATATCGCTGCTCTCCACCAGCAACAAAGCCAGAAACAACGGCGTTGCCATTAACACACCATCAACGCGAACAAAAAATTTCGAGCCATGATAGGTTTCGGTGACCGGAATCAGCCGTTGGGCCAGTTTGACCAGCGGGTTTTCACCCGGATCAACGGTTTCCTGCCGCAACAACAACATCTTGACTGCGGTATAAATCAGGAAAGCACCAAATATGTAGATCACCCAACCAAAACTGTTGATCAGTGCCACGCCCAAAGCAATCATGATGCCGCGTAAAACAACCGCCCCGAGTATGCCCCAGAACAACACTCGGTGCTGCATTTCCAGTGGCACACGGAAGTAGGAAAAAATCATCGCGATAACGAAAATGTTATCCACCGACAAGGATTTTTCCAGCAGGTAGCCCATAAGATACTGGGATGCCGCTTCCTTGCCGTTCAGATGCTCCGTGGCAACGCTGGCCCAGGTGTAGTTGTTTTCGTACAGTATGTAAACCAGGGCGGAAAACAGCAATGCCATAGCCACCCAGACCATTGTCCAGGCCAAAGCATCACGTATGCTGGGGGCTTTGGGTATGCGGTGGAATACGCCCAGGTCCAAGGCCACCATGAGAAACACAAATACCAGAAATGCTACCCAGATCGTTAAGGTCATGTTTGATATTAATCAGGTTTCAGCGAATGACTTTACATAATGGCAGCATTGCCCGGAAAATTCATCCCACAAAGCCAGCCTCGGCGCTGGAAAATTCAATCACCGGCAGTGAGCAGCGCCGCCAACTCGACTGCAGTTGTGACTGGCCTGCTGCAGCTGAATTGCTGACAGAGGTAAGCAGCTGCTTTGCCATTGACCATTGGTCGTCCAGCCAATAGTGGAATCCGGCCGCAGCTCTGCTCTGCTCCCGCTGCGACTCCCAGGTTGGGCCGATAGCTTGAATTCAACAACTGTTTGAATTCTTCCAAGCCCTTGGCGTCACCGATCAGGGCCAGTTCCTGGGGCGTACCCAGCATCACGCTGGCAACACTCAACCACTCGCCAAAGCCCATCGGATAGCTCGCCATATTACTACTCATGGCCGCCACGGAATCGTTTGCACAAGACGGGTATTCCCCATCTCCGGATAGCAGGCCCAGCCGGAACATCACGGAAGCAGCCCGGGCATTGCCACTGGGCATGGCGTTGTCCTGCAAATCACGTGGGCGCAACAGCAATTGCTCGTGATCATCTGCTGTATCGTACAAACCGACGCCGTCTTTGTCCTGGAAATGCTGCAGCATCAAGCCAGCCAACTCATTCGCCCAAACATACCAACGTTCATCAAAGGTGCTTTCATACAAAGCCAGCAGGCCATCCGCCAGACAGGCATAGTCTTCCAGGTAGGCCGAATACCTTGCTCCGTGCCCAGCTTTCCAGCTGCGCAGCAAGCGGCCGTTTTCCAAGCGCAATTCGCGATCGATAAACTCAGCATTCTGTAACGCGGCTTGCAAATAATCTGCACGCCCCAGCACCCGTCCCGCTTCCGCCAGGGCCGCCAGCGCCAGGCCATTCCAGGCAGTCAAAACCTTGTCATCCAGCCCCGGCCGGATGCGTTGGGCTCGCAGGTCAAAAAGTTTCTGCCTGGCAGACGCTGAAATCTCTACTCCGTCATTCGGGCGATGCAGAATGTTCGTGCCTTCCCAGTTGCCCGCATCACTGACGCCACAGGCCTGCATAAAGACCTCCGCATCTGCACCCAGGGCCGCACGAATTTCCGCTGCGCTCCAGACGTAAAACTTGCCTTCCACGCCTTCGCTGTCGGCGTCTTCGGAACTGTAAAAGCCACCATCCTCGTGATGCATTTCATGCAACAGATAATCCAGCGTCTGTTCCACTACCTCACGGAAACGTGGCTCACCGGTGATCTGCCAGGCATGCAAATAGACCCGCGCGAGTTGCGCATTGTCGTAGAGCATTTTTTCGAAATGCGGCACCAGCCAGGCAATGTCAGTGGCATAGCGCGCAAAGCCGCCCCCCAGCAGATCGTAAATACCACCATTCGCCATGCGCTGCAAAGTGGTGGTAGCCGCATTCAGTAAATCCTGATTGCCGTTGCGCAGGTATTCGCGCAAGCCGAATTCCAGGGCCATCGGCTGCGGGAACTTAGGTGCGTCGCCGAAACCACCGTGTACGCTGTCATAGTTGCTCAGCAGTTTGGCAGCAGCCTGTTCCAGCGAAGCGTTACTCAGCTCCCCGCCTTGTGGATGTTGGGCTGTTTCCTGCAAGTGCTGGGTAACAGTGGCGGCACTGCGCTGCACTTCATCCTGCCGTTCAACCCAGGCGTGGGAGACTGTCTCCAACACCTGCTGGAATGAGGGCATGCCATAGCGCGGTTGCGGTGGAAAATAAGTGCCTGCATAAAAAGGCTGTCCATCGGGTGCCAGAAATACCGTCATGGGCCAGCCGCCCTGCCCGGTCATGCCGGTAACGGCGCTCATGTAAATACCATCCAGATCAGGACGTTCTTCCCGGTCAACCTTGATATTGACGAAATGCTGGTTCATCACTGCGGCTGTGGCTTCATCTTCAAACGACTCGTGCGCCATCACGTGACACCAATGACAAGCGGCGTAACCTATGCTCAACAGGATGGGTTTGTTCTGTTCACGTGCCAAGGTCAGCGCTTGCTCACCCCAGGGATACCAGTGCACCGGATTATCGGCGTGCTGCAATAAGTAAGGGCTGGTTTCAGCTGCGAGTTGATTACTCATGACATATCGCTCATTGGCGGCTGGGCTTGGGGATCGGTGAACTGCACCATCTGTTCACTGTAAAAACCGTTGAAGCGGGTGCGGCCAGCCAGGCTGTAAGCACCGATCCGGCCAAATTCCAGCACATCACCCTCGCGCATATCGGCCGGCAAATCAACGCGACCAGGTAAAACGTCGGTGGCATCACAGGTGGGGCCGTACAGCTGGAAAGATTTGAGTTCGCCCTGCAAAAGCTGGCCATTGCGGAAACTCCGCACCGGAAAGCGCTTATGTCCCTTGAAGCGCAGCTCCCAGAAAATGCCGTACATGCCATCGTTCAGGTACAGCCGGTCATCCTTGCGTAGCAGCACGCTGACCACCGCAGACAGACCCGGCGCGGACAAAGCACGGCCAGGCTCAGCCATCAACTCACCATTTTCAGCCAATGGCAGCCCCGCTGCCGCGTCACGGATAGCCGTGTGGTAATCGCTCAGGGGCGGCGCTTCGAAGTCCGGATAAGACAATGGAAAGCCGCCGCCAATATCCACCAGCCGAACGCGGAATGACAGTTGTTGCAGCACCTGACGCGCTGTTTCCAGGGCGTGTAAATAGGCCGCGGGCTGCATCACCGATGACCCCACGTTGAAAGCCAGGGCGGGTTCCGCACCGCGGCTGCGCAGCGCTTCCAGCAAAGCGGGCACTGTTGCCGGTGGCGCGCCAAATTTCGACGAAAGGTCTTGCAAAGCAGATTCGTGATGCACCGCCATGCGGACAAATACCACCGCTTGGCCCAGATCGATTTCGTCTGCCAAAAGTTCGATACCCCGGGCATGATCGACCATGAAATGCCGCACGCCCAGTCGTTCAAAAGCCTGTTTCGCAGCACCTGGCAATCGCACCGGCACCATAAAGTAGGCTTGGCCACTGGGGCAGTTCTGCCGCACCAGCTCTACCTCTGGCACCGAGGCACAATCAAAATGCTCTACTCCACCTTCGTGCAACAGTCGCAGCACGGCCGGGTGATCATTGGATTTGACCGCATACAGCACCCGCCCCGGAAAGCTGGCAACAAATTGCCGGGCTACCTGACGGTAAAGTTCCGGATATATGCAATAAAAAGGTTCGCAAACGGCGTTACCGGCCAGCAAGTCATGAATGTTTTTGTAGTTCAGCATTCGGCGATAATAGCAGGCCAGTAGTAAAATTCGTTGACGTTGTCAGCTGCGACCGCTAAGTTGCGGCGAGCCGCCTGAAAAAGCTGAAATTCATGCCCCCTGCGCTTTACGACTTACCTGCCGCCAGTGTTTCTTTGCGTGACAGCGCGCGCGCCTGGTTGTTACTGGGCCTGGCCGCATTAGTCGGAGCCGGGCTGTTTTCCTTGTTACTGGTGCTGGCGCGCACTCCCACCATTCAGGAAATGATCCCGCTGGTGGATTTCTTTCGCGTGGCGCTGGTTATCCACGTCAACCTGTCAGTACTGATCTGGCTGTTGTCCATGGCCGGCGTATTCTGGAGCCTGGCCTGCCGCAATGACGCACCGCGCTGGGACCGCATGTCTTTCTGGCTGGCGGCCTTGGGCACTGCCATCGTGGTTGTCTCGCCCTTTGTTGGCGCTACCGAGCCATTGATGAACAATTACGTGCCCATTTTGCGGCACCCCGTGTTCTATACCGGGTTGGGCCTGTTTACCACCGGGATATTCCTGCACCTGCTGCGCTGTGGGCTGGATCACAACCGGCGCCGGACTGCTGATGGCGGAAGGTTGAGCGGTTCAGACGCCTTACGGTTGGGTATCCGGCTGTCTGCAGTGGTAACCGCTGCAGCCGTGCTGGCATTTCTGGCCTCGATGGCAGGCATACCGGCGGAAATGGACGGCGAAGCCTATTTCGAGTTTCTGTTCTGGGGCGGCGGGCATATCCTGCAGTTCACCCACACCCTGTTGATGATGGTGGCCTGGGTGGTGCTGGCCAGTGCCGGCGGATACCGCTTTGTGCTCAGCCCACGGTTGACCGCCGTGTTCCTGATTTTACTTTCCCTGCCGGTGATCACCGTGCCTTTCCTCTACCTGGCGCACGAGGTGGTTTCACCCGGCCACCGGCTGGCTTTCACAGAACTGATGAAGTATGGCGGCCTATCCTGCATTCCGCTCGGCCTGGCGATAGCTGCCAGCCTACGCAATCACTCCAATCTGGGCGGTGAAGCGGTCTATTTACGCAGCGCTTTGTGGTCCTCGGCACTGTTGTTTGCCACCGGCGGTGTGCTGGGTTTCATAATTTCCGGGTTGGATATCGTCATACCAGCGCACTATCACGGCTCCACGGTGGGTGTGACCATCGCCTTTATGGGATTCTGTTACTACCTGTTGCCCCGCATCGGCTTTGGCCCGGTGCCGCAAAAGTTGGCCACCTGGCAGCCCATTCTTTACGGTGGCGGGCAATTGCTGCACATCATTGGCCTGGCCTGGAGTGGTGGCTACGGTGTGCAGAGAAAAACTGCTGGTTTGGCTCAGGGGGTAGACCGATTGGGCGAAATCGCCGGTATGGGTCTGATGGGCCTGGGTGGGTTAATTTCGATCATCGGCGGGCTGTTGTTTCTGATCGCCGCCTGGAAATCCATACGCTTCAAAGCCCGCCTCCAGCCAACCCAGGAGTAAGCGCAAGACCATGTCCGAGCTGATCCTGTTTTCCCTCAATGCGATCATTGTTTATTTTTTGTCCGACTGGATACTGCGGCGCATTGAATCCAGCCGTGGCCAGGTATTGCCGCAACGACAGATCGTTTTTTTCGTGATTTTCCTGGCGCTGGCGTTGCTGAGCTTTACCCTGTTACGGCAGCCGTTAGGTCCAACGACCTGATTCAATCAGCGGTTGCAGCTGGGTGGATCAGCACACCATGCAGGCGCGCATCAAAGCTGGCGAAATGAACACTGAACCAGTCCGACAGCCCCAGCTGCAACTGCTCGCGACCTGCTTGTGGGTCGTTGGCGTAATCATCCATCAGGCCCATGATCTGATCCAACAAGCGTTCATGATCGTCTTTGTGCGCTGAGTATTCGCCGTATCCCGACTCCCGCATCAGCCGCTCTTCGAGGGCGAAATGCGCGGCGATGCCGGCATGGATTTCACCCAGCATGGCTTCGATGGCGGCAGGTTCCTCACGCCCTTCCAGGCGCTGGTAAGCTTCGTTGATCAAACCGATCATCTCCCGATGTTCCAAATCAACCGACGGAATGCCGAGAGAGAAAGAGGATTTCCACTGTACCAAATTCATCTTCGTACCTGATTGAAAGCCAATTTAATTAAAGGCCAAGTTAATTAAAAGTGAACGCGGAACTGGCCGCGTCAAAACTGATGACCAGGTGCTGCTCGGGCTGCAATTGCACGCGCTGCTCCGAGTAATAATCAAAATCACCTGCCGAGTCCGCACCCCCGCCTGAATCATTCATTCCGATAGTCAAATTCTGCTCGCCTGCAGGCAATTGAAAACGTGCATAGATGGTGGCAGACCCATCGCTCCAGATTCCAGCGGGCTGAATGGTTTGCGCATACAGTACTTCGCCATTGGCGCTAAGCTCGACCCGAATCGGCTGCTTCTCACGCGGGCAATCACTGGGGCGGCGCATGTTGGGCGGCAACTCATTCAGTTCTTCCTGGGTGAACTTGCGACATTCCTCGATGCGCTGACCGGTATGCGAAATCGACAAGGACACCATGGCCTGCTCAGGCTCTAACAAGCTGAATGCGGGCCAGGCGGAGAATAAGGCTGCAACAACCATAAACAGCCCGTACGCTATTGCGCGCAAAGGCAAACGCTGCAACCAGAATTTCTTTTGTAAGGCTTCCGTCCTGACAGAAACAGGCGAACTGATGATCAACTGCTGACGAAACGCGGCCAAACCACGCGCTGGTGAAGTATGAGAACTCCAGGGTTGCTCCCAGCCCATGGCCAGCTTTGCCCGATCGGTGCGTTCGCGCAATCGGGGGTCGCGTTCGCGCGCCACACGCTGGCTGGTCCAGTCAGTACCCAGACGGTATTCGCAACCGCCGTTGCTGCAGCCCGCCAGAAAGATGCCGTCGGCATGGTTGCGGCTGATGATGAAGTCGATAAATGAAGGCGGCAAATGCGCCATGCAACGCAAACCAATCACAGCCGTTTGCGGATCGTCCAGCTGTTTTAATTCGGCACTGCCGTCACAGCCAAACACGATAACTCTTTGACTGCCCTGCGGACTGGCTTGCAAGCGTGCACTTTGCTGCTCGATCTGCTCGCGCAACATCAGCGCGCTGAGGTCCGGCAAGTCGATTCCCGGCACCAGTGCACTGGCCTGGCGGAACGGAGTGGCGGTGGGACAGGAACCGACACAAATACCGCAGCTCACGCATAAATCCGCATCGACTATGGCCTCCTGCTCATAACGGCTGCCATCGGTACGGGGCTGCATCATCACTGCTGAGTACGGGCAATCTTCAGCACAGCGTTGGCAACCATTGCAGTTATCCAGGTCTACCACCACAACCGGCCGATCGACCTTTTTACGCGCCGATTTGGGAGGTAACCATGGGGCCAGGAACAGCAACAGGCTGAGTCCAATCAGCAAAGCCCAAACGCCAGCCGGCCCCCAGGCCTGAACCAGCGGATAGAACAACAAATAATACCAGTCCAGGCCCAATTCCTGCGGCACAGTGGCGGGATCGGCCTGCCCCTGGCTGAGCGCCGGCCGAATCAGCGACAAAGCCAACATGGCGATCAGGGTACCTGCCATAACGGCCCGCGGCGGGTTGATACGCGGGCGGCTGATGCGAAATACATGCAGCCAAATGGCAAATACCAGTACCAGCGGCAAGCCAATCAGGTGCAAAAAGGCCATGAGGGTAAAAAAGCGATCGCTGAGTTCGGCCGCAGTGAGAAAATTGCGCGCCATGGAGCCGGTGAAAATCGGTAACCAATCAATCAATTCGGACGAAGTAATCGCCACATACAAGGCCAGTTTGTCCCACACCAGCCAGTAACCGGTGATCCCCAATGGAATAACGATCCATAGCACCGGCGTGCCGGTAATCCAGCTGAACCAGCGTTTGCCGCGATGATGGCCCAGGCTCCATTCACGCACAATGTGCAGCAACACGGTCACCACAGCGGCATCGGAAGCATAGCGATGCAGGCTGCGCATCACCCCACCGATATACCATTGCTGATGGGTGAGGTATTCAACCGATTCGTAAGCGCCCTGCACGCTGGTGTGAAAGAAAATAAACAACCAGATGCCGCTGACCAGCACTATCCAGAAAAAGAAGATGGTCATGGCACCCAGGTAATTCATGGGATTCAGCTGCGGCCCGAAACAGCGTGCCAGGGCCGCATCCAGCCAGGAGAAAACTGCTTTGGCTTGCATCAGGCTGATTTCCTGCGTGCCGATTTTACCGTTTCAAACACCAGCCAACCGCCCAGCAACAGCAGGAAAATGCCGCCCACCGCTATCTGCACGAACAGAGAATAGTCAAAACGGTAGCGACCGGTGCTGGGGTCATAAACGGTACAGAACAACTTGACCCGGTCGACCAAATTGGCCGTGAGGTGCGAGCCCGGTTGCGGCCGATTCAGCACCAGTTCCTTTAATGGCTCGACCAAAGCCGGCAGCTCGAAGTCCGCGCCGTAGACCTGGCGATAGATCACACCTTCGCGGTCAACCAAAGTGATCTGATTAACATGATCAAAACCCCGTGGGGTCGGAAAATAGCTGAAACCAAGATTGTTGGTCAGTTGTTGCATGGTGTTCTGGTCGGCGCTGAGAAACCACCAGTCAGTATCGTGGACCTTCTGTTGGCGGGCAAAACTGGCCATGGCGGTGGGGGTATCGTTGGGCGTATCAAAGCCTATGGTCAAAACCTGAAAGCTGTCCTCGCCCAACGCATCACGCGCGTTCCGAACCGCTGTGGCCAGATGGCGCGTAATGGCCGGGCAAACGTGATGGCAGGAGGTAAATATCATGCTGATGATAACCGGCTTGCCGCGCAAATCAGCCAATGGAAATGACATGCCATTGCGGTCTGCCAGAAGCAAATCCTGCAAGGGCTGGCCCAGCGCTGCCTGTGACCGGTTGATCGCATCGTCGGCACTGTAATCCAAGGTCACTGCTTTAGAGTTTTGAGCCGTGCCCATTTCCGGCGTAACCTGCTGGCCTTGTGCCATCGTGGATATGGCGAGCAGTACGGACAGAAAGGATAAAAAGCGGGTCATGGATAAACCATTTTGATGTGGCATGAAAATCCGTAGGTAAAACTAAAAACAATCAGGCCCCCGTAGAGTCTACGGGAGCCTGGGCAATCATACAAAACTGGCAGATCAGCTCACAGATTTATGACATGGGCCAGACCGACGCCAGATATTTCCAGTTAACCACGTAATACGCCACAAATATGGCCAGGAAAAATATGGCGAGTACAAAGGTTCCAGGTGCCGCAAAGCCCCATTTACCGGCCGCTGCATGGCCACCGCTTTGCACGTGCAAATCAGGCTCAGCTTTAAGCAGGCGGGTTGTAGCGGTTCCGTAGGGCGATTCAGACCCGACACGCTTGCCAAAGAACACCGACAACACGGTGATCAGCACAAACACCGCGCCGCCTATAATGGCTGCCATGCCGCTGACGCCTACCAGGCCCATCAGAGTAAAGGCACTGGCTGGGTAGTCAAAGCTCATCAGAGAATCGGCAAAGGTCATGTCCCAATGGCGACGTTGCACGCCCAGAGTACCCGCTCCCATCATAGCCATGGTGAATACGCCCATGCCGATGCCGAACAGATAGGGCTGCCATTTGGCCAGCACTGGGAACATGACCTGGCGGCGGAATAACACCGGGATCAGGAAATAGGTCAGTGACATAAAGGCCAGGGTGGTTCCGAGCACCACGGTGGCATGGAAGTGACCAGGCACATAAATGGTGTTGTGAATGATGATATTGATTTGCTCTGTACCCATCACCACGCCGGATATACCGCCGATAAAACCAAAGCCAATCAGCGACATGAACATTCCGGAGAACACCGGATTGCCCCAGGGCGCCTTACGCAGCCACTCAAACAGGCCTTTAGTCAAGCCCTTGCCACGTTGTGCTACCTCAATAGAACCTGGCACCGTCAAGCCATGAACCATACTCGCAAGTACGGCCAGATACATGGCATAACTGGTATTGAAAATCTTCCACGTAGCGCTGAGACCCGGATCCACCAGCAAATGATGTGCCGCAGCCAGTTGCAAGAAGAAAATATAGAGCAGGAATGCGCCACGACTGACCTTTTCTGACATGGGTTTGGCGCCGAACACGACGGCAGCGATGAGATACCAGACGGACACATGGGCTGCTACGTTAATCTGCTGGGATGAATGGCCAAAGCCCCACCAGACCAGGCGATACATGGCCGGATCGATTTGCGAGATCAAACCCAGGGACCACAACCAGGTTGGTATCAGAATGATGGCGCCAGCGGCAATGGTAAAAACGGCAATGATGCAGGCCGTCAGGGCTCCGAAAGTCACCAGTGGTATTGAACCGTCATAGGTTTTTTCTTCTTTGGCTACCACCAGGGTACCGAGGAATATAAAAGTAGCCACCAAAGCACCAACCGCAAACAGGATCAGGCCCAGGTAGAAATTCGGGTCAGCCGGCATGGGTACGTATGAAGTCATCATCACCGACGAATTTCCGGACAGCACCGAGTAGTTGTTCAGGGCTGCACCGGCAACCATCAGCACAAAAGCAGCCCAGGCGATTCGGGGGGTTGCGATGCGTACCTTGAGCAAGGTCGAAGAGCAGAAATACAGCACCGCGATTTCAAAGAAAATAATCCAGTAAATCAGCATGTTGATGCCGTGGATGGTGAGTATCTGGTAGAACCGGTCGGCAGGCAGCAGGTGCACGGTGGGCCAGCGAGTCAGCGTTACCAGGAGCGCGGTGATGCCACCAACCAGCAACATGACAACGGCCGTAACGGCATTGGCTCGTATCAACCACTCAGCGGATTTATGGAATTGCAGGCCTGATTCCGGGCAGGTTCGAAACAATGGCTTGGCCAATGTCTTGGTCGATGACTTGCTCATAGTGCGCCCTCCCCGCTCAGTTCATCCTTGATTAAGATTTTACCCACCATGTTGTGATGGCCAATACCGCAGAACTCATTGCAGATAATTGTCTGATCGCCACTGGTATCGGGTGTAATGGTCAGAACCATCTCGTAACCGGGCAGTATCTGGGTGTTGATATTGATCGGCTGCAGAGAAAAGCCGTGTTGCCAGTCCATCGAAGAGATGTGCAGGCGGTAAGTCTGGCCTTTTTTCAATTCCAGAATGGGCCACCACTGCCACAAACGCGCAATCAGGTAGACATCGCTGCCTGGCGGGGGAGCCACCACTGGAATCTGCTGATTTGTTTCTGTTCGAACCGTGTGCTCATTAACCATGGCCATGGTTTTGGCCATATAGGCTTCCGGCGTAGTTCGATAAGCCTCGCTGGAGAGGTTCTGTTTGCCGTAAACATGCCACAAGGGCATCATGATGAACATGGTCAGCGCCCACACAAAAGCGATGCCGATCCAGGTTCCTTCGACCCGATCCAGTGGTTGTTTCCACCAGATGGTCTGGGCGGGCGGTAGAATAGAAGTCACAGTGTCACCTATCAGGCAATGGCCTATTTAGCTATGGGAATAGTCACGAGTTCCATGATGCCCCAGATGATGTAGAAGACCGTTGGAAACACGACTCCAATGAACAACAACAAAAACGGGTTATCGAGGATTTTCTGCATCACTGGCATGCGTTCTTCGACCGCGTCTTGAGTGGATTCCTCATTTATGGTCTGATTCATGGCGTTCACGCTTCCTTTTTTTGTTAACAACCGATACAGGGATTCTAGATAAAGATTTTTCATTTGTAGTTGATGCAGATCAAATACATCTTCTTTTCATCTCAATAACATGGCGTCCATGAAAAATTCACCTCATCTGCCTCTTTATCCAGCTTGTGCAGTGCTCATACTGCTCTATGGCTGCAATCGTCAAGCCGGTCCCGGCCCGGAAATACATGATACGAAGTACCGTGCAGTTGACGCAGCGGGTCAGATCCTGGATGTTGCTGTGGCCCCGGGCGCTTGTGTCTTTGATGACTTTACCCACCTGACCTGGGAAGTCAAAAGCGCCGAATCTGGCCTGCAAAGCCTCGATAACACCTACAGCTGGTTTAATCCGGACGAATCGCACGACGGCGAATTGGATTATCGTGGACTGCCTAACGGCGGCGACTGCACTGGCAGTGATTGCGATACCCAGGCCTATGTTGATGCCATCAATGCCATCAAATTTTGCAGCTACAGCGATTGGCGTTTGCCCACACGGGATGAACTGGGCTCCATTTCCGACCCGCGGCTCAATCAATCTCCCCCCTCCATTAACAGCCGCTACTTCCCCAACACCCAAGCGGGTGAATACTGGTCTGGAAATGATTACCAGTTCCAGTATGATGCCGCCTGGCTGTGGAGCTTCCAGATCGGCCTCGACCGGGTAGAATGGAAGGCGACACCGCGCTATTTAAGACTGGTGCGTGGCCAGCCGGTGCAGCTTATGCGCATCAAGGACTGAAGACTGCGGACTGATTGGGGCAAGGAAACATCAATGGATCTCGAGCGGGAACACCAGGAGTTCTGGAATAAAGGCTATCTGGTGGTAAGAAACGTTTTCACTGAAGACGAAATGCGGGTGGTAAAGGACGTCATCCTGAACCACGAGCATATGAATCGTGTCAGCGCCAATCTCAAGCAGAAAATCGAATCGGGCAAGCGACCCTCATTTGAATCCATTTTCGTCTGGAACGATACTGCCCGCGATGATGTGTTCGCCATGGTAACGCGCCGCGCTGCCATCTTCGATCGGCTGGAATACTTTTTCCAGGACCGCATTTACGTCTACCACAACAAGATCACCCTGAAGTATCCCGGTGTGGTGGGCTTTCGCTATCATCAGGACTACGCCTACTGGTACGACATGGGCTGTCTTTATCCGGACATGGCAACCGTAATGATTGCCATCGACCCAGCCAATCGCAAAAACGGTTGCCTGAAAATGCTCGCAGGTTCACACAAACTCGGGCGCATCAATCACGTGTTTGATGACGGAGTGTCAGACAGTGGCGTCAATCCGGAACGCCTTGCCATAATTGAGCAGAAACTGGAAGAGGATTACCTGGAACTGGAACGTGGCGATATTGTAATGTTTCATTGCAATACCCTGCATGGCTCGAATGACAATCTTTCTGAAGATTCGCGCATTGCCCTGCTGGGTTGTTATAACACCCGGCACAATAATCCCTACCATTCACCCCACGGCCATCCCTTTTATCAGGCGCAGGAAAGAGTGATCGATAAAATCACGCTCGAGGATGCACAGCGCTTGCCGGATTTTGCGCTGAATTTCTTCGAAGACAGTCTTAAAAAAGACAGCAACCAATGAAAACTCTCACCGGACTGTCCCTGCTGCTGGTCATCCTGTTGGTATCACTCAGCGCTTATCTGCGCCTGGCACATTCCGGCATCGGCTGCCTGGATTGGCCGGACTGCTACGGCCGCATCGGCGTACCGGAAGTCAGTGCGCCGCTCGATTCGGCACCGGAACAAATGGCCCGTGACGCTTACCAGCGCATCACCGCGGCAGCACAGCAACCCCTGGCCTGGGCCACACCTCTGCATCGTGCGGTAGCCAGCCTGCTGGGAATTTTTATCGTCTTCCTGAACCTGCTGGCATTCCACCAGCGCCGTTATCGAATACTGTCTTTGGCATTGCTGGGTTTAACGCTGTGGCTGGCCATGTTGGGCCTGCGTTCTGGCAGCCTGCATGACCCGGCGGTGGTCATGGGTAACCTGTCTGGTGGCTTTGCCATGTTGGGTTTGCTGGGCTGGTTGTGGTTCGGTTTATCTGCCAAACCGCCCGTGCGATTCGATGCCCACAGTAAAGCTGCGCCACTGCCGCGGACATTGGTCATCACCGCGCTGCTGGCCCTGTGCCTGCAAATCGCTCTGGGCGGCCTGACCAGCGCCAATTTCGCTGCCAATGCCTGCAAAACCCTGCCCGATTGTCACGGCGGGTGGTTACCGGGAACCGAACTCGCTGAGGCGCTAGACCTGACGCGTCATCACGAAGTAACTCCCGAAGGCCAGGCGATTGGCGGAGCCGAGCGTATGGCCATTCATCGCGCTCATCGCCTGATGGCCATCGTAACCAGCGTACTGATCCTTTTGGTAGCACAGATGGCCATGCGCCATGCCGGAGCAGCACGCCGCACCGGCATGATTCTGTTGGTATTGATCGTGGCAGAATTCTCGGTGGGCGTGGCCGCCGTTTTCAACGAACTACCCATAGTTCTCGCAGTAGCGCATAACTGGCTGGCGGGTTTGTTGTTACTGGCGGTGCTAAGACTGTTGAGTTTGCATCGAAATCCCGCCTGAATCACTTTTTCCGCCTGAGAAAACTGGCCATCATGGGCTTCACGCTGATCCCATGCAGGAGAATTGACAACGCAACCACCACCAGTGTGATGTGAATGAATTCAAGTGCAAGATCTTCCGGCAAGCCATGCTCTATGGCGTACATCAAGTAGTAAAGCGAGCCGATACCGCGCACCCCGAACCAGCCCAGCATGCCACGCATACGCCAACTGCCACGGGAAAAAGCCAAACCCAATAGCACGCTGGCCGGCCTTGCCACCAGGAACAGAAAGGCCGCGAATCCAACCGCCCGAAAACTCCAGGAATCCAGGAACAGCGATCCCCCGACCAGCAGAACCAGGAGCAATTCAGACAGTCGTTCAAGATGTTCCTTGAAGACCAGTGAACCTTCGCTGACGGGTTCAGGCACCTGCGCTTCAACGTCACCTGAGCCGGCATCGCTCGGCATGCTTTCCTGCAGCGTTTTCGTCTCTGGCTCTGCCGCCAGCTTGTGTTCGGTATGTCGCAACGAAACCGCGGCAAAAAATACTGCCAGGAAACCCCAGGCTTCAATCAATTCACTCAGACCGTAAACCACGGCGATCAAACCCAGGCCCAGGAAGTCATGCCAAAAAGTTTGAGTCGCGTTCTTTTGCCGCAACTTCCACACCAACCTGGCGACCAACCGGCCCATAGCCAGGCCGATCAACACGCCTGCCAGCGTAGCCCACAGCACATCCACCAGCAGCCAGCGCATACCCATGTCACCCAATTCGTGCAAACCCAATAAACCCAGGCCCAGCATGACAAACGGAAATGCGCTGCCATCATTCATGCCCGCCTCTGCGGTCAGATTAAACCGTAAACGATTGTGGTCTTCGTGATTTTGAATCTGGATATCAGTGGCGAGTACCGGATCAGTAGGAGCAACTATCGCACCCAACAGGATAGCTGCACCCAACGGCATGCGCAGCACGTAAACGCAAAAAGCAGCAACAAAGGCAACCGTCAGCGTCATTGACAGCGTGGCCAGCACGATCGGCGTTTTCCAACGCTGCAACCGGAACGGCATGGGCATTTTCACGCCTGCTGCAAACAAGGAAATCAGCACCGCAATCTCGGTAAGGACTTCCAGCAGTGCCGATTCTTTCAGCGGATTGAAGTGGTAGGCATTAAACACCGTCGGACCGAAAATCAGCCCAACCAGCAAGTAAATGATGGCGGAGGTTACCGGCAAGCGTTTGATCGCCGAGGAAAACAGGCCCGTAGTCAGAAGCAAACTTCCTACCAGTAAGAACCACAACGCGCTAATCATTCAACTTTCTGCCTGCAGGTAAATGTCAATCCCATATTGACGCGTTCCAGCACACACAACATGCCATTCAAAGGGCAGAACTACCGGCTCGCAGGGAATGACGATTTTGCAACTGCGACAGCAAGCCGGTGTCGGCCAACCTTAGCCGTTAAGTCATCAGGGCTATTTGGGGCCTAGCAGATACCACAACACCAACCCCAAAACGGGAAGAACCAGGATCAATAATACCCACAGTATTTTAGTTCCACCGGATGCGCCACTACCCAGCACTTTCATGATGGCCCAGATATCCAGAATCAGGATAAGCAGTCCCAGAACTCCATATTCCATTTTTTATTCCTCTAGTCAGTTTTTTGAAGAAAAAACGTCCTTGGCCGACCTATGGGGGGCAAGCAGCAGCGTTACATAAATTCGGAGCAGTTTGAAGCACTATGGTACTTACGTCGTCGATAGAGATGCTCCCAGCGGCATTGAATTGTAAATTGTTGCCACCGTAATTCGAGTTGCCATAGTCATTACCAAAGATAAAGGTAATACCATAGGCACCATTGTCCTGAATCACACTATTTGAAATGGAACAGGCGGAGCACTCAACCCCAACACCACCATTGCATTCACAATATTGTTATTCAGGTGGCCACGGAAACTTTGTATCCCGAAAGTTCTATTTGCCCTGGCAGAATTGCCAATCAGAGTACCACTCACAGAAAAGCCACCTTCACCATTTCGTGAGCTGATGTTATTCAGAAACAGCCCCTTGTTGCCACCGAGCAATCCGTAGCTGCCATTTTCACTGACAACCATATTGCTTACACGGCAGCCAGCTTCTCCGAACCACAAACCGTGATCTCCCATGCCCTGAATAAAGCCATTACTTATTGAAATGCCAGTTGCGCTGATAACTGGCACGCCAATACCAACACCAACACCCTTTGGTAAGCAGCTGGTAACCGGACTGTCCTTAAAAGAGCCATCTGTACACGTAGTATCCCCAATAACTGCGAACCCGTTCAGATCCAGTGACACATTACTGGAAATAACCTGGATAACGAAGATATTTTCAGGCGAATTGTATGACCTGATGCCGATATTGCTGGTCAGGCGGTAGCTACCAGGATTATTAATCGTAATCGGAAATCCTGCGGCATCTCCAGGAAAACAACCCGCATTAATACAGGCCTGATTGATTTCCAGCACACCATCCACAGCGAAGCTGGCGATGGGAAACAGCATTAACAGTGCGCAAATTAATCTCATAGCCGGTACTCCAGTTGTGGATTCTGATTCGACTTTAGATGATTTTGCGCGACTTTAACATACCCGCTATGAATTTCGCCCATAAAGGATGATTGCTAACACCAGCGGCAAGCAAGCAATAGCGTCGACAATAGCAACTCGAAAAAGCTCCGCTCCGTATTTATCGGAAATGAACAACAACAGGATGTAGCCCAGCATGCTCACCATGGTCATCAGCATGGCTGCGGGTTGCAACTGGCGCTTGAATGCTGAGCAGATGATAAATACGCCGAGAATGCCAAATAACAAAGCCCGGTGGCGCATCAGAATAAGCAGATCCCCTTCGAGGCTTGCCAGGCCATATAGCTTGCTCAAGCTGTCCGTACCCAGCACACCCACAACGGGAGCCAGGTTGATCAGGCCAACTATGACCAGCAATACGGCGATGATGCGTTGGCGGTTTTTCATCTGCAATATCCGCTGTGGCAACGCTGCTAAAGTAACGCAGATTCCGTGTTGTGGGTACGGCAATTTTACGACAGACTTACGACATGAGGCCTGACGAACAAATACCCACCTTGTTCAAGAGACATGGACGATGCTAACAATTTTCCTCATCATTTTGGTGGTGCCACTCTTCCTTTTGACTACATTGGCACTGACCAGGCAAACCTCGTTGTTCCAGTTTATTTTGCTTGCACTCACCTTTGGCCTGGCATTGCTGTTCATGTGGGTTTCGATGCCATGGGATGTGGTGAGTATCTATTATCGCTGGTTGATTCCGTGGCTTTACCTGGCCGCGCTGGTAATCGGCTACAGGCGCATCGGTACTGCCAGACAACCACCCCCCAAATGGGCCAAAGCGCTCGGCGTACTGGTCAATGTTCCGATGAGCATCCTGTTTGCTGCATTGTGCTGGGCCTGCTTTACGGGCTATCCGGCACCTGCCAACGCCATCAAATTAGCTTCACCCCTGCAGGATGGCCGCTTTGTCATTAGCCACGGTGGCGCCAGTCCGCTGATCAATGGGCATTTCAGGGTTGCTCCGCAGACCTACGCACTGGACATACTCGGCGTGAACGCCTGGGGCGCACGATCCCATATTTTTGGCGACGCCACCAAACTGGAAAACTACGCCATCTTTGGCACACCCATCATCGCGCCATGCAGCGGCACCGTGTTGATTGCAGCAGACGGCTTGCCTGACCTAAAACCCGGTCAAACCGACCGCGACAACCTGGCAGGCAATCACGTAGTGCTGGCCTGCTTCGATAGCGAAATTGTTCTTGCCCACATGCTTTCGGGTAGCGTGTTTGTAGAGGAATCCCAGCCTGTAAACACCGGCGATTATCTTGGCCGGGTAGGAAACAGTGGCAACACCAGCGAACCCCATCTGCACATGCATGCAGAACGCGGCGGCGAAGACGGTGAAATTCTCAATGGCGAAGGCGTGCCCATACTGATCGATGGGCGTTTTCTGGTCAGGGGTGACCTTATTTCGCCCTGAAAAATCTCCCCACCAATCGACATCCGGCGGCTGCTGCGACCAGGTGTTTGGCCCGCGCCGCTGTGAACCTGTCTTTTTCCACAAGATTTTCTACGAAATTCAGAGATTGATGGATTTGTTTATTGGTCATTCCTGGCTTGCCTTACCTGAAAAACGCAGAGCCGGGTCGATAGAGTAATAAACCCAAAGCGGCCAGTGTTGCAAAGACCGCTCCTGCCAGGAAGGTCGCTGCCGGGCCGTAAACGCTCCACAGCACTCCGGCAATCACGCTGGCCAGCAACAATGATCCGCCACTGACCAGGTTGAAAATTCCAAACGCTGTTCCTCGCAGTTCCACTGGTGCCGTATCAGCTACCAGTTTTGCCAGTAACCCTTGGGTGAATGCCAGGTGTAACCCCCAGAAAGCCGCTCCCAGAAAGGCCCACACCGGCGAGACTGCAACAACCAGCAGGATATCCGCCACAATCAGCAGCAGCAAACCGCTAATCAATAGTGGCTTGGCAGCAATCCGGTCTGCCAGCAATCCAGCCGGGTAGGCACACAGTGCATACACCACGTTCATGACAATCAGAAACACCGGCACGTATTGAAAAGCCAGCCCGAGGTTCTGGGCACGTAGAATCAGAAAGGCTTCACTGAAACGCGCCAGCGTGAATACTGTGCCCAGCACAACAACAAACCAATAAGCTGATGGCAAATGACGAGCAAGTGAGAGTATCAAGCGCGGGGAATTTGTGGCCTGCAATGCTGCCTCGGGTTCCCTCTGCGGTTCAGGCACCGCCAACACCAGCAGCAACACCGCCAGGAATGCGGGCACCACGGCAACCCACAATACGGCGGTGATATTATTGGCAAACAGGATCATGAACGCAACGGCCAGCAAGGGCCCGATAAAAGCGCCCACTGAATCAAGCGCCTGGCGCAGGCCGTAAGCAGCTCCGCGCATATCGGGCTGCACAATATCAGCGATCAGCGAATCGCGCGGCGCACCGCGTATGCCCTTGCCAATCCGATCAATGAATCGGGCAGTAAACACCCAACCCACGCTACTTGCCAATGGAAAGATCGGTTTCGACAATGCCGCCAGGCCGTATCCAAAAACTACCAACCACTTACGTTTCCTGAAGCAGTCGGAGGCCATGCCTGAAAACACCTTGACCACCGATGACGTGGCTTCGGCAATACCCTCAATCACCCCAACGGTGACCATCGATGCGCCCAGCACAGTGGTCATGAAAATTGGCAACAGGCTGTGTACCAGTTCGGAAGAACTGTCCATCAGCATCGAGACAAATCCCAACGCCCAAACGCTTTTAGGCAGCCCCCGATAATTTTTTTCCGGGCTTGCTGTTTCAGAAGCGGGGTTTGACGATGAGTTCATGATTCATATTCTCAGAAACACTCATCGCTTCGGCAGGTTTCAGCACCTTGATACAAGGAAATCCAGTGTAAAGGAATTTAGCCTCGCCGCAGTTTGTGTTTTTGAGTATATTTTAGGCTTTCTTGTGTCAGTCCTGTCTCCGCAATAAGCCTTCCACCACAACATCCACGTCCATGCCCTCGCCTCCCCAATTGGGAACGGCAGTCTTGCGCTCGATCTGGATTCCTGAGTCCGCATCTTCAGTCTCCAGTTCAAAAACGTTCCCGCGGAGCGTGTTTTTGGCGCTTCAGGTACCGCAACACCTAGCGGGTACAGGTGCAACTTCGGATTCGGCACCGCAACCCGCGGTGTTAAGCGTATCGAGGTTGGTGTGAACATTAATCACGAAGCGTTCCGACCCCGAGCAGGATTTCCCCGAGAGATTTCCTGACAGACAATGCTCGGCCATTCTGACCAGCGCTTCGGCCTTGCGGGTTGACATGGGGTGAGGCCTGGGTTTGATTTCACAACCATCTTCCACAAAAATCCGTTCCCGCTGGAACGTTTTTCTGCTCTTCGAACAATGCATCCATGATGGCCTCCAGCGCTTTCTGAAACAGGGTGCCCTGCTCCGGTGACAACCGCCGCTTCATCACCAAGAAGCAAATTCCTTGCACTTACTTCCTGCGCATGCGGTAGAGCACCAGCAGGATGATCGAGCCAATAATTGCGCTAATGAAACTGCCAGCATTGAAACCCGTAACGGTGCCAAAACCCAACTGCGTACCGAGCCACCCACCCAGCATGGCACCGGCAATTCCGATCAGGATGGTGATAATGCACCCGCCCGGGTCCTTGCCGGGCATGAGCAGTTTGGTAATAGCGCCAGCCACTAAACCAAAAACGATCCAGGCGAAAAATCCCATTCGCGCACTCCTTGATCAAACTGATAGGGAACTCCACTGAAAAGCATACCTTGATTGCCTGCATACTGCATGTCCATAAGTCTTCCAAATTCAACGATGATGCTTACAATATTTTTTAATCACTCCTTACCCGCTTAACAAACCACGCCGCGAACAGCAGGAAGAAAACAAAACCGCTGAGATTGATCAGCCAGTCTGGTCCTAACCAGTCGGTGCCGAAGCCGGCGGGGCGTGCGCCCTGCATGAAGGCGACGCCGGCGATGGCGACGCCGAGCAGGCCTTCGCCGCCGACAAAGCCGGAACCTAGCAATACGCCTTTATCACGACGTTCGATGGCTTGTTCTTCATTCCTGGCGCTGCGTTCCAGCCACAGCTTGAGCATGCCACCGAAGAATATGGGGGTCATGGTGGATACGGGCAGGTATACACCTACGGCGAAGGGTAATGATGGAATGCGGCACAGCTCTGCGGCGATGGCGATGGCGACGCCGATGCCGACCAGTCCCCAGGGCAGGTTTTGTTCGAGCACACCATCAATAACCAACTTCATCAGCGTGGCTTGTGGTGCGGGCAATTCGGCGCTGCCGAAACCAAAGGTTTCTGCCAGCAGCAATACGGATAAGCAGACAAAGGTGGCGGAAGTGAGCACGCCGATCATTTCGCCTAGTTGTTGCGAACGAGGTGTGGCACCCAGCAGATATCCGGTCTTCAGATCCTGCGAGGTATCACCGGCGATGCTGGCGGCAATGGCAACCACGCAACCCACGGTCAGCGCGGCGGCTTTGCCGGCCAAATCGGTCCAGCCCATTACCAGAAATATGCCAGCAGTGCCCAGCAAGGCGGCGATGGTCATGCCGCTGGTGGGATTACTGGTAACGCCCACCAAACCGACGATGCGTGAGGCCACGGTAACGAAGAAGAAGGAGAACACCACCACGCAGGCGGCGGCCACCAAGCGATGTGTTATTTCCGGCATGGCGGCAAACGGTGCGGGCACGAAGATCAGCAACAGGGCAACAACAAACAGGCCAATACCCACGGCTTTCAACGGCAGGTCGCGGCTGGTGCGCGGCACGGCTGCGGCGACTATTGCGTTGCCGGAAGAGTCCACCTGGCTGCGCAATTCACCGGCGCCAATGCGGAAGGATTCAATCATCACCGGCAAGCTGCGAAACAAGGTAATAATGCCTGCTGCAGCAACGGCGCCCGCACCGATATAACGTACATAACGGCTCCAGATCTGGCTGGCGGACATATCGGCAATGCTCAATACCAGTTCCGGATACAGCGGTGGCTTGCCCTCGCCCCACCAGGCGATCATAGGAATGATCACCAGCGCCGATAGCAGGCCACCGCCCACCATCACGGTGGCGATGCGCGGGCCGAGGATAAAGCCTACGCCGAACAGAGCAGGCGACAAATCCATGCCCACCTCACCTTTTTTCAGGAAGGGGATTTTCAGATGCGCTTCGTCCACCAACAACTGCGCCCAGCCGGTCAGTGCTTTGTAGGCCGCACCCACGCCCAGGCCGATAAACACGTTCTTGGCGTGCCCGCCGCCCGACTCATTGGCCACCAGCACATGCGCACAGGCGGTGCCTTCTGGATACGGCAAAGTGCCGTGCTCGCGTTCAATCAAATACTTGCGCAGCGGGATCATGAACAGCACGCCCAGCATGCCGCCAGCCATCGCCAACAAGGTCATCTGTAACAAAG
>JAWXBM010000118.1:0-4197 GCA_034440115.1 Lysobacterales bacterium | reverse complement strand
GGTAAGGGTCAGGCCCGGGATGACGGTGGTAAGGGTCAAGCCCGGGATGACGGGGTGGGGGCTGTCCGGGGTGACGAAGTCAATACGTCATTCCGGCGTTTTCTTCAACAACGCCCGCACATCACCCAGGGTTTTAACTTCATCGCCCACCTTGCTCGCCGGATCAGACTCATCGCGCCAGGTCAGCAGCCAGGGCTGCAGATCCAGGTCATCAGCCACAGGGAATTCGCTGGCGGCATACTCGGCCACACCACTTAAGCGCATTTCTCCCTGCTGATCTTTACCACCCGCAGCACCGCCGGTATTGAAACTGAATTTCAGATCGAAACGTCGCTTACTGTCACCTTCAGGCGACAGACTGCCCTTTACTGACCAGGGCGCAGGAAAACCGCCGGCTGCGGTTCCGGTGTCCAGATTGATGTAGTTGATCTCATCGGTGACTTCGGCTTTCTGCTTCTTACTGACGGCGGCGGGCCCTTTAGGCTCGGAACGTTCCAGCAAACGCAGTGCCAATTGCAACATCAGGGCTGGTGCTTCAAAAGACAGCAACTCCTCGGCATTTTCCTCGTAGCCGCGGCTGAGTACGGCCCGATTGGACACCAGTAAAATATCACCATGAACAACTTCACCGGGCTCATTGAGTTCGGAGCGAATCATCAGGTCGCCGCAAGTGCAGCGGAACAGCTCCCAACTGGCATGATAACCATTGCCGGGGAAATCCACTTTCAAAAGCACCGAAGAAGGATCTTTCCATTGCACACTGGGGTCCAGCGCTTCAGCCTGAGCCAGGTTGGCGCATATAAAACAAACAAACACGCAAACCATTGCCGCCCATTTGTTCTTCAGTTCAATGCCTTTCATGGCCAATCCTCCCCAGTCTATCCCTGAAACAATGTCTTTAAGGCGTCACCCGGATCGTCTGCACGCATAAATGCTTCGCCCACGAGAAAAGCCTGGATATCGCTTTTCTGCAAGCGCACCACATGTTCACGAGTGTGTATGCCACTTTCGGTAACCATCAAACGATCGGATGTGATCAGTGGCCGCAGGCGTTCGCTGACCGCGATATCGGTAACAAAGGTCTTCAGATTACGGTTGTTCACACCGATCAATTGAGCCTGGGTTTGCAAGGCAAGCTCCAGTTCAGCCTCAGCGTGAACTTCCATCAACACATCCAGCTGCAATTCACGAGCCAAACCTTCAAGCTTTTGCAACTCACTCAGCGGCAGAGCTGCCACGATTAACAAAATGCAGTCAGCACCCATCACCCGCGCTTCCAGCACCTGCCAGGGGTCTATGATGAAATCTTTGCGCAGCACCGGCAAAGAGCATGCCGCCCTGGCCTGCTGCAAATATTCGGCAGCACCCTGGAAATAATTTTTATCCGTTAGCACCGACAGGCAGGCCGCACCAGCGGCTTGGTAACTGCGCGCGATGTCTGCAGGGTTAAAATCCGCCCGGATGATTCCAGCACTGGGCGAAGCTTTTTTTACCTCGGCAATGACCGCCGGCCCGGACTGCGCCAGCTTGAGCACCCGTTGCGTGAATCCCCGCGGCGCTGGCATATCGGCTGCTCGTGAACGTAATTCATCACTGCATTGAACTGCTCGGCCAGCGCTGATTTCTTCACGCTTGGTGGCCAGTATGCGTTGCAGGATATCGCTCACAATGGTGCCCTTCTGTTCAAGCGGTGAGCTCCCTCAGGGCTTTGACCTTGGCAGCAGCAGAACCATCGGCCAGCACCTGTCGCGCCAGCTCCACACCTTCGGCAATGGAAGATGCCACATCAGCCGCATACAGGGCTGCGCCCGCATTCAGGGCCACAATGTCGGCAGCGGCACCTTGTTGGCCATCGAACACGGCACGAATCAACGCAGCAGATTCTTCCGGACTATCGACTCGAAGACTGTCCAGCGATTGCTGTTGCATGCCTATACTTTCGGGCTTGAAGCTATAGGTGTGAACCTGCCCTTCATGCAGCTCGGCTACATTGGTTGGCGCTGAAATGCTGAATTCATCCAGGCCGTCTTCCGAGTGCACTACCAGTACGTGTTTGCTGCCCAGCTTACGCAACACCTTAGCCATAGGCTTTACCCAACGTGCCGCGAACACACCCAACAACTGGTGCGGCGCACCGGCCGGGTTGGTCAATGGCCCGAGCAGATTGAACAGAGTACGCGTACCCAGTTCCTGCCGCGGCGCCGCGGCAAAGCGGGTGGCTGCGTGGTAGGCCGGCGCGAACAGGAAACCCAGGCCAATTTTATCGAGGCAGTGCGCCACCCGTTCAGGCGGAATGTCCAGATTAATGCCCAGGGCTTCCAGCACATCTGCGCTACCAGACCTGGACGACATGCAACGGTTACCGTGTTTGGCCACACGCCCACCGGCAGCCGCCACCACGAACGCGGCTGCGGTGGAAACATTGAACGTACTGCTGTTGTCACCACCGGTACCACAGGTATCAACTAAGTTGTCCGGGCTAACACTGATTTGAGTAGCCAGCGCCCGCATTACCGTAGCTGCTGCAACAATTTCGTCCACCGTCTCACCCTTGGTGCGCAAACCCGCCAGCACGCCGCCGATCTGGATCGGTGTGGCACCACCGGTCATGATCAGGTGCATCACATCGGTCATTTCTTCGCCGCTGAGGTCGATACGATCAACAATGTTGCTAATGGCCTGTTTGATTTCCATCAAGTCGCATCCGGCTGTACTTCAGGCTCTGCCGCAGCAAAGGCTGGCAAGCTGCATAAATGTTGGTCAATCGCTATCAGCTTTGGATATGGTTGCAAATCTACCCCAAAACGCCGCGCGTTATACATTTGTGGCACCAGGCAAACATCAGCCAGGCTGACAACATCACCATACAAGTGTTTGCCATCCGCAGAATAAGGCCCGGCCCAGGTTTCCAAAGCGCTGAAACCCTCACTTACCCAGCGTGCATACCAAGCACTGACGGCCGCACCGTCCTGGGCCATTTCTGACTTCAGATATTTGAGCACGCGTAAATTATTCAGTGGATGAATATCGCAAGCAATGACCTGCGCCATGGCATTAACGCGCGCCCGCGCCATCGGATCCGCTGGCCACAAGGCAGGTTTGGGCTGAACGTAATCCAGGTATTCGATTATGGCCAGTGACTGTGTGATGATCTCGCCCTCATGGGCAAGTGCGGGTACCAAACCTTGCGGATTGGTGGCACGGTAGTCCACCGTTAGATGTTCGCCACTGGCCAGGTTGGGCGTGATCTGTTGGTATTCGATCTGCTTGTAATTCAGCGCTATGCGCACGCGATAAGCGGCGGAACTGCGCCAGTATGAGTAGAGTTTCATTATTTGGCTTTCACGGCTTTGTCAGATGATTTCCACACTCAACTGCGCAACGCCATCTATTCCACCGTGCAGCTTATCGCCACGCTTAATCGCGGCGACCCCGGCGGGAGTTCCGGTGAAAATCAGATCACCAGCCTGCAGCCTGAACAGAGTGGATAATTCGGCAATCACTTCTGGAATGCTCCAGATCAGCTGGGAAATATCGCCCTCCTGCCGCAGCTCGCCGTTAACCTGCAACCAGATGCGACCATTTTCCAGACGTCCGGTTTCAGCAATGGGATGCAGTTCGGATAGCGGGGCGGATTCATCAAAGGCTTTAGCGGTATCCCAGGGGCGGCCTGATTTCTTCGCGTCGTTTTGCAGATCGCGACGGGTCATATCCAATCCGGCCGCAAAGCCGAAGACATGCTCCCAGGCATCGTTCACCGCGATATTGCTGCCGCCTCTGGCAAGCGCTACCACCAGTTCAATTTCATGGTGCAGGTTTTGCGTGCGTGGTGGGTAATGTGCCGGCTGCCCGCCGGTCACCACTGCATCCGCTGGCTTGGTAAAAAAGAACGGCGGCTCTGTGCGCGGATCTCCGCCCATTTCCCGCACATGATCGGCGTAATTGCGTCCCACGCAATAAATACGCCGCACAGGAAAACGTTGCTCGCTGCCGTGCACGGCTAAGGAACTGGGGGGTTCAGGATTAAATACAAATTCCATGGTCATGCTCTCAAATCAATCCCAGTAGCGGCTACTGACGGTTTTGAGGAAATTGCGCAGCAGGTCATGACCGCAACGCGTCAAGATGGATTCAGGATGAAACTGAACACCCTGGATTGGGTACTTCAGATGCTTGATTCCCATGATCTCATGATCC
>JAWXBM010000117.1:0-93036 GCA_034440115.1 Lysobacterales bacterium | reverse complement strand
TTTCGCTGGAGCAGCAGTCTCAGCCGCGACGATACCGGCGACGGCGCCTGCGAATTATTCCTGGTTGAATCTGTAGAACTTTTGACACCGCCTGCAAGCCCTTCGGCATGAACAGAATGCCTCTGGCATCCGTTGGCGCAAGCTGCAACACTAGGGCAATTGTTTCATTCTGGTAATAACACAAAGGCTGGATAAGCACCTCAGGCATGCCTGAACCCGAACAGAACAAGCAGTTTCAAGTCATCCCTTTCGTCGCGCCCTGTCGCGACCTCAGTCCATTCGCGCCGCTGCAATGGTTGGCACTGGGCTGGCAGGATCTGCTGGCCAACAAGGCCCTGAGCCTGAGTTGGGGATTGATCAGCGTGGCCGCGCTGGCATTGGTGGCCTGGGGCGCTTGGGTGTTGGGCAGTTGGGTGTTATTGATCAGCGTGCTTTCCGGTTTCGTTTTTATTGCCCCATTGCTGGCTTTTGCACTGTATTCAGTCAGCCGCCAGATACGGCTGGGTATCAAGCCTACTTTGCTCAGTACTCTGCGGGCGGCAAGAGCCCCCTTTGCCAATTCACTGGTTTTCGCCCTGGTGTTGCTGATTATATTTTTGCTGTGGGCCAGGGCCGGCTCCATGGTGCATATTTTCTTTCCGGCCGAAGGCAAACCCAGTTTTTCACACCTGCTGACCTTTTTCACGATCGGGTCGGCCGTCGGTTCAGTATTCGCTTGCATCAGTTTTGCTGCCAGTGCGTTTTCCTTGCCCTTTATCGCCAACCGCGAAGTAGACGTTGTAACTGCCGTGGTTTCCAGCATCAATGCGGTGCTGCGTAACAAGTGGACCATGCTCACTTGGGCCGCCATTATCGTGCTGTTGACTGCGGTTGGGCTGGCCACAGCTCTGCTGGGTTTTATCGTGATCATTCCCTGGCTGGCCTATGCCACGTGGCATGGTTATCGGGCTGCGCTTGATACCAATAAATGGGCTACACTACCAGCCTGGGTTGCATAACTGAACACACAGAAAGTTGCTTAACAAAACACACAAAAACAAGCAGAGGTAGAGCCAGAATGGCCACCAACAGCGCCAAGTCCCACCGGGCTCATACCCGTACGACTGCTGAGCAGCGTCCTTCGTCCTTGTTATTCTGGCTGGAACACCGGGCCATTTATGACGCGGCTGGCATGCTGCCCATGTTTGCACTGAAAAATTATCTGCCCAAGGGCGATGGTCATCCGGTGCTGGTGTTGCCGGGCTTTATGGCTGGCGCACGAACCACGCAACCGCTGCGCAGCTTGCTGCGGCAGATGGGTTACAAAGGGCATTGTTGGAAACTGGGCTATAACTCGGGTTACAGCCATCGGTTGCATCAGGGCTTGCGTGATCGGGTCAGGCAGTTGACCGATCGTTATGGGCAGAAAGTCAGCTTGATCGGCTGGAGTCTGGGCGGTGTGTATGCGCGCGAAATTGCCCGCGAGATGCCTGACAGCACCCGTTTGGTTATCAGTATGGGTAGTCCGTTTCGGGCTCACCCGCATTCAACCAATGCGCACCGGGTGTTCGATATGGTGAGTTCGGTGCGTTACCGCGATATGCCAGCGCATATGCTGGAAAACATGGCTGAACCACCACCGGTACCCACCACGGCTTTATACAGTCGTGGCGATGGCGTGGTGGCCTGGCAGGGCACGGTAGAAGTCTCTGATCGCTGGGATGTGGAAAATATTCATGTGGGCGGCGCGCATTGCGGGCTGGGGTTCAATCCGCGCTCGGTGATTGCTATTACGGATCGTTTGGCTCAGGCCGAACACGAATGGCGGCCTTTCTCACCTTCACCATTGCTGCGCCCCTTGTTTCGTAACTGGTATCCGGACTGGCTGGTGCAGGGTAAGCACGATCCATTGCGGGCTTAACGTTGCGGGCTTAACGTTGCGGGCTTAACCTTGCGGGCTTAACCTTGCGGGCTTAGGGCAACAGCAGGCTTAGTCCCAATGTCGTGTGCCCCAGCGCCTTCAGTCCCAATGGCTTCAGTCCCAATGATTCGCTGATTGATCAAAACCCGGGCTCTGCTTGGGCACCACGCAAAACCGCTGCCCGGTTGGCGCTTCCATTACCACCCAGCCTTTGATTTCTGACAGTCGCTTGGCGCCCAGAGCTTCCAGCCGGGCAACTTCAGCCGGAATATCATCGCTTTCAATGTCCAGATGCACGCGGCTGGAGTGGTCGACTTTCTGCACTTCGATATACAGTTCGGCGAGTGTGGTGTCCAGATGCACATAGGCAGCTTCAGCCGGATCATCATGCGGGTTGATGGGGGAACCCAAAGCGGCTGACCAGAAGGCAGCAGCACTATTCAGATCATCCGTCTGACAATCAATAATAAAACCAGCCAAGCGACTGCGGTGTGCCATGGAAAACTCCTTGTTCAATTACTCATCAGGTTGCTGTTGGGGGTTGTTGGGTTGTTGGGGTGTTGGGTCCAGTTCAGAGCAGTTGTTCGGTGTAGCAATTTTGGTGAATCTTGCCTGTATCAGGTTACATTCTCTGCCGAAAAATGTAACCTCAACCATAATGACCGCAAATCAGAACTCTGCCATGCAGCAATTCATGCAAGCCGCCATCGATGAAGCCCGGCAAGGCCTGGCAGAAGGTGGAATTCCCATAGGCTCAGTATTGGTTCACGCTGGTAAAATCATTGGTCGCGGGCATAATCGACGGGTGCAACAGGGCAGCACGGTATTGCACGGCGAAATGGACGCATTGGAAAATGCTGGCCGTCTGTCCGCTGCTGTTTACCGCGACAGCCAGCTGTTTACCACGCTGTCACCCTGCGCCATGTGCAGTGGTGCCATTCTGCTCTATGGCATTCCCCAGGTTATCGTCGGTGAAAACCAGACCTTTTTGGGTGAAGAGGAATTATTGCGCGAGCGTGGTGTGAAAGTGGAAGTGCTGCAGTCACCTGATTGTATAAAACTGATGAGTGAGTTTATCGCTGCTCACCCGGATTTATGGAATGAAGATATTGGAGTCTGAAATATGAAGTTGTCACGCTTGTGTGTAGTTCTGTGTGTATTGGGCCTGCTGCTGTGCAGTAGTTTTTCCCTGGCTGCCGCTGAAGGCAAGAGAGCGTTGGTTGGCGGCACGCTGATCGATGGCCTGGGCTCCAACCCCATCAAGAACAGCGTGATCCTGGTGGATGGTGACAAGATCGAACGGGTCGGTACGGTGGATACGCTGGCCGTGCCTGCCGGTTACGAAGTGATTTCCACCGAGGGTATGAGTGTGCTGCCGGGTTTGTGGGACATGCATGTGCATCTGGATATCAACGGCCATGCTAATTACAGCCATTGGCATCCTACCTACAAGGATCGCATGGTGGACGAAATCATGCCGGCCTCTGCGGTGCAGTTGCTGTTGGCAGGTGTCACTTCAGCCCGTGATCTGGGTGCACCGCTGGAAGACGCCATCATCGTGCGCGACAGGGTGAATTCCGGTGAGTTGCCCGGGCCGCGTCTGTTTGTTTCCGGTCCCTTCCTGCAGAAAAAACCTTATCCTGGCACCGAAGATTATCGCTGGGGTATCGATGGCCCGGCCGATGCACGCAAGAAAGTAAACATTATTGCCGACGCCGGTGTGGATGTGGTCAAGCTGATCGACCAGGACCAGATGACTCTGAAGGAATCTAAAGCACTGGTGGATCAGGCGCACAAGCGTGGTTTGAAGGTTGTAGCGCATTCCCATACCGCAGCCGAGATTCGCCGCGGGTTGGAAATTGATGTGGATAATTTTGAACACACCGGTTTGGCCACTGCGCCGGAGTATCCGGCCGACGTGATTCTCGCTTTACAGGAGCGTGCTGGTTCCGCTGTGGTGCGCGGTAGCCCCCTGTACTGGACACCAACGGTTGAAGGTTTGTGGAATTTTGTTGACCTGCGCGATAACCCCGAATCGCTGGATAACAACTGCTGGCAGCGTGGCCTCAAGCCCGACACCATTGCCGATATCAAGGCTTCCATCGCACATCCCGATCAACTGCTGTATTTTCAACTCACTCCCAAGCGTAAACCCACACTCAAACGTAAATTCCAGCAGTTGCGCGAAGCGGGTGTCGTGATGATGGTCGGAACCGATAGTGGTATTCCATTGAAGTTTCATTGCCAATCCACCTGGCACGAGTTGGATGTGTGGGTAAACGTAATGGGCGTACCGGCGATGGAAACCATTCAGGCCGCCACCTATTGGCCCTCCAAGTTCATGGGCGTAGAAGAGCAGTGGGGTACGGTTGTAGCCGGTCGTTACGCCGATATTATTGCGGTTAAGGGTGATGTATTGAAATACATAAACCTTTTGCAAGACGTTGATATGGTTATGAAGGGTGGAACAGTTTACAAGCAGGATGGGCGCGTTATCGAGTCTGCCCTGCAGTAGTTTCTGAGTTATTCAAACCGGGGCCGGGCGAATTACCCGGCCTCGGCTATCAGCCTTCCACGCCCAGTCGCCGATGCATGATGGGGCTGGTGGTGGTGTACTGCAAACGGACTTTTTGCTCCGGATGTAAATGCGCCTGTATCGCAAAAGCCGCCAGTGCGGCTTCGTGAAAACCGCTGAGTATCAGTTTCTTTTTGCCCGGATAATTATTGATATCCCCTACGGCGAAAATTCCGCGGACGCTGGTCTGGAATTTCTCCGTATCAACCTGAATCTGGCGTTTTTCCAGATCCAGACCCCAGTCGGCAATTGGGCCGAGGTTGGGTGTCAGGCCATAAAATACATAGGCTTCGTCTGCTGCAATGCGTTGACGGTTTCCTTCCGAATCGTCCACCTCAATTCCGCCAAACTTTCCGTCGATATCAAACACGCCACGCACCTGGCCCTGGAATTCTTGCAGGTAATCGCCAGTGGCCAGTTCTTTCATTTTGCGCACTGTGGCTGGTGCGGCACGATATTCGTCGCGACGATGTATCAAAGTGATATGACTGGCTTTACCATGCAATGCCAGGGTCCAGTCCAACGCCGAGTCTCCGCCACCAAGTATGAGGATGCGTTTATCGCGTACCCGTTCCGGGTCGGTGATGCGATAGTGAATATGGCTGTGCTCAAAGGCTTCCGCCCCTTGCACGCGCAAGCGCCGTGGCTGAAATGCACCCAGTCCGGCGGCGAGCACCACGCAACCGGTATCAAATTTTGTTCCTGCGGATGTCTCAAGTGTAAAGCGGCCGTTATCCAGTTGTTGCAGCGCGGTGACCATTTGTCCAAGATGAAATTGTGCGTTGAAAGGTTTGATCTGCTCCATCAGCCGATCTACCAATTCCTGAGCATTGCAGACGGGAATGGCGGGAATGTCGTAAATGGGTTTATCTGGATACAGCTCAGAACACTGACCGCCGGTTTGGGGCAGTGTATCCACCACGTGGGCATGGATATCCAGCAATCCCAGTTCAAAAACCTGGAACAAGCCGGTCGGGCCCGCGCCGATGATGACTACGTCGGTATGGATGCTCATATCACTCCAGCGAATTTATTTTTAAGATTCAATTATCTTTTTTTGCACGTGCCTTGGCCGCACAGTATTGTTGCATTTTGGGGTCGATTAAAACAAATCCAGCCTTTGGACGTGGAATATTGATGACGGATAATCGTGAAGTTCGCTTGCATGAAAGTTGGAAGTCCCGGCTTAAGGCAGAGTTTGCGCTGGACTATATGCAGGATTTGCGCGCCTTTCTGCAAGCCAGGAAGCAAGCAGGAGCAGTGGTCTACCCGCCCGGATCGTTGATTTTCAATGCTTTGGATACGACTCCGTTTGATCAGGTTCGAGTGGTGATACTGGGGCAGGACCCCTATCACGGCCCCGGCCAGGCGCACGGTTTGTGCTTTTCGGTGCTTGCTGGGGTTGCTACGCCGCCATCCTTGGTGAATATCTACAAGGAAATCGAACAGGACCTGGGCTTACCGATTCCTGCCAACGGCAACCTGGAGCATTGGGCGCAGCAGGGCGTGTTGATGCTCAATGCGGTGCTGACAGTAGAGCGCGGGCAAGCGGGTGCGCATCAGGGCAAAGGCTGGGAGCGCTTCACTGATAAGGTAGTTCAGTTGTTGAATGATGAGCGCGATGGCATCGTGTTTCTTTTATGGGGCAGCTATGCGATAAAAAAAGGCGCTGCCATCGACCGTAAGCGGCACCTGGTGCTGACGGCCCCGCATCCTTCTCCATTGTCGGCTTATCGCGGGTTTTTTGGTTGTAAGCATTTTTCCAGGGCGAATCAATTCCTGGAGGAGAAAGGCATCACGCCGATTACGTGGGGTTGAAACCATTGTCGATTGCCCGCCGTCTACAGGGTTCAGGGTTCAGGGTTCAGGGCCTTGGCTATTGTGGGAGGCAGCATTGCTGTCGATAAACGCCCGAATCGCGAGCAAGACTCGCTCCCACAATCAGCGTCATAGCGGGTGCCCCGCTATCCTCAGAGTGGTCGCTGGTTTGAGTGTTCATGCTTTATCAAGAAAACAGAATGTAAGTTGCCAGACGCAGCCAAATCAATAATAAAACGACGCAGCTGAGGAAGTACACCTGGAAACGGTGCATGACCTTGTTGTAGGTGCACTGAATCGAGCTGTGGACATAGCGCAGCAGCACGTAAGTCCAGGCCAGAATAATCAGTACCTGATCCTGCACCAACAATATCAGCGACAACAGGATTGCCAGGTAAAAAAGCACCGGCATTTCCAGCAGGTTCATGAAATTGTTGGCCGGGCCAGCCGAATCCGTCAATAACTCCTGGGATTTCTTGCGCGCATTGAGGGCTTGAGGGTTGATGTTCTTACGCTTTATTTCGGAGATGCGGGTTATATACAGATATACCCATACGATGAAGGTCAGCAGAACCTGCGCCAACAAGGGTAACAACATGGGCTTATAAAACATGTTCTGGTCCTTTAAGTTATGACCGGGCTTGGTGGCTTCAATTAGGCGTCTTTTGCCAGATTCAGCAAGGCTCGGCCCGTCAGGCGAAATTGGGTCCATTCATCCAGCGATCTGGCGCCAATGCTGCGATAAAAATCGATGGAAGGCTGGTTCCAGTCCAGTACCGACCAATCCAGCCGAGCGCCGCGGCGTTCCAGCGTCAATGCCGCCAGTCTCGCAAGCAAAGCCTTGCCCATACCCCGGCCTCGGTAATCATCAAATACGAACAGGTCTTCGAGGTAGATTCCTGGCTGGCCCAGGAAAGTGGAATAGTTGGGAAAGAACAGGGCGAAACCCGCTGGTTGGCTATTCCAGTCAGCGATCAGAACCTCGGCGCCTGGCCGTTCACCAAACAGTGTTGCCCGCAGGCTTGCTTCGGTGGCCACCACTTCGTGGCGCAGGTTTTCATACTCTGCCAAGGCTATGATAAATCGCAGAATAAGTGAGCAGTCGCCCGCGGTGGCCGGGCGAATGCTGATTGACGATGAGGAATTCAAACAGGCTCTCCAGAACGATAGCTTGCATGGTGCCTGCTGAAAGCCCCCTGTGCAAATACCTCAGGGCAAATACCTCAGGGCAAATCCGGCAACCGGCAGCGCCTAATAAGCCCTGCGATAGTAGCGCTCGTCCCGATAGTCCTGCGGTTTGAATAGCGCGGCATCGATGATGGACCAAAGATGAATGATCCAGCCCAGCAATATCAGCCACAGCAAAGCAGTCAAAACAAACATGAAGCCTGCCAATATCCAACGGCCCTGCAAAAGTTGCCCCAAACCGGGAATGAAAAAGCTGGCCAGTGCCGCCAACACATTGCCACATGATCCGCTGCCCATTGCTGTCCTCCTTGGTGTTGCCTGATTCTTTGAACAGAATAAATGCAGTATTTATGCCAGAAGGTTGCTGCCGGCCTGAAACCACGCTGTTATGCGGGATGATTAATTTCAGCATTTGTGTGAAATGGAGAAAGCGTTGGAAAACGATGTGAATTTTGATAATGCTTGGTCAGATTCGCCATTCGGCAGTCGAACGGAAAGCAGGCCGCTAGCAAGAAAGGATTACTGGCCTTTGTTGTACCGCTCAGGCATCGAAAATGTACGCTTGCCACCTCCGCCACAGGGACGGAACATCATGATGGGTTCTATTAAAGGCTGTGTGGGGTTATAGGCTTCCGCGCGGCCGCACAGCGCTTCACCCGTGGGTAAATTAAGTACCACATTGTGACTGCCATCGGCTGCCAGCCAACGGTCCACGATTTCGACTTTCTCTGGCACCGTCATACCGTTAAAGCGATTGTCGAATTCCGCCAGATAAGGCGCTCCGGCACTGCGGCTCCAGTTGGCTGGGGCCTGGTATTGCTTTGCACCCCCCAGTTGTTGGCGGGACTCTGCTTCGACTGGCAACAGCTCCGACTGCTGTATCAACGAGCGCAAGCGTTGGGCATTGAGTTCTTCTGCTTGCTCAACGGGTTGCTCTGCGAGCTTGAGCGGAAGCGGGATTTCTTCCAATACGATAGAGGCTGTAGTGCGTTTGCGTTCGATTGGCTCTGTCGGTTCGTCAGTTGGAATATCTTCCATGACGGGCCCTGCTGCGGCAGGAGTTGGCAGAGTTGGCAGAGTCTGCAGGTTTATCGTCAAGCGCTTGTCGGCAGATGGCGCTTCACGGTCCCAATGCTTCAGGGGTATCAGCAAAAGCGCAGCATGCACCCCGACAGCCATGGCCAGAAATGCCATGTCCCGATAACGCCAGGAATGTTGGTGCGATAAGTGCCTCATCAATACTTCCCACTAAGGCTTCCCACTAAGGCTTCCCACTAAGGCTTTATGCAGCAGCCGAAACGAGGCAGCTATTATGCCAGCGCTGGCGTAAATTGACGTTAAACAATGACTTGCTATACCTGACTGGAGCTGACAAAAAAAGCACAGTCGACGACCAATGAGGGTTAACTATTTAATTGGATCGAACAAGTCGACTGCAGGTCATTTATAATTGGACGCTGTTTTCTACTTTCACCAAGGAATCCAACCCCATGAGCTATCGCCATATCAAGATCCCGCAATCCGGGCAGAAAATCACCATCCAGGATAACCGGCTGCAGATTTCTGACAACCCCATTCTGGGATTTATTGAAGGTGATGGCATCGGCGCGGATATCACCAAAGCGTCCATGCGGGTATGGAATGCGGCGGTAGAGAAAGCCTATGGCGGCAAGCGCAAAGTGCATTGGGCTGAGTTGTACCTGGGTGAGAAAGCTGCGGGGATTTATGACGGTGATTACTTCCCGGCTGAAACGCTGGATGCCATCAAGGATCTGGTCGTGACCATCAAAGGCCCGTTGACCACGCCGGTTGGTGGCGGTTTTCGTTCATTGAATGTTTCATTACGCCAGGAACTGGATCTGTACGCCTGTGTGCGCCCGGTAGAGTACTTCCCTGGCGTGCCATCACCGATGAAAAAACCGGAAGATGTGCATTGCACCATTTTCCGCGAGAACACCGAGGACGTGTACAGCGGTATCGAGTACCAGGCTGGTACGGAAGAAAACAAGAAGCTGGCGAAGTTCCTGCGCGAGGAAATGGGTGCAGAGTTTTTTGAAGACGCCGGTTTGGGTATCAAACCCATTTCAGCTTTTGGCTCGAAACGCCTGGTTCGCAAAGCGATTCAATATGCCATTGATAACGGCAAGCACAGCGTTACTCTGGTGCACAAAGGCAACATCATGAAATTCACTGAGGGTGCTTTCCGCAGTTGGGGCTACGAAGTTGCACGCGAAGAGTTCGGTGACGTCACTATCAGCGAAGATGAGCTGTGGTCCAAGTACGATGGCAAGCGCCCCGAAGGCAAGATCGTCATCAATGATCGTATTACCGACATCATGTTCCAGTTGATGCAATTGCGCCCGGCAGAATTCGAAGTTTTGGCTACCACGAATCTGAATGGTGATTATTTGTCAGATGCTTTGGCGGCTGAAGTAGGCGGTATGGGTATTGCCCCGGGGGCCAATATGGCCGATCACATGGCGGTATTTGAAGCCACGCATGGTACCGCTCCCAAGTATGCGAACCTGGACAAGGTCAACCCAAGCTCGTTGATGTTCTCCGGTTCCATGATGTTCGAATACATCGGCTGGAAAGAAGTCACGACCTTGATCAACAAGGCATTCGCCAAGACAGTGGCCGAAGGCATAGTGACTTATGACTTTGCCCGGCAGATGGAAAACGCCACTGAGGTTTCCACTTCAGGTTTTGCTGACGCCCTGATCGCGCGTCTGTAAGCCCTGTAATCTTTATCCGCAAGGTTCCAGTGCAGCCGGGTATTTTTGAAGAAACTGCCCGCTGCCTGGCCCTGCAGCAGCCCGCGGAGAAATGTGCCGCGGTGGCTGAGTTGTTTGCCGTCGTCAGCAGGGGTCAGTTTCAGTGGGACTACGACACTGCGATTCCTTCGGTTCACACAGTAGGCAGGCCGGACAGGCCTGCCTTGATCGACCCCGCCAAAGTGCCACGGCGGCGTTTGGGTAGTGCGGCAGGGCGCGTTGCTCTGATACATGCCATCGCGCATATCGAATTCAATGCCATCAATCTGGCGCTGGATGCGGTTGGCCGTTTTCGCACTATGCCGCAGCAATTCTATTTCGATTGGTTGTCTGTAGCGGCTGACGAAGCCCGACATTTCCAGCTGCTGCAACAGCGCTTACAACAACTCGGCGCAGAGTATGGGGATCACCCGGCCCACGATGGGTTGTGGGAGATGGCAGAGAAAACTACCGATTCCTGCCTGGTCCGCATGGCTCTGGTACCGAGGGTGCTGGAGGCTCGAGGTCTGGATGTAACCCCCGGCATGATGCAGCGCCTGTTGTCGGCAGGCGACCAGGAAACCGCTGGCATTCTGCGGGTCATTCTGGACGAGGAAGTAGGGCATGTGGCCATCGGTAGTCGTTGGTTTGCCTGGTGTTGCGAGCAGGCAGGAAAAGATCCTGGACCTACGTTCCTGGAATTGTTGCAAAGCCGTTACTCAGGCACGGTGCGGGGTCCATTCAATACGGATGCCCGCCTGCTGGCCGGTTTTAGTGCAGAAGAGATGGCTGCTTTGGAGTCAGCGCATGAAATCATCTGATCAAAGCGGATTCAAAGACCATTTTTCAGGCCATGCTGCGCAGTATGCCCGCTACCGGCCAGTCTATCCGGCGGCTCTGTATGATTGGTTGGCAGAGCAATCTCCTGCAAGCGAATGCGCCTGGGACGCCGCCACCGGCAATGGCCAGGCAGCGGTGGAACTGGCCAAGCGATTCAGTCGCGTGATCGCCACCGATGGCAGCGCAACGCAAATTGCTCAGGCGATCGCGGCGGAAAACATTCAATACCGGGTTGAGACCGCCGAAGCCAACAGTCTGGGTGATCACAGCGCGGATCTGGTCACTGTAGCGCAGGCTTACCACTGGTTTGATCATGCTGCTTTTTTGCCGCAACTTGAGCGGGTTATCAAACCAGGCGGGTTGTTTGCCATCTGGACTTATGCCCTGGCAGAAATCTCCACCGAACTGGATCAGGTTGTCAGGGATTTTTACGCAGGGCCTATCGCAGACTATTGGCTAGCAGAACGCCTCTTGGTGGAACAGGGCTACAGCAGTTTGCGGTTTCCCTGGCCCGAGCTGGCGGTGCCGGATTTCCTGCTGCAGTTGAATTGGAGCCTGGATGATCTGTTGGGTTATTTGCGCACCTGGTCAGCGGTTCAGCGTTGCCATGCGGCAACAGGAAGCGATCCGGTAGCTGCCTGGCAAGCCGAATTCGCCCGGGCCTGGGGCGAGGCCAGTACAAGAATTGTGACCTGGCCAATGCGGGTGCGCGCTTTCAGAGTCGAATAAAGCAGCCGGAGTTTCAGGCCTGCAAGGGTTTGGCAATGGCGCCTGCCGATGTTACCTGCAAATAACTGCCGCTCTGGTACCAGTCGGCCAGCACAATGCGTTCAGCCACCGAACCGTTGTTCAATTCATGCTGATGCACCGCAGGCCGGTGGGTGTGGCCATGAATCATATGCAACCCGCCGACCTGCTCAAATGCTGCAACAACTGCGGCAGCATTCACGTCCATAATCGCCATATCGGCTTTGCCGGTGTGTTGCTTGCTGGCATCACGCGCACTGGCGGCCATAGCCAGGCGCTGCTCCACCGATTGGTTCAGGAACATGGCCTGGAAAGCCGGATTCCGGACCTGCTGACGAAAAGCCTGGTACTCGATGTCATCGGTGCACAAGGTATCGCCGTGTAGCAGCAGGGTAGGCTTGCCGTACAAATCCACCGTCAACGATTCGGGCAGCAGTGTCATGCCTGCCAGTTGAGCGTAGTTTTCACCCAGCAGGAAGTCGCGGTTTCCGTGCTGAAAATACACCGCTACGCCGTGGTCGCTCAAAGATTTTAATTCTGTGGCAACGGTGCTCGCTGTATTCGAAAGCACATCATCGCCAATCCAGAATTCAAACAAATCACCGAGTATGTACAAAGACTCTGCCGCCCGGGCGGGCCCGCGCAGGAAATTAACCAGGATAGCGGTGATTTCCGGCCGCTTGTCTTCCAGGTGCAGATCCGATATGAACAGTGTGGCCATCAGCCGACTTTACTTATTCGCCGCTCGTGGCCATGACGACATCGACCGATTCGATGATCACGGGTTCGACCGGTACATCACTGTAGGGCGGAACGGTTTTGGTCTCAACGAAGCGTATGCTTTCAACCACATCCATGCCTGAAGTGACCTTGCC
Organism: Lysobacterales bacterium; assembly: GCA_034440115.1. Classification (GTDB taxonomy): domain Bacteria; phylum Pseudomonadota; class Gammaproteobacteria; order Xanthomonadales; family SZUA-36; genus JAWXBM01. The sequence continues at coordinate 80,340 of JAWXBM010000117.1, read as the reverse complement.
AAAGACGGCATAGCCCCAGCCCCGCGAGCTGTTCTGGTCGGTGTAATCCAGGTTGCCGTTGTCCTGCACATTGATGAAAAACTGTGATGTGGCGGAATGCGGGTTGCCGGTGCGGGCCATGGCAACGGTGCCACGTTTATTGGACAGGCCATTGGGCGCTTCATTGACGATCGGCTCTGAGGTTGCTTTGTCCTGCATGTCAGGTGTCAAACCGCCACCCTGGATCATGAAATGACTGATCACCCGGTGAAACACGGTGCCGTCGTAGAAGCCGCTGTTGGCGTAACGTATGAAGTTCTCGACCGATATGGGCGACTTGTCAGCAAAAAGCTCCAACCCGATATCACCCATACTGGTATGGATAACGATCTGGGGGTTTTTGCTTGTGGCCGTCTCCTGCGCTGCTACATTGGCACTGAAGCATGCGCTGACCAGGCCGATGGCGAGCAACAGGGTTGGTGTGAATTTGACAGTCATTAACGAACGAATCATGTTGAGCTTTCCTCATGGAACGGGTATCGAAGCCAGCATGATAATGGCGCATAGGGACTGCTGCCAGTTTTTGCTGCTTTTCTGCAGCCATAATCCGTTGCAAGACAGTAACATCAGCAGATTGCCGACAGGTCTCAGCGGGAATTTTGTGGTAAAATTCCCGGCTTGTTTAGAGCCCCCGCTGGTTCAAAAACTGAAATAAAAAATATAATAATTAATTTATTTATTTCAATATGTTACGAAACATTCCTGAGACCAAATAACATATGGCTGATCTTGCCAAAGAAGTGCTACAGGTAAATCTCGAAGACGAGATGCGGAAGTCCTACCTGGACTACGCTATGAGTGTAATTGTCGGACGTGCTTTACCGGACGTGCGGGATGGCCTGAAACCAGTACATCGACGTGTTTTGTTCGCCATGTCAGTACTCGGCAACGATTACAACAAAGCCTACAAGAAGTCTGCCCGCGTGGTGGGTGACGTCATTGGTAAATATCACCCACACGGTGATACCGCCGTTTACGACACGATTGTGCGTTTGGCTCAGCCCTTTGCCATGCGCTACATGCTGGTGGATGGCCAGGGCAACTTTGGTTCGGTGGATGGCGACGCGGCCGCAGCCATGCGTTACACCGAAGTGCGCATGTCCAAGCTGGCGCACGAATTGCTGGCCGACCTGGATAAGGAAACCGTCGATTTCAGCCCTAACTACGACGAATCCGAATACGAACCGAAAGTATTGCCCGCGCGTGTGCCCAATCTGCTGATCAATGGTTCTGCCGGCATTGCCGTAGGTATGGCAACCAATATCCCGCCGCACAACATCAGCGAAGTGATCGCAGCCACTCTGGCGCTGATCGATAATCCGGAGCTCGGCATTGACGGCTTGATGCAGCATATACCCGGCCCGGATTTCCCCACTGCGGGCATCATCAATGGCGCGCTGGGAATTCATGAGGCCTATCACACCGGCCGGGGGCGCATTTACATGCGCGCCCGTACCTTTATTGAAACCCATGAGACTTCCGGCAAGCAGACCCTGATCGTCAGCGAGTTGCCTTACCAGGTGAACAAGGCACGCCTGCTGGAAAAAATCGCCGAACTGGTCAAGGAGAAAAAGCTCGACGGCATCACCGAATTACGCGATGAGTCTGATAAAGACGGCATGCGCGTGGTGATTGAGTTGCGTCGTGGTGAGGTTCCGGAAGTCATCCTGAACAATCTCTATAAACAGACGGTAATGCAGTCCGTGTTCGGTATCAACATGGTGGCATTGGTGCAGGGCCAGCCGCGTTTACTCAATCTCAAACAAATTCTGGAAGCCTTTATTTCCCACCGTCGTGAAGTGGTTACACGTCGTACCCTGTTTGAGTTGCGCAAAGCCCGCGACCGCGCCCATGTGCTGGAAGGATTGACGGTTGCACTGGCTAATCTGGATGAGGTCATCGCGCTGATCAAGGCTTCTTCCACTCCTGCTGATGCCCGCGAAGCCCTGCAGTCGGTGCGTTGGAATCCGGGTATGGTGGCAGCGATGCTGGGGCAGGGTGGGGCCAATGCTTCCCGGCCTGAAAACCTCGAAGCTATTTACGGTTTGCACGACGATGGCTATCAACTGTCGCCGATTCAAGCCCAGGAAATTCTCAACCTTCGCCTGCACCGCCTCACCGGTCTGGAACAGGAAAAACTGACCCAGGAGTATGAAGCGCTGCTAAAGGCCGTTCGCGATTTGCTGGATATCCTGTCACGGCCGGAACGTTTGATGCAGGTAATCCGCCAAGAACTGGTTGCCGTAGAGCAGGAATACGGTGATGCCCGGCGTACTGAAATTCTGCAGCACCGCCTTGATCTGAGCCTGGAAGACCTGATAACTGAAGAAGACGTGGTGGTAACCCTGTCACATGGTGGTTACGCCAAGTCGCAGGCGCTGGATCGTTACCAGGCACAACGCCGTGGGGGCACCGGCAAGTCGGCCACCAAGGTCAAGGATGAAGATTTCATCGACAAGCTGTTCGTGGCCAATACCCATGACACGCTGTTGTGTTTTACCAGCAACGGCAAGATTCATTGGCTGAAAGTTTACGAACTGCCACAAGCTGGCCACATGTCGCGCGGCAAGCCCATCGTAAACCTGCTGCCACTGGAAAAGGATGAACGCGTCAGCGCGGTATTGCCGGTGCGTGAGTATCCGGATGACCTGTTCGTGTTCTTTGCTACCCTTAAAGGCATCGTCAAGAAAACGCCTTTATCCGAATACTCGCGGCCCCGAGCCAACGGTATCTGGGCTATAGACTTGCCAGAAGACGATGAACTGATCGGTGTGCAGTTGACCGATGGCAAGGCTGACATCATGCTGTTTTCCAACTCCGGTAAGTGCATACGGTTTGCAGAGTCCGATGTCCGCTCCATGGGCCGGGTGGCCCGTGGTGTGATCGGCATACGCCTGCAGAAGAAACAGCATCTCGTATCCATGATGGTGTTGGCTGAGGGCGATATCCTCACCGTTACTGAAAATGGTTTTGGCAAACGCACCCACATGGAAGATCACTCGGTGCAAGGTCGTGGTGGTCAGGGTGTGATCGGTATCCAGACTTCCGAGCGCAATGGCGCACTGGTTTCCGCCAAGCAGGTTTCCGACGAAGACGACATCATGCTGATTTCAGACGGCGGCACGCTGGTGCGCACTGCCGCTGCTGAAATCTCTACCTTGGGTCGTAATACCCAGGGCGTTACGCTGATACGTTTGCGTGATGGTGAAAAACTGGTGGGGCTGGCGCGCATTGCGATTGAAGACGAAGAAGACGTGGTAATAGACGGTGAAGAAGTCGTGAATTCAGACCTTGAAGAAGGCGTGACCTCAGATAGCGAGGAAGGCACTTCAGCCGAAGAAGAATAAGCAACAACCGAAGAATACATATAGCCAACTGTAGGAGCCGTGCTCGCGATTTGTAGGTATATCGGCGGCGAGGCCCCCTCCAACGAGGAGCAGGCCTTAGTCTGTCAGCATTACTTCTGCGTGTAAGGTTTTCGTACCACTCAGGGAATTGGTGATCAGGCATACGGCTTCTGACTTTTCCATTATATGCCGGGCTTTATCTAAATCCGTTCCTGTTGCCACGCTGAGCTTTGCGCGTATTTCGTAGTGAGTAAATTTTGTCACATTATCGACTCGATCCAGCGTGCCCTCGACTTTACAATCCAACGCCAGCCAGTCCAGCTTTGAGGCACGTGCAATTGAGCGAAAAGTCAGGATGTAGCAATCTGCTATCGCAGCCACAAACAGTGTCTCTGGCGACCACTTGTTGCCTGGCCCGCCGAATTCAGCAGGCGCATCAGTCTCCAGACTATGCAGTCCGGCGCTATCTATCCTTACAGTTGCATCGGCTGCGCTGGCAGTGGCCAGCGCAGTGTAGAGATGAGGATAAGCCTGCATGGAGTTCTCTTGCTGTGGGCTCAGAGTGATGCCAGCACGTGCTCAGCGCTGCTGACGCGAAACTCGCCCGGTGCCTCAACGAACAGTCCTGTGACTACGCCATCATCGGCTACCAGCGCAAAACGTTGTGAGCGCTGGCCCATGCCAAAGCCACTGGCATCCAGTTGCAGGCCCAAGGCCTTGGCGAATTCACCATTGCCATCGGCCAGCATATGCAGCTTGTCGGCACTGGCGCTTTTGGCCCAGGCGTTCATGACGAAGACATCATTCACCGATACACAGGCAATGGCGTCTACACCTTTGGCCAGAATTTCGTCTGCGTGATTAACAAAACCCGGCAAATGCTTGGCTGAGCAGGTGGGTGTGAATGCGCCCGGTACGGAAAACAGTACGACTTTCTTGCCGCCGAAAAATTCTTCGGTAGCAACCGCCGAAGGACCCGTTTCGGTCATTACGTTCAAATTAACTGCTGGAATCTTGTCACCGACTTTAATGGTCATACGGGTTCTCCTGGATTTAGAAAATACACCTGAACCAGCGATCTGGCGTTGGCTCAAAAATTATTATGCTCCCGATTAGATAGGAGCAGGGAATGGAAATTACAAGCTTGAGTAAATAAACAGGTTCATAAGAGCAGTGGGCAGGGCAGCAGGCTGCGACCCAGGGCCGCGACTCTACGCGGCCATCGCACTCGAAATAGCGTTGAGCAAAATGAGATCGTTAACGGGTTTGGTCACATAATCCCATGCGCCTTGGCGTATGCCCCAGGCCTTGTCAGTTTCTGTGTCGCGTGAGCTGACCATGATGACCGGAATATTGCGGGTTCTCTCGTCACGACTGAGGCGGCGCGTGGCCTGGTAACCATTCATACCCGGCATGATGATATCCATGAGTATAACCTGCGGCTTTTCTTCATTCGCCAGTTCTATGGCCTGCTCGCCGGAATGGGCAACCAGCGCTTGGTGCCCTGCCTGTTCGATGATGCGGCAGATACTCAGTACCTGAGCTGGCGAATCATCCACGATCAAAACTTTCAGCATCCCCATGTCCTTTCAAATAACAACAGCTTGAGGCAAACAAACCAATTGCTTTTATGCGCAGGTTTATTGCCCAGCGCAGTTATAACTACTTCGGTCCATCTTTCGCTCGCTGGCCATTATGCAACAAGGCAGCGGGTTTGTGAATTTGCGCGTAAATTATTTCAATCGATTATCTTGGGCAATTATCTTGGGCAATTATTGCAGGCGAACGATGCTGCGCCCACGGCTGCCGCCAGAAATCATGGTTTCAAACACTTCAGGCAGGCCAGACAAGTCGGTTTCCAAGGTCTGGATTTTATCCAGTAGCGCTGGTTTCCACTCGTTCGCCAGCCGGTCCCATAAACTTACACGCAGCTCATACGGGCAATTCGCCGAGCTGATACCCAGCAGGCTCACGCCGCGCAAAATCATCGGAAATACCGTGGTATGCAGTGCATGTCCGCCAGCCATGCCACAACAGGCGATATTGCCCCACAAATTGATCACCCGGCTGATGCCGGCCAGCATGTCGCCACCGACATTGTCTATGCAGCCCGCCCAGATGGCTTTTTCCAGCGCGTTCTGGCCCCAGTGCAGATCATGCCGCGATATACATTGCCTGGCGCCAAGTTCCTCCAGCCAGTCAAAATCGACAGTCTTGCCGCTGATGGCATGTACTTCGTAACCTGCGCGAGTCAATAAATTGATGGCGATACTGCCCACGCCGCCGGTGGCTCCAGTGACCACAATCGGTCCGGCAGCAGGGGTCTGGCCATTGGCCTCCATGCGATGCAGGCTCAAGGCGGCGGTAAAACCCGCCGTGCCCAATATCATGGCTTCCCGGGTAGTCAGTCCGGCTGGCAACGGCACAGCGTCGGCGCTGTCGACCCGGGCGATTTCGCTGTAACCGCCATCGCGGGTTTCCGACAAACCACAGCCGGTGACAATGACTTTGTCTCCCGGTTGAAAACGATCTGATTCGGATTGTATGACTTCGCCAGCCAAATCGATGCCGCCGTTCAGGGGGAATTGGCGCAGTATCTTGCCTTTGGCAGTACCAGCCAGAGCATCTTTGTAGTTTACCGAGGACCACTCCACGCCCAATACCAGATCGCCGGCAGACAACTGGTCGAGTTGCTGAGCTTCTACACCAGCATGGTGTCCCGGGCCATCGTTGTGGATGCGAAAGCCTTTGAAATGGTCGGGAATACGGCTCATCGATTACCGCGATGTATGGCTCGCCCATCCAGATTCAGCGCGGCTTCGTGTACGGCTTCGGAAAGGGTGGGGTGGGCATGGACAATTCGTGCCAGGTCTTCGCTGGTGCCGTGGAACTCCATGGCCACCACGCACTCTGCAATCAACTCTGAGGCATTGGCGCCGAGGATATGTACGCCGAGGATCTCATCGCTGTCTGCATCAGCCAGCATTTTAACCAACCCTGCGGTATTGCCACCGGTCAGGGCACGGCCGTTGGCGGCAAATGGGAAGCTGCCGCTGCGGTAGTTGACCCCGGCTTTTTTCAACTCCTCCTCGGTTTTGCCAACCCAGGCAATTTCCGGGTCGGTATAGATCACCCAGGGTACGGTATCGAAATGGATGTACGCCGGCTTTCCAGCAATCAATTCAGCTACCGCAATGCCTTCCTCTGAAGCTTTGTGCGCCAGCATGGGGCCGCGCACACAATCACCCACGGCCCACACGCCCGGAACACTGGTACGGGATTGGTCGTCGACTTCAATCTGGCCGCGTTCGGTCAGATTCACGCCGCTGTCATCAGCCAACAGGCCGTCGGTATAAGGCTTACGTCCCACTGCGACCAGCAGGCGGTCAAAAGTAATCTGGCTCTCGCCATCCTTGTCTTCCAGCGTGACTATCACTTCCTTTTTAACCACGGTGGCGCCTTTTACCAGCGTAGCGAAGCGGAAGTCCAGACCTTGCTTCTTGAATTCACGGATGGCTTGCTGACCGATCACAGCATCAGCCGCAGGCAGGAATTTTTCCAGCGCCTCGAGCAAAACCACTGCGGAGCCAAGCCGACTCCAAACCGATCCCAACTCCAGACCGATCACGCCGGCGCCGATAACACCCAGTCGTTTGGGTACGCTGTCGAAATCCAGGGCGCCGACGTTGTCGACAATGTATTGGTTATCAAAATCCACATTGGGAATGGCAATCGGAACTGATCCTGAGGCCAGGATAATGCTGTGGCCGCTCAGCTTAATCGCAGCAGCGCCGTCTGCGGGGCTGACTTCGACCTGTTTGCCGGCCAGTAATTTGCCCTTGCCGTGGTAGAAACTGACTTTGTTGCCCTTGAACAACTGGCTGACGCCACCGGTCAGTTTCTTGACGATGTCATCCTTGCGGGCCAACATTTTGCCTATGTCGATGCTGGCATTCCTGACTGAAATACCGTGCTCTGCGAATTCGTGATTCACATGGTGAAAATTTTTACTGGAATCCAACAAAGCCTTGGAGGGAATGCAACCGACATTCAGGCAGGTTCCGCCAGGTGCAGCCTGGCCGTCTTTGCCGACGAACAGGTCTACACAGGCTGTTTTAAGCCCCAGTTGCGCAGCGCGGATGGAAGCGACGTAACCACCAGGCCCGCCGCCAATGACGATAACGTCAAACGATTCACTCATGTCTGATTCCTCAAAGCCAAACCATCAAATATTCAATAACAGGCGTGCCGGATCTTCCAATGCTTCTTTAACCGCTACCAGGAACTGCACCGCATCTTTGCCGTCGATGATGCGATGGTCATAGCTCAGCGCAAGATACATCATGGGCCGGGCCACAACTTGTCCGTCCACCACTACGGCACGTTCCTTTATGGTATGCATGCCAAGAATGGCGCTCTGTGGCGGGTTCAGCAAAGGTGTGGATAACAGCGAGCCAAAAATCCCACCGTTAGTGATGGAGAAAGTGCCGCCTTGCAGATCCTCCAGCTTGATACTGCCGTCGCGTGCGGCCAAAGCATAGTTTTCGATACTTTGTTCGATTTCCGCCAGTCCCAGGTTTTCCGCATTGCGAATAATGGGCACCATCAATCCGCGCTCGGTCGATACGGCAATGCCGATGTCCTGAAAGTTGTGATAGACGATTTCATCGCCATCAATGGACGCGTTGACCACCGGGTGTTTGCGCAAGGCATCACAACAAGCCTTCACAAAAAAGGACATCATTCCGAGCTTGATGCCATGGCGCTTGATGAATTCTTCCTTGTACTTGCTGCGCAGATCCATCACCGCCTTCAGATCCACTTCATTGAAAGAGGTGAGCAGGGCAGCAGTGTTTTGCGCTTCTTTCATGCGCTGCGCAATCTTGCTGCGCAGGCGGGTCATTTTCACTCGTTCTTCCTGCCGGGAACCACCGGACTTCGCATATGAAAGAATATCGCCCTTGGTGATACGGCCACCGCGGCCACTGCCGGCTACTTTGCTGCTGTCGACATTTTCTTCTTCCGCTGCGCGCCGGGCTGCCGGGCTGAGTTTGCTGTTGTCGGCCGTGCTTTTGGTGTTGGATCTGGTCGTGGCGCTGGTTTCTGTTTTCTCTTGCTTCGCTGCGGCTGTTGGCTCGGCTTTCGTTTCTTCTTTGGTCTCAGTGGCTGATTCAGCCGCTGATTCACCACCGCTAACAGCACCTTCTTCGATAATAGCCAGCAAATCATTGCTGAATACGGTTGCGCCGGCTTCAGCTTTGATTTCCTTCAGGATGCCATCGACCGGCGAGGGTACTTCGAGCACCACTTTGTCGGTTTCAAGATCCAGCAGATTCTCGTCGCGGCGCAGCACATCGCCGGGCTTTTTATGCCAGGCGGCAATAACAGCGTCTTCTACAGACTCGGGCAGTACAGGCACTTTTATTTCAATGGTCATGAGTGATTCCAGTCAGTATTTAGGGAATCTCTGATTTTTTCAGGGATTCCTGCGCCACAGGGAAGTGTCGCCATTTTCAGTGAGGGACACTCATTGAAAATGAAGGAAAGTGAAAACCACGCTTTTCACTTTCCGTGCTCTGAGAAATCCAGCATGGATTTATTCAGAGCTTTCCTACGAATTTAGGTCTTCGGCAACATTGCCGCTCAGGGCCTGATTAACCAGGTTTTGTTGTTGTTCAAGGTGAACTTTGTAGTAACCCGACGCCGGCGAAGCTGAGCTTCCGCGGCCGGCATACTTTAATTCGCGCGCGCCAACACAGGCTTGCAAGTGGTGTCTGATCTGGTACCAGGCACCCTGGTTCTGCGGCTCTTCCTGGCACCACACAACTTCGATGGCGGCCGGAAACTCTTCAATAAAACTGGTGACTTCACTCAGCGGGAAGGGGTAGAGCTGTTCCAGGCGCATAACGGCTACTTCGCGAATTCCTTTGGCATCACGTTGTTCTGCCAGGTCGTAATAAACTTTGCCGGAACACAGCACCACGCGTTTGATTTCTGCGGCATCGCCCGGGCCACGGTCACCGATGACACGCTGGAAAAATCCTTCTTCCAGTAACTCCAGTTTGGAAGTGGACGATTTGCTGCGCAACAGGCTCTTGGGGGTCATAACAACCAGTGGCTTGCGGGTGGGTTGCAGAACCTGCCGGCGTATCAGATGGAACATCTGTGCCGGAGTTGAGGGCACGCAAACCTGGATGTTGTGGTATGAACACAGTTGCAAGAAACGTTCCAGCCGGGCACTGGAGTGCTCCGGGCCCTGGCCTTCGTAGCCGTGCGGCAGCAGCATGGTCAAGCCACATAAACGACCCCACTTGGCTTCGCCTGAGGTGATGAACTGGTCTATGACCACCTGTGCACCGTTGACGAAATCACCAAACTGGGCTTCCCAGATCACCAGAGTTTCCGGCGCAGCGGTGGCATAACCGTATTCAAAGCCCAGCACTGCTTCTTCTGATAACAAAGAATCAACCACCAGTACGTCCGTAGCCGGATTCAATTCAGCCAGCGGCAACAAAGTGCTGCCATCTAGCTGGTTGTGCAACACGGCATGGCGATGGAAAAAAGTTCCGCGACTTGAATCCTGGCCCACCAGCCGCAGGTGGGTGCCCTGTTCAATCAGGCTGGCGTATGCCAGGGTTTCGGCGAAGCCCCAATCCATGTCCAATTCGCCTTTGGCCATTAATTTGCGGTCTTCAACGATTTTGGCCACCCGTGGGTGCAGCTTGAAGCCTTCGGGTAGAGTAGTCAGTTTTTCTGACAGTTGCTGAATTGATGCCACAGGATAGGTGGTATCTACACTGCAGGGCTCTTCCACATGGCCAAAATTACGCCAGCTCGCGGCATATTCATTGGTGCGTGGTTCAGTGGTCACATCCGCCACTTGCTCGCCCCGGTCCAGCTGTTCGCGATAGGTATCCATCAATTGTTGCGGCACGGCGCTGTCGATTATCGCGCGGCGTACCAGGTCGTCTGCATAGATCTGTCGCGTGGTCGGCATCTTACGAATTTTCTGATACATGATGGGTTGTGTTGCGGCCGGTTCGTCGGCCTCGTTATGGCCATGACGCCGAAAACAGTACAGATCAATTACCACGTCGCGTTTAAACGTGGTACGGAAGTCACAGGCGATTTTCATTACGTGATGGACCGCTTCCGGATCATTCGCATTAACGTGGAATATGGGTGCATTGACCATCTTCGCCACGGCCGTGCAGTAAGGTGTAGAGCGGGCATCGGCCGGATTGCTGATGGTGAAGCCTATCTGGTTGTTGATCACGATGTGCAGGGTTCCGCCCACCGCAAAGCCACGCACTTCTGACATCTGGAACAATTCCATGACCACGCCCTGGCCGGCAAAAGCGGCGTCGCCGTGGATCAGAATCGGCATGACCTGGTCATGGCCTGTGTCTTTGCGCCGAACCTGTCGGGCTCTTGCCGAGCCCACTACCACCGGATCAACGATTTCCAGATGGGATGGGTTGAAGGCCAGCGCCATATGTACGGGGCCGCCCGGTGTTTGGATGTCTGAAGCAAAACCCAGGTGGTATTTCACATCGCCGGAGCGCAAGGGATCCTGCTTGGCCAGGCTGCCTTCGAATTCTGCGAACAGCATGGATGGCGATTTACCAAGAATATTGACCAGTACGTTCAGCCGGCCGCGATGGGCCATGCCCATGACGATTTCCTGCACACCGCGTTCACCGGCATGCAGCATGGTTTCATGCAATAAGGGAATCAGGCTGTCGCCGCCTTCGAGAGAAAATCGTTTCTGCCCCACGTAACGCGTGTGCAGATATTTCTCCAGACCCTCGGCAGCGGTGAGCATCTGCAGGATACGCAATCGTTCTGCGTCGTTGACAGCATAAATACCTGCGCTGCCTTCCATGCGTTCCTGGATCCACTCGCGCTTGGTGGTATCGATGATGTGCATGTACTCAAGGCCAATACTGCCACAGTAAACCCGCTTGCAGAGCTCAACAATATCACGCAATTTCATACGCTTGGGAGCGACCAGCGTGCCGGTGTCGAAATTCAGGTCGAGGTCGGTATCGTTCAGATCGTTGAATTCCAGGCCCAGGTCGGGAACCGGATCCCGGTGCGGTAAGCCCAATGGATCAAGCCGGGCGGATTCGTGGCCGCGGATGCGGTAAGCGTGGATCAGCTTGAGAACGGCCGCCTGTTTGTGGTCAGATTCGCGATAATCGGCTTCCTGGGTAGGGGTCAGTCGACCCAGCAGGCGATATTTTTCTTCCAGATCCAGTCGGCCTTGTTCAGCGCCACTGCTTTCATCGTTGCTTTCATCGTTGCTTTCATTGCTGCTGCGCATGCGCGCAAACTCCGCTGCCCATTGATCCGGCACACTGCCCGGATCTTCCAGCCAGGATTCGTACCAGGCCTCGATTAAAGGCGCGTTGCTGCCATAAAGGTGCGATGAGTTTTTCAGTTCCTGCAAAGTACGATCCACGCTTCGATCCATTATTTTTCGAACACCCGTGCCCAATCCAGTTTCAGATGGCCAGTTTCAGATGGCCAAATCCAGATGGCCGGGTTCAAATGGGTTGCCAGCTTAATTTGATTTATTGACCGGCAAAAAGTCCGGAATTATTCAGCCACTCCGGCGCAATCGGGCATTATAACTTAGCCCTCTTTCTATGTGGGCGAATCGCTGCGTAATCAATGTCATCAGCCAGGCAATACGCTGGTCTTAGCCGTCTTTGTAGTGCAGGAACAGATGACCGAGGTTAATCAGGTCCAGAACACACTGTTGGTCTTCCGGTTTGAGCTCCTGCAGATCAAGCCCATTGACGCCAGCGCTGCATAAGGCTGTGGCTAATTCAGGGCTGCACGGTCTTTCATCTCCGGCTGCGAACAGACGAGCTTTTTCTCCCACAGCGATCCAATTCAGACGAGTCCAGGGATTGCGTTGCAAGCCGGCACCGGCTGCCTGGGCTTGCTGCAATTGCAACAGATTTAGAGCCTGGTCAGGCGCGGCGGGCTGATGCGCCAGTCGGTAGCGGCTCATAAAGGACGCCAGGAAACCATTCAGATCAAGCCGCTGGTCGGGTTGCTGGCCAGGCCGAGGATTGCGCTCCTGCCAAGTTTTGGATTGGGCTGTTTTTCGTCTGATGACGAGCGTGCTACCTCGAACAAGTCGGCCAGTTGACGCAATGCTGCCGGAGCGATTTCACCTGCCCGACTGGCCGCTTCCAAAGCCGGATCTGAATAACGCCTGCCATCGCCATGTTGCTCGGCCTGTTGCTCGGCCAGCCAGTCGCCGAAGGCCTGGAACAGGTCCGCCTGGCTGGGTGCGCGTAAGCCAATGGACCAGGTCATGCCCAGATCCAGAGCCAGCCCGTAATGGGCCAAGCCGGGTGGCAGATAAAGCATGTCACCGGGCTGCAGCAACCATTCCTGCTCAGGCTGGAACTGCTGCAACACACGCAGGTCGCAATCAGCTTGCCATGCGGGGTTGAACTGTTCTGCCAACTGCCAGCGTCGCTGTCCCGATGCCTGCAGCAGAAAAACATCGTATTGATCGACATGCGGCCCCACCGAGCCACCCGGTGCGCTGACGCTGACCATCAGGTCATCCAGCCGCCAACTCGGCAGGAAGGCAAACTGTGCCAGCAATGATTGCAATGGTGGGTAATGCTTTTCCACATCCTGCACCAGCAAACACCAGTCCTTAGCGGGCAGGGTAGCGAGCCGCTGTTCATCGAAGGGACCGTGTTCCACCCGCCAATTGGCGCTTTCAAAGTTGCCTGTGACCAGGCGTGCTTCGCTTAATTCTTCGCAAGCCAGACCGGCAATATCGTTTTCATCCAGAGCAGGTACAAAGTCGGGAAAAGCCTGGCGTAGCAAGCAGGGCTGCTTTTGCCAATAATCACGCAGGAAGACCTCTGCTGGCATGCCTCCCAGCGGCACGCCAGCAGGTGGGGTGTTCATGTTTTCTGCACTTCCTGGGCTTCCTTCAATTCCTGCGCCAGCCTGGCTGCCAGGCCGCTGTAGTTTTGCGGTGTAAGTCTCAGCAGGGCATCACGGGCTTCAGCCGGGATAGCCAGTGAATGGATCAAGCTGGCAAATTCTTCACGGCCCATGCGTTTGCCACGGGTCAGTGCTTTCAACTGCTCATACGGGTTGTCCAGGCCATAGCGGCGCATCATGGTTTGCACCGGTTCGGCCAGTACTTCCCAATTCAGCTCCAGGTCCTGGTCCAACCGGGCAACATCGATTTCCAGCTTATCCATACCTCGCGATAAGGATGCGAAGGCTATCAGTTGGTGACCGTACACCGTGCCAATGGAGCGTAAAGAGGTGGAATCTGTCAGGTCACGCTGCCAGCGGGATATCGGCAGTTTTTCGGCCAAATGCGCCAGCAGCGCGTTGGCAATACCGAAATTACCTTCGGCGTTTTCAAAATCGATGGGGTTGACCTTGTGCGGCATGGTGGAAGAGCCCACTTCACCAGCTACGGTTTTCTGCTTGAAATAACCCAGCGAAATATAGCCCCAGGTATCGCGACAAAAATCTATTAACAGGGTGTTGATACGTACCTGGGTATGGAACAGCTCAGCGATCCAGTCATGCGGTTCGATTTGGGTGGTGTAGGGGTTCCACTGCAAACCCAGTGATTCGACAAAACCTTGCGACAGTGCTGGCCAGTCCACTTCAGGATAGGCGCTTACATGGGCGTTGAAATTACCCACCGCACCGTTGATTTTTCCGAGGTATTCCTGCTGCGACAGTTGCAGCATTTGACGCTGCAATCGATGTGCAACGTTGGCCATCTCCTTGCCCAGCGTGGTGGGTGAGGCCGGTTGGCCGTGGGTGCGCGACAACATGGGCTGGGAGCTGTAGTCATGCGCCAGATTCAGTAACTTGCCTTGCAGCTTGGCCAACTGCGGCTGCAGCAAATCCTGGTAAACATCACGCAACATCAGTGCGTAAGCCAAATTATTGATGTCTTCCGAAGTGCAGGCAAAATGCAGGAATTCAGCCCGCTCGGCTAACTCGGGTAACTGTTGAAACTTTTCCTTGAGAAAGTATTCAACGGCTTTGACATCGTGGTTGGTTACTGCTTCGATGTCTTTTACCGCCTGAGCGTCGGCACTGCTGAAATCCTTCGCCAGTTGATCGAGAAAATCATTGGCGATAGCCGTCAGAGGGGCCAGCTCGGTAATTGCCGGTTCGCTGCACAGAGCCTGGAACCAACCCAATTCAACAATGACACGGCGTTGTACCAGGCCGGATTCGCTGCAATAGTCGCGCAATGCGGCAGTCTTGTTGGCATAGCGCCCGTCAACCGGCGATAGGGCAGTTAATTCATTCAGTGGCAACAATGGGATATTCCTTAGCGCAGAGCTTGATCAATCGGGCTATTTTACATTGCTTGCCCATGATTTATAGGGTGAATAATCCGGATTAATATCAGGATGGGTGCAATCAGCGGTGTACGTGGCTGGCCAGCAAGTCTTAAACTACGTGGTTTCCAGTCAACTGCAGTTGCCAGCACCCTTTACGGAGATTTGAGTCGATGAGTACAGAGTACCGCATTGAGAAAGACAGCATGGGCGAATTGAAAGTCCCAGCAGGCGCACTCTGGGGAGCACAAACCCAACGTGCTGTGCAGAATTTTCCCATCAGCGGTTTGAGCATGCCGGCTGAATTCATCCATGCGCTGGGCCTGATCAAGGAAGCGGCAGCGCGGGTCAATCGCGAGCTGGGTTTGCTGGATACCGAGCGCGCATTGGCCATTGAAGCTGCTGCCAGGAAGGTATCGGCCGGTGAAGTGGACGCACAGTTTCCGATTGATGTGTTCCAGACCGGGTCTGGAACCAGCTCCAATATGAATGCCAACGAAGTGATTGCCCATCTGGCCAATCATGGAAATGCCCAACACAACTCCCATGCAAACACATTGGTCATTCATCCCAACGACCACGTCAACATGTGCCAGAGCTCAAATGACGTGGTACCGACTGCCATTCAAGTCAGCGCCAGTCTGGTAGCCAGCCATGACCTGATCCCAGCCTTGAAACACCTGGCAGAAACGCTGGATATCAAATCTGAAGAACTGGCCGGCATTGCCAAAACCGGGCGCACGCATTTGATGGACGCCATGCCGGTTACTTTTTCACAGGAATTGTCTTGCTGGTCCAGCCAGATTCGCTCCAACATCACGCGCATCAAGAGCGCACTCAAGCGTATGCGCCAATTGCCACAGGGTGGCACCGCGGTGGGTACGGGGATTAATGCCCATCCGGAATTTGGACCACGAGTGGCGGCGGCTTTGCAGGATCTGACCGGTGTAAAGTTTGAATCGGCTGAAAATTTGTTTGAAGGCATTAGTTCACAGGATGCTGCAGTCGAGCTATCCGGCCAGTTGAAAACGCTGGCTTGTAGCTTGATGAAGATAGCCAATGATCTGCGGCTGATGAACTCAGGCCCACTGGCGGGTTTATGCGAAATCGAACTGCCTTCTTTGCAACCCGGTTCGTCCATCATGCCGGGCAAGGTCAACCCGGTGATTCCGGAAGCGGTCTGCATGGTCTGTGCGCAGGTAATCGGCAACGACAGCACGATTACGATTGCAGGCCAGTCTGGTCTGTTCCAGCTCAATGTCATGTTACCGGTAGTGGCGTTGAACCTGCTGCAAAGCCTGCAAATTCTATCCAGCTCCAGCCGTTTGCTAGCCGACTCGGCCATTGCCGGCTTCAAGGTTCGCGAAGATGTGATCAGCAAAACGCTGCAGCGTAACCCGATTCTGGTCACGGCACTGAACCCGGTGGTGGGTTATGAGCTGGGAGCGAGCATGGCCAAGCAGGCCTACAAGCAAGGGCTCCCCATCAAGGATGTGGCCCGCGAGATGACCGATTTGTCGGACCAAGAACTGGACCGTCTGCTCGACCCGTTGGAACTGACCCGTGGTGGTATCAAGGAGTAAAGCGCTGCTGCTTTCGTTGCTACTTACTTGATCCCATAGTGCGTCGGCCAGACTGCCAGAGTACTAGCTGTCCGTTGCTCGGCGCCGGAACCACAGGGCACCTGCCAGAAATACCGCTGCCACTATCAAGCCGTACAACATATCCGCCGAGAACAAGCGATCGAGGATATTTCCCGCAGTCACGGTACGATCAAAGCGTTCAGTGCCAGGTAACCCAAGGGCCAGCATGCCCACCCCGTCCTGCACCTGGGCAGTCAGTATGGTGGGGCTATTGGCTATCCACTTACCTATCATGCCAAACACGCTGCTGTTCAGAGTGAAGGTGCGCAGGAAGTCGATCCAGGTTTGCAGAATAGACAATACCAGCGGTGGCAACAGCGCAAACAACAAAGGGACGCGGGGCGAAAATGCTGAAACCAGAATCAGCCAGGCTGACATCGGCAAGAACCAAATGGATGTGGCCAGGTAGCTGAAACCCACCACCGCCCAAACCTTAATCGGGTTCATCGAGCTGATAAACAGAATCCAGGGGTTTTCACCCACTGACATGATCATGATGGCGGCGATAATCGTGGCCACGACCTGGGTGAGGATGAACACGATCAAGAAGCACAGCGGCGCTGTGAGCATGGCGGTCAGCAGCTTGGACAGAATGGTCAGGCGGTCCGAAGTTGGCAGCGATTTCCAGAATAGGATGCTGCGATCCTTGCGGTCGTCGTAGAGCGATCCCAGCAGGTAGAAGAACACCACCACCGACAGCACGATGGTGAAGAACAAGGAGGTGCCCAGCATGATCTCATAGACATGTTCTGAGCGGAACAAATCCGGTTGAGCAGCCAACATGCGGACCGCTTCGCGGAAGGTGTAGAGCTCGTTGTCAAAATGCGCCGTGGTAAAAATAGACATCAATAGCAGCACGATATGAATTCCGCCAATGACAATGGGCGTGGTGCGAAATGCCCCTTTGTTTTCCCAGAACTCACGTTGCATCAAGGCCAATAAACGGTTCATGCCCGGCCTCCGGTCGAAGTTGTTTCTTTCGGGCTCATGATCGCCACAAACAGGTCGGCGACACTCGGTGTCCGCATTTCGCCCATTTCGGCCAGTTGGCTCCGATCGCTCCCTTCAAACAGGAATATATGCCGCCCGAAGGATTGGCTTTCACGCATGGGGCCCAAGGCGCGTGCAGCGGCAGCCTGATCGGGCTTTACCATCAACTCGATGTAGCGTTGTTGCACTTCTTCCATGCTGCAATTCAGTGCAACCTTGCCGTCGTTGATAAATATAAGGTCGGTGAGAATATGCTCCACTTCTTCTACCTGGTGAGTGGTGATGATGATACTGCGCTCATCATCAAAATAGTCGTTCAACAGGTTGGTGTAAAACTCCTTGCGATAGAGAATATCCAGACCAAGGGTAGGTTCGTCCAGCACCAGCAACTTGGCATCTATGGACATCACCAGGGACAGGTGCAATTGCGCTACCATGCCCTTGGATAATGTTTTGACTTTACTGTCCTGATTGATCCTGGTCTTGGCCAGGTAATCAAGGCAGCGCTGTTTGGAAAATCGCGGATGTATTTTGCCGGTTAACTCAATCAATTGATTGACGCGGATCCAGCGCGGCAACACGGCTACATCAGCAATAAAGCAGACATCTTCCATCAGTTGCGAGCGTTGGCTTCTTGGATCCAAGCCGAGCACTTCCAGCTTTCCAGCGCAATTCGCCAGCCCCAGAATGGCCTTCATCAAGGTGGTTTTGCCGGCGCCATTAGGCCCAATCAGGCCAACGATACGGCCCGCAGCAATTTCCAGGTCTATGTGGTCAACGGCCAGATGCCTGCCATAGCTTTTGGTCAGGCCAGTGGCTTTAATAACGGGTGCGAAAGCTGTGCGCTCCGCAGCGAATGGTGCCTCAGTTGTCATGTCTTTTTCTTGCCTCCGGGTTCGGCCGCATGCAATAACGCTTGTACATCCAGGTCTAGTTGCTGGATTCGTTTCAAGGTCGCTGGCCATTCTGTTTGCAAAAAGCGTTTGCGTTCACTTGCAATCAGTTGCCCAAAAGCACCCGTGCAAACGAACATGCCCAGTCCGCGGCGCTTCTCAACAAGTCCTTCATCCACCAGTGCCTGGTAAGATTTTGAAACCGTGATGGGGTTGAGTTGCAGGTCAGAAGCCACGGCCCGAACAGAGGGCAGGGCATCACCTTCGGCCAGTGTCCCATCCAGAATCATGGCAATGGTACGTTCTTTGAGCTGCCAGTAGATTGGCTCGATATCGTTCCAGCGGGTAGTCACCGGCTTGGCTTAAAACCTGAAGATCAGCGAGCTGATGGTGAATGTCGCGGGTTTGCTCACTGTAGCCGCAACTGTGGCCAGCTCGATGACGGCGGGCTCTACTACGGCATCGTTCAGTTGCTGCGTCAAGCTAGTGCCCGCTGCTGTTGAACTTTGGCTTGTCGGAGTTGCCACACTGCTGACCAATAATATGATGGCGGCCAAAACGGCAACGTGATTGGGGATTTTTATTCTGTTTCTGGTTTTGAAGTTTTTCACTTGTGTGTTCCGAATATGTTGGCTTAATTTAGTGTGGTAGTATGGTATAACACCATAACAAGCCAAAGCAAGTATTTTATGCAAGCTTTTTATCATTTACTCACTCTGATTTGCGAATGTGGCTGAATCAGTGGAAAATCCGCTGCTGGTTACGGCCTGCTGACAGGTTCAAACTATTGCCAGTGGGATATTTATCATCAAGGAGCAATTTCATGAGAATTTTTTCTGTTTTGGGCTTAATGGCAGCAGTGAGCGTTTCTGCCAACGCAATCGCCGCCACGGAGTTGAATACCGAAGCTCAAAAACTGGGCTACATCATCGGTATGGATATCGGTGCCTCGTTAAAGCAACAGGGCTCGGATATCGATCTGAAAACTTTATTTGACGCCATTCAAACCACCTATGCTGGGGAAACACCGGCTTTGACACCTGAAGAGGCCGCCACCATACGTGAAGCCTTTATCGCCAAGAAACGTGGTGAAGCCGAGGCTGAAATGGCCGCATCTGCTGGCAATAATGCCACAGAGGGCGATAAATTCCTTTTGGAAAACCGGGTCAAGGAAGGCGTACAGGTCACTGACAGCGGCTTGCAGTACAAAGTCATAGATCTGGGCACAGGCCCCAAACCGCAAGCCACCGACAAGGTACGAGTGCATTATCAAGGTACTTTGCTGAATGGCGAAGAATTCGACAGCTCCTATGCCAGGGGCGAGCCTATTTCTTTTGAACTGGACAAAGTGATACCCGGTTGGACCGAAGGTGTGCAACTGATGCCAGTGGGCAGCAAGTTCATGTTTTACATTCCGCCAGCTTTGGCTTACGGCCCGGCAGGTGGTGGCCCCATCGGTCCGAATGCAACCTTGATATTCCAGGTTGAATTGCTCGGCATCGAAGGCCAGTAATATTTAGGAGTTAGAGCTTATCACCGGGCAAAAAGCGCCATGAAACTGGTGCTGACCGGAGTTGCCGGTTTTATCGGCATGCACACCGCGCAGCGCCTGCTGCAAATGGGGCATGAGGTAACCGGCCTGGATAATCTCAATCAGTATTACGACCCGCAACTGAAGCTTGATCGGCTGGCCTTATTGACAGGCCAGCCGGGATTTCGCTTTGAAAAGCTGGACATCACCGATGGTGTGGCCCTGAGCCAATTAGTAGCGAATGTTCAGCCACGCTGCCTGTTACATCTGGCCGCTCAAGCAGGTGTCCGGCATTCCATTGATCATCCTATGGATTATGTTGCAGCCAACCTGGTCGGTTTCATGAATGTGCTGGAAGCTTGCCGGCAGCAGAATATTGAGCACCTGGTCTACGCTTCTTCCAGTTCGGTGTATGGTAACAATGCCAAAACGCCGTTCTCGGAGCACGATGCGGTCGATCATCCCCTGTCCATTTATGCGGCCAGCAAACGCGCCAACGAGTTGATGGCGCATGTTTATTCGCATCTGCATGCGTTGCCCACCACGGGTTTGAGGTTCTTCACCGTTTATGGCCCATGGGGCCGGCCGGATATGGCGCCGATCATGTTTGCCAGGAAAATGCTGGCTGGCGAGACCATCGGTGTTTTCAATTTCGGCCACCACCAGCGTGATTTCACCTATATTGACGATATCGTGAGCGGCGTGATTGCGGTGGCAACGGGACTCGTTCCAGCGAAATCTTCCACTCCGGTTGTCGGCCCGGATTCTAACGGTGACCCGGCAATCTCCCCGGCAGTCACGCTGGCGCCGTTTAGAATCTATAACATAGGCAATAGCCAACCGGTGCAGTTGATGGATTTTCTGGCCGAACTGGAAAACTGCCTGGGGGTGCAGGCCAAACTGGAAATGCTGCCCGCTCAGCCGGGTGATGTGCAGAATACCTGGGCAGATTGCAGCGAATTGGCCACACGGTTTGGCTATCATTCGAATACATCCCTGGCCGTTGGCATGCAGCAGTTCATCCACTGGTTCAAGGGCTATTACTCATCGGACAGCAGGAATAAGTAATGCGTTTAGCGATCATCGGTAGTGGCTATGTTGGGCTGGTCAGCGGAGCAGGGCTATCGGAAGTGGGACACCACGTCACGTGCATGGATATAGACTGCGGCCGTATTGAGCGGCTGCGTCAGGGCATCGTACCTATTTTTGAACCGGGCCTGGAGGCCATGTTGCTGGACAACGCCGCACAAGGGCGTTTGTTTTTCAGCAACTCCCTGCCAGCAGCCGTGCACGACGCTGAAGTTATTTTTATTGCGGTAGGTACTCCGCCCGATGAGGACGGTTCTGCCGATCTCAGCCATGTTCTGGCTGTGGCCGAAGGTTTGGGACAGTGTCTCGAGAAACCGGTTCTGATTGTGGTCAAGTCTACGGTACCGGTGGGAACCTGCGAAAGAGTCCGGGAAGCCGCCAACAGGGCATTACAGGAAAGGAATATGGGTTTTGAAGTGACCGTAGCGTCCAATCCGGAATTTCTCAAAGAAGGTGCGGCCATTGCCGATTTCATGAAACCGGATCGTATCGTTATTGGCACGGATTCGGAGGAAGCTGAAACACTGCTACGCGAGTTGTATGCGCCGTTCAACCGCAATCACGAGAAGTTGCTGTGCATGGATGTGCGCTCCTCTGAGCTTACCAAGTACGCTGCCAATACCATGCTGGCGACCAAGATCAGCCTGATGAATGAATTATCCAACCTGGCCGAACGTGTGGGTGCGGATATCGAGCAAGTGCGTATTGGCATGGGCTCGGATCCGCGCATCGGCTACTCGTTTATTTATCCCGGTGTGGGTTATGGCGGTTCGTGCTTTCCCAAGGACGTGCGCGCTTTGGAGCGCACAGCTCGGCAATTTGGTTACGAAGCAGAGTTACTACGCGCCGTTGAGGCGGTCAATAACCGGCAGAAAACCAAGGCGTTTGAACTACTCGACCGGCACTTTGGCGGGGAACTGGCCGGCTTGAAGATCGCTGTTTGGGGTTTGTCCTTCAAGCCCAATACCGATGATATGCGTGAAGCGCCCGCATTGAACCTGATCGATGCCTTGTTGGCGGAAGGCGCCAGCGTGTGTGCGCATGACCCGGAAGCGATGGAAGAGGCCGCCCTTATGTACACAGAGGACAGCGGCTTTAGTCTGGCAGATGACCCTTACCTGGCCGCCCAGGACGCGGATGCACTGGTGTTGATGACCGAATGGAAACTCTACTGGGCTCCTGATTTTGATCGGTTGCATCAAGTCATGCAGCAGCCTGTGATGGTGGATGGTCGCAATATCTGGTCACCGCCCATCGTCCGTCGCCGTGGTTTTACCTATTACGCTATCGGTCGGCCCTGAATAGATAAGCTGCTCAGATAACCTGAATGAATAGCCTGAATGGACAAAGGGAACAACAGCTTGACTAAAAAAGCCCTGATCACAGGCATTACCGGGCAGGACGGTGCGTATCTGGCAGAATTTTTATTAGCCAAGGGCTACGAGGTGCACGGCATCAAACGCCGCGCATCTTCGATCAATACCCAGCGCATCGATCACCTTTACGCCGACCCGCAGGACAGAGGTGCACGTTTGCGCTTGCATTACGGTGATATGACCGATGGATCATCGCTGCAACGCACCATCCAGGCCGTGCAGCCGGACGAGATCTATAATCTGGCGGCGCAGAGCCATGTGGCCGTTTCGTTTGAAGAGCCGGAATACACCGCCGAATCGGATGCGGTAGGAACCTTGCGCCTGCTGGAAGCTATTCGCAACCTGGGCCTGCAGGATTCCTGTCGTTTTTACCAGGCTTCAACTTCTGAGCTATTCGGTAAAGTGCAGGAAACCCCGCAGCGGGAAACCACACCGTTTTACCCGCGTTCGCCTTATGGTGTCGCCAAGCTTTATGCCTATTGGATCGTGGTGAATTATCGTGAATCCTATGGCCAGTTCGCTTGCAATGGGATTCTTTTTAATCACGAATCGCCCTTGCGTGGCGAGACTTTTGTAACCCGCAAGATCACCCGCGGGCTGGCGCGCATCGCTTTTGGTTTGGACGATTGCGTTTACCTCGGCAATCTGGATGCGCGGCGCGATTGGGGCCATGCGCGGGACTACGTGGAGGCGCAATGGTTGATGTTGCAGCAGGATCAGCCCGAGGATTATGTGATCGCCACCGGTGAGCAAAGATCGGTGCGTGACTTTGTTAACGCCACAGCACGGCATATGGGTCTGGTGTTGGAGTGGCGTGGTGATGGTGCAGCTGAACATGCAGTTCTCACGGATTGTGCCAATGCGGAATTTCTCTGCCGCAAGGGCGATGTGCTGGTACGCATAGATCCAAGGTATTATCGCCCGGCAGAAGTGGAAACCCTGTTGGGCGATGCTTCCAAGGCCGAGCGTGAACTGGGCTGGAAGCCGCGCACAACCTTTGAGCAATTGGTGCAGGAAATGGCTGTTTCGGATTTGAACCAGGCGCAGGAAGAGGCGTTGGTCAAACAACACCGCTGCAAGGATTGAGCGCACGGCAAATGAATCCCAGGTTGCATGAATTGCCCGAAGGCATGCCGCGAATATTCGTGGCTGGTCATCATGGCATGGTCGGCTCGGCTTTGCTGCGGGCTTTGGTCAGGGCAGGTAGCTGCGAACTTGTTTTGCGGGGCCGGAGTGAACTTGACCTGATACGCCAGTCCGAAGTAGAACAGTTTTTCGGTGACGAGCGAATTGACCAGGTTTATCTGGCCGCGGCAAAAGTCGGCGGCATACAGGCAAATAACGAATTCCCGGCGGATTTCATCCGCGAGAATCTGTTGATACAGACGCATGTCATTGATGCCGCCTACCGCAGTGGCGTGGGCCGCCTGCTGTTCCTGGGCAGTTCCTGTATCTACCCGCGGCTGGCTGATCAGCCCATCCATGAAGCGGCCTTGTTAACGGGTGAACTGGAACCGACCAATGAGGCTTATGCGGTAGCCAAAATTGCCGGTCTGAAAATGTGTGAATCTTACCGGCGCCAGTATGGCTGCGATTTCCGCAGCGTCATGCCGACCAATCTGTATGGGCCGTTTGATAATTTTGACCTGGAAACCAGTCATGTTTTGCCCGCTTTGTTGCACCGCTTTTATCGCGCTGCGCGAAACGGAGATGCCAGTGTTGGAGTTTGGGGTAGCGGCAAGCCGAGGCGTGAATTTTTACACGTAGATGATATGGCCGCAGCCTGCCTGGCTGTCATGAACATCGCGCCGGATGATTTCTGGTCTCAGCTGCCGGGCAGGAATGCCCATATCAATGTGGGTTGTGGCGAAGATGTGGCCATTGCAGAATTGGCACAGATGATTGCACTTGTGACAGGATTCAATGGCCAGGTCTGCTTCGATAGTTCACGCCCGGATGGTACGCCGCGCAAACTTCTGGATGTGGCTCTGATCCGGTCATTGGGCTGGTCGGCCAGTATAGCGCTGGCTGATGGATTGCAATCCACCTACGACTGGATGGTTAACGAACTGCAAGAGGATTAGGGTGAGTAAGTCGTTACAAGACCAGTTAATGGCATTGGGCCTGGCTAAAGAAAAGGTCAGGGAAAAGGTCAGGGGAAAGGTCAGGGAAAAGACCAGACAAACGCCCGATCAAAAGCCGCATTTCCAAAAGCGCAGCGCAGCAAAAAAGCCGGAGCCTGCACATCCGGCTGCAAAGCGTGTTTCTGAATCTGCTGCAAATGCCAAGTCAGCGGACGATATCTCGCTGGAGCAGGCCTACCGGATTCGTGAAAGTGAGGAAAAATCCGAAAAGCAAAAAGCCCGTGAGCGCAAGATGGAAGAAGATCGCAAGCGGGCGGTGCTGAACAAACAAATCCGCCAGATCATCGATCAACACCGGCTCAACCTGGCCGAAGCCGATGAAGCGCGCTATTTCTTGTACAAAGACCGCATTCGCAAGGTTCACGTGACTGCGGAGCAATTGTTGCAGATGAATGAAGGCAAGCTGGGAGTGGTTTACCTGGCTGGTGGTTATCACCTGCTGTCCGGCGAACATATCGAAGCTGTTCGAAAACTTTCACCAGCACATGTCCCAGATCTGCTGGCGGGTGCTGACGATGACGAAGAGCTTTGGGCCGCTTTTGAAAAATCTGCTAGTGAAGTTGCCAATGGCCAGCCAAGTGCTGCAGTGATTGATCAGGCAAGTGAATTAGACGACCAATCGGGCGATCCCCAAGCCGATTGATCAGTCAGCCAGGTTGGCCGGTATAACACGTTTCAGTTCCTGCATCGTGCATTGTTTGCGCTCAGCATAATCCAACAATTGATCTTCCTGTACTGGTCCCAGTACAAAATATTTAGCCTCGGGATGAGCAAAATAATAACCACTGACGCTGGCCGCAGGATACATGGCATAGCCATCGGTCAGTTGCATGCCAATGCGCCCGTTGGCATCGAGTAATTTGAACAGCTTCTTTTTCTCGCTGTGATCAGGACAGGCTGGATAACCCGGCGCTGGACGTATGCCCTGGTACTGCTCAGTAATCAGAGCTTCGTTGTTCAGGCCTTCATCCGCCGTGTATCCCCAGTACTGGGTGCGCACCAGTTGATGCACTCGTTCGGCCAGCGATTCGGCCAACCGGTCTGCCAAGGCTTTCAGCAGTATGGATTGGTAGTCATCATTGGCAGCTTCAAACTCAGCCAGCTTGGTTTCTATGCCCAAACCCGCGGTAACGGCAAACAGGCCCATATGATCCTGTAATCCGGTTTCTGCCGAATCAATGAAAGTTGAATCAGTGGAAACCGCATCAATGAAAACCGGTGCAATAAAATCGGCCAAACAGGAATTGGCACGTCCTGAAGCCTTGGCTTTCTGCTGACGCAGGAAATTAAGGGTTTCAAGCTGGACATCGGGATCATCCGGATCGAAAAGTTGGACATCGTCGCCCACCGCACGCGCGGGATAGAGCCCAATCACGGCTGCAGCCTTCAACCACTTTTCAGCCACAATGCGCTGCAACATCTCCTGTGCATCCCGGAACAGATTGCTGGCCACTTCACCAACCACATCATCCTGCAGGATTTGCGGATAACGGCCAGCCAATTCCCAGGTCTGGAAAAAGGGCGTCCAGTCTATGGTGTCGATAAGCTCTGCCAGCGGTACATCCGCTAGTACCGTGATGCCGGGGCAGTTGGGACTTCTCGGAATGCCTGCGGCCCAGTCTATGGCCAGCTTGTTTTTGCGGGCCTGTGGCAAGCTGACGGGTGGGTCACGGCGACTGCCTTGCGCCCGCCGTTCCCGCAAGGTGGCGAAGTCCTGGCTGGTTTGCTGCAGTAATTCCTGTCGGCTGTCGGTTTGGCACAAAGCCCGTGCAACACCAACGGCACGGGAAGCGTCTTTTACCCATACCACGTTCGCGCTGTACTCGGGTTCAATGCGCAATGCGGTATGTACTGGAGAGGTAGTTGCGCCACCTATCATTAACGGCAGTGTCATGCCGCGACGGTTCATCTCTGCCGCTACCTGGCGCATTTCGTCCAGCGATGGGGTGATCAGCCCGGACAGCCCAACGATATCTGCTTTTTCGCGGATGGCCGCATCCAGAATGGTGTCGCCTGGCACCATCACGCCCAGGTCGGTAACACGGAAATTATTGCACCGCAACACCACCGCTACAATGTTCTTGCCAATGTCATGCACATCACCTTTAACCGTGGCCATAACCACATGCGCCTGTGCTTCAGCGGGTGCGCCGGATAGTTTCTTTTCATGTTCGATATGCGGAATCAACACCGCGACGGCCTGCTTCATCACGCGGGCGCTTTTGACCACTTGCGGCAGGAACATCTTGCCGTCGCCAAACAGGTCGCCGACCACATTCATGCCAGCCATCAAGGGACCTTCGATCACGTCCAGCGCACGTCGTGATGAGCGTCGTGCCTCTTCGGTGTCTTGCTCAATATGGGAAGTAATTCCTTTCACCAGAGCGTGCACCAGCCGCTCATGCACCGAGCCATCGCGCCAGGCCGCTTCATCAACTTCACGATTGACACCGCCCTGGAACTGCTGGGCGATTTCCAGCAAACGCTCGGTGGAGTCCTCGCGCCGGTTGAGGATCACATCTTCCACTGCCTCGCGCAGGCCCGGGGCGATTTCATCATAAACTTCCAACTGGCCAGCGTTGACAATGCCCATGTCCATACCAGCGTGCACAGCGTGGTACAAAAACACCGCGTGAATGGCTTCGCGCACGCGGTCCTGACCGCGGAATGAAAAAGAAATATTGCTTACGCCGCCGGATATCTTGGCCCCGGGGCAAAGCTGCTTGATCTGGCGGGTGGCTTCGATAAAGTCCACACCGTAGTTGGAGTGCTCAGCAATACCGGTGGCTACGGCAAAAATGTTCGGATCAAAAATTATGTCTTCGGGCGGAAAACCCACCTGTTCGGTGAGGATTTTCCAGGCCCGTTGGCAGATGGCAATGCGACGTTCCAGCGTATCGGCCTGGCCTTTTTCATCAAAGGCCATGACGATGGCTGCCGCGCCATAGCGCCTCACCAGCCTGGCCTGTTGGATAAAAATTTCCTCGCCTTCCTTCATGCTGATGGAATTAACGATGCCCTTGCCTTGCAGGCAGCGCAGCCCGGCTTCGATCACTTCCCAACGTGAAGAGTCGATCATCACCGGTACGCGCGAGATGTCCGGTTCAGAGGCAATCAGCTTGAGGAAATGACTCATGGCTTCGGGGCCATCCAGCAAGCCCTCGTCCATGTTGACATCGATGATCTGCGCGCCGTTCTCGACCTGTTGTCGGGCGATTTCCAGCGCTGCCGCGTAATCATCCTTTTCGATCAGTTTGCGAAATACGGCCGAGCCCGTGACATTGGTGCGTTCGCCGACGTTGACGAAATTCAGGTCAGGACGCAGCACCAGAGGCTCCAGACCGGCCAATCGGCACCACGGGTCAGGTTGCGCTGGTTTGCGCACCGGTTTGTTGGCAACTGCCTGAGCAATGGCCAGGATATGCTCCGGTCGCGTACCGCAACAACCACCGACGATGTTCAACAAACCCTCGTCAGCGAATTGCCCAATCACCTGCGACATATGCTCCGGCGTATCGTCATAGTCGCCCAATTCATTGGGCAAGCCGGCATTGGGATAGAGAATGATCGGGCATTCGGCGATGTTCGCCAGGTTGCGAATCCAGGGGCGGATTTCCACCGCGCCCAGAGCGCAGTTCAAACCCACGGCAAAAGGTTGTGCGTGACGAATGGAATACCAGAAAGCTTCCACTGTCTGGCCGGACAGGGTGCGCCCGCTGGCATCGATGATGGTGCCAGAGATGATCACCGGCAACCGATAACCCAGTTGGATAAAGGCCTCTTCAATGCCAAACAGAGCCGCTTTGCAGTTCAGCGTGTCGAATACGGTTTCGACGATCAGCAGGTCACAGCCGCCTTCGATCAGGCCGTAGGCGGCATCTTCATAGGCAGCGCTGAGTTGCTCGAAGCAGATATTGCGGAATTCCGGGCGCAACACATCGGGTGACAATGATGCCGTGCGATTGGTGGGGCCCATGGCGCCCATTACAAATCTGAGCTTGCCTGGGTCCTGCAGTTCAAATTCCCGCGCCGCGGCTACTGCCAGGCGGGCGCTTGCGCAGTTGATTTCGCGGGCCAGTTCAGCAGTGCCGTAATCCTGCTGCGATATGGTGGTCGCATTGAAGGAATTGGTTTCCAGAATATCAGCACCCGCAGCCAGAAAATCGTGATGAATCGTGCTGATCAAGTCAGGTTGGGTCAGACACAACAAATCGTTGTTGCCCTTGAGCGATTGAGGATGTTGTGCGCAGCGCTTTCCACGAAATTGCTGTTCGCTCAGTTGAAGCTGCTGAATCATGGTGCCCATGGCGCCATCAGTGATCAGAATGCGCTGCTGCAGTAAAGCTTTCAGCTTCGCCAGCCGTTCAGGATTCTGATAGGGCAGGCCGTTCCGGGCACTCATATTCATGGATTGTCAGTTGG
Source organism: Lysobacterales bacterium (assembly GCA_034440115.1). Classification (GTDB taxonomy): domain Bacteria; phylum Pseudomonadota; class Gammaproteobacteria; order Xanthomonadales; family SZUA-36; genus JAWXBM01. The sequence continues at coordinate 51,506 of JAWXBM010000117.1, read as the reverse complement.
TTGACGCATCAAAGTCAGGGGTGCTGGGCTGACAAAGTCAGCACGGCAAAATGAGGCGGGCGTTTTTCATGCGCAGTCACCTCACAGCATTCGACCTGCAGGCCGCTCTGTTCGGCCAGCTTGCGCAATTGTTCGGGTGCAAAACCGAGGTTGGCATGGTTGTAGGGTTCAACTGCTTTTTTGTGGCGGTGTTTTGCCAGGGTTACCGCCAACAGTTGGCCAGCGGGTTTGAGTACCCGATATGCTTCACGCAATACCCGTTCAGGCTGGTCGGTGTAAGTCAGCGCGTGCATCAGCAAAACCGTATCGAAACTTTTGTCCTTGAAGGGCAGTTGGTGCATATCGCCCGTCTTGAATTCGACATTGCTTCGATCAGCCAGGCGTTGGCGGCCCGCTGCCACGACTTTTTCACTGATATCAATACAAATCACTGCGCTGGCATGTGGCGCCAGAAGCTCAGCCATTACCCCGTCGCCGGAAGCAATATCCAACACCCGGCCGGGTGACAGCAGGTTGACCAGTGCGCGGGAGGTGGCTTCCCAGGTGCGCCCGGGGGAATAGTGCCGGTCCATATCACCAGCCACGCTTTCTGCCCAGGTGGTGCCACTGCGCGAGCGCAGCACCGGTGAAATTCGCTCCAGGTCCTGTTGCACCAGGGGGTCTTCCCGGCTCAGTCGCAGCACCGCCCACAAAGCTTCGAGACTCTGGTTCTGCAAACTGCCCGACATGCGGTAATAAACGGAAACACCTTCACGCCGGTCGATCACCAGGCCAGCCTCTTTCAACTTGGCCAGATGGGTTGAAATGCGCGGTTGTGCCAGTTGCAGGATGGCGGCCAACTCGGCAACGCTTAATTCCTCCTGCTCCAGGATAAGCAACAGGCGCAATCGTGTAGAATCTGCCAACAACCGACAATGCAGTGAAGCGCTTTGTAAATCCATGCCAGATAAGGCCTTGACGACCATATATCTCTCTATCTTGATTTAAAGATACATAGAGATTATCGGCTGCGCGTTTACAGGTCAATAGCAGGCGGAGTCGATTTCATCCGCTCGCTGGCGGCAAAACGTATAATTGCCTGCCCAGACGAGTCCGTCCAGGATTGCCAGACAGGATTTCCAGACATGCATTTTGAACTGACCGAAGAACAAGCCATGATTCAAGCAGTGGCGCGAGACTTTGCCCGCGAACAGATTGCACCCATCGCCGCCCAATTTGATGCCAGTGGAGAATTTCCCAGTGCTACCGTAAGCATGATGGGCGAACTGGGTTTGATGGGGGTGGAAACACCGGAACAATACGGTGGTGCCGGACTGGACGCCATTGGCTATGTATTGGCGCTGGCGGAAATCAGTGCGGCTGATGCAGCCCACGGAACCATTATGTCAGTTAACAACTCGCTGTATTCACATGGTATTCTGAAAAATGGTACGGAAGAGCAAAAGCAGAAATTCCTTCGGCCGGTAGCTGCCGGTGAAGCAGTTGGAGCTTATGCGCTTACCGAACCACAGTCTGGCTCCGATTCGGCCAACATGCGCACCCGTGCAGAGCGGTCTGCCGATGGCTCTTTTTATCGCATCAACGGCAAGAAATCCTGGATCACTTCCGGGCCAGTCGCTGATTTCGTGGTTTTGTTTGCGGTGACTGATCCAACACAGGATACCAAAGGCATATCTGCATTCCTGATTGATACCAAGCTGGATGGTTTTGTTCGAGGCAAGGTTGAGCCCAAGCTGGGAATCCGGGCTTCGGCCACCTGTGAAATTGAATTTGAAGATTATCAATGCCCGGCTGAAAATCTTCTGGGAACTGAGGGTAAGGGCTTTTCAGAGGCCATGGGTGTGCTGGATGCCGGCCGTATCGGCATCGCTGCACAGGCGGTCGGAATTGCGCAGGCGGCCTACGAGGCCAGTGTTACCTGGGTGCAGGAGCGTAAGGCGTTCGGTCAGGAAATCGGCAGTTTCCAGATGCTGCAAGCCAAAATCGCTGATATGAAAACCCGCCTTGAAGCCGCTCGCTTACTCACCTTGAAGGCCGCGTGGGCCAAGCAACAGGCTGTCACCAGCGGTGCCCGTTATACCCTGGAAGCCAGCATGGCCAAGCTTTACGCGTCGGAAGCAGCCATGTTCATCTCCCACCAGGCCGTGCAGATACACGGCGGCATGGGTTTCAGTAAGGAAATGCCGATTGAACGTTACTTCCGTGACGCCAAGATCACGGAAATTTACGAAGGCACCAGTGAAATTCAACGCATAGTTATCAGCCGGCTTGAAACCGGGCTCAGATAGGAATTAGCGATTCCATGAACAGGAATTCCGAACAAGACAAGCAATTGCTTATGGAACAGGTCGCGGCTGTGCTCAATAGCCGCCTGGGCGCTAAATCAGCCGAGCTTGGCCGAACCTACTCGGAGTATTACTTCCGCCGGGTGCCCATGGCTGAGCTGGCCGCCAACAACGCCGAGGTACTGGCGGTCATGTTGGCTGCGCAATTGAAATTCCTGGCGCGCCGCAATCCGGGAGAATCGCTGTTGCGGGTGTACAACCCCAGCCTCGCCAGGGACGGCTGGGAAAGCAAACACACGATTGTGGAAATGGTTAATGACGACAAACCCTTCCTGGTTGATAGTGCCACCCTGGCTCTGGCGGAAATGGGTCTGGATGTGCGGCTGATTATTCACCCGGTGATAAAAGTTCGCCGCAGCAAAACCGGTAAGTTATTGGCTATTGTCTCGCGTCACGACGCAGCCGGAATTGCCGAGTCGGTGATGCAGATCCAGATCAACTACCAGAGCTCAGCCAAGGTGCTGCAACAGATCAAGGACAGATTGGCGGCCACTATTTATGACGTGAATCTGGCTGTGCAGGACTGGCAAGCCATGATCAGCGTGGCTGAAGCCACTGGTAGCGAAATGCCACAATGGGCGCCCCAGGCTGACGTCGAGGTGATGGCGGAATGCCAGGCATTCATGCGCTGGTTGGTGGACGATCATTTTATTTTCCTTGGTGTGCGTGACTACTCAGTGGTCAAGGCGGGTAAAGGACATGAACTGCATATTGTTCCAGGCACCGGCTTTGGCATCCTGGAAGAGGATGACGAAACAGTAGATTCCCGGCCACTCAGTCCGCTGGCTGAACAGGTGCGCACTCGCAGCGCCAACTCTCCCTTGATCATTACCAAGACCAATTCCCGGTCTACCGTGCATCGCGTCGGCTATATGGACTACATCGGCGTGCTGCGCTTTGACCAGCGTGGTCGGATTGTAGGTGAACGTCGTTTTCTCGGTTTGTTCACTTCAGCGGCCTACAGCCTCAGCGTGATGGAAACCCCGTTGGTGCGGGGCAGGGTGAATCAGGCCGTTGGCAAACTCAGCCTGCATCCAGGCAGCCATGCCTGGAAAACCCTGATGCACATTTTCGAAACCCTGCCGCGCGATGAGCTGTTTCAGGCCAATGCGGATGAGCTGGCAGAAATTGCCGAGGGTATTTTAAACCTGCAGGAGCGGCGTCGAGTGCGCCTGTTCATACGTCGCGAACAATATGGGCGCTATTATTCCTGCCTGGTGTATATCCCGCGAGAGCGTTTCAATACCGAAAATCGTGAAAAAATCCAGGCCATTCTGAAGCGGGCGCTGAAAGGCAAAAAGCTGGATTATGTGGTCAATATTTCGGAATCGGCGCTGGCCCGGCTGCATGTGATCATTCGGCCTGAGCAAGGTCAAACGCCGCATCCTGAGGTAGCACTGCTGGAGCAGAAGATCGTCGATGCCGTGCATTCCTGGGCGGACGAACTGACCACCATACTGCTGCAGCAACAAGGTGAAGAGAAGGGCCTCCGGCTGGCCAATCGATTCTGCCCGGCGTTTCCTGAAGCCTACAAGGAAGATGTCTCCCCCTGGGTGGCCGCATTTGATGTGGAAAATGCTGCCGCATTGGACCGCGGCGAAGATTTGCGCCTGAGCTTGTACCGGCCACGCAAACAACGAGGCGGCATAGTCCGACTCAAGTTGTTCCGCAAACACGAACCCATTGCTCTGTTCATGGTGCTGCCCATTTTGGAAAACCTGGGCTTGAGCATTATCAGCGAACGGCCTTATGAGCTGGAGTTTGCCGACGGTGACCGCTTGTGGATCCAGGACTTTGACATGATTCCGGTGGTTAGTCGTGAATTGAACCTGGAGACGATTCGCAGTCTGTTTCTGGATGCCTTCCGCCAGGCAATCGGTGGGGAAATTGATAGCGACCGCTTCAACCAGTTGGTCATTGCCGCTGAGCTTAATTGGCGACAGGTGAAGGTGATTCGTGCTTATTGCAAGTATTTGCTGCAGATCGGCACCCATTTCTCGCAAAGCTACATGGCTGAAACGCTGGCTAAATTCCCGCTGGTGAGCCGCCTGTTGGTGGAAATGTTTGAAGCCATGTTTGATCCGGAGCGTGACGATGAGTCGGATTATCGTCGGCAACAGTCAGCCAAGCAGTTCAATCACAGCATGCAAACCTTGTTGGATGGGCCGTTCAGTCAGGATGAAGTACTGGCTGAATATCTGGAAGAGGTCTATAGCACCCGCCAGAGCGGTGATCGTGAGAGCCAGGTTCAGGCCTTACGCCAGGCATTTCAGCGCGCCTTGACTTCAGTTTCCAGCCTGGATGAAGACCGTATACTTTATTCCTTCTACGACATCATGCGCGCCACTTTGCGCACCAGCTATTTCCGCTGCGATGACAAAGGTGAAATAGGCGATTACATCAGTTTCAAGATCGAGTCGGGCAAAGTAGCCGACATGCCCCTACCCAGGCCTTACCGGGAAATCTGGGTCTATTCGCCGCGTTTTGAGGGTATTCATTTACGTGGCGGAGCGATCGCTCGCGGCGGCCTGCGCTGGTCGGACCGGCGCGAAGATTTTCGCACGGAAGTGTTGGGCCTGATGAAAGCCCAGAATGTCAAAAACACCATGATCGTGCCGGTTGGGGCCAAGGGTGGCTTTGTTCTTAAGCGTCCACCAACGCAAGGAGGCCGGGAAGCTCTTCAGCAGGAAGGTGTGCATTGTTATAAGAGATTTATCAATGCCTTATTGGACATTACAGATAACCTGAGTGAAGACGAGGTTCTGCACCCTGACAAGGTGGTGCGGCGCGATGAGGATGACCCTTATCTGGTGGTCGCGGCAGACAAGGGTACAGCCACTTTTTCCGATACCGCCAATGGCATCTCGCTGCAGCGCGGCTTCTGGCTGGGTGATGCGTTCGCCTCCGGTGGTTCGGTGGGCTATGACCACAAGGCCATGGGCATTACGGCCAAGGGTGCCTGGGAAGGCGTGAAACGGCATTTTCGTGAACTGGGCATGGATATCCAGAAACAGCTCTTCAGTGTGGTCGGCATCGGTGACATGAGTGGTGACGTATTCGGTAACGGCATGCTCTTGTCCAGAAAAACCTGCCTCAAGGCAGCCTTTAATCACCTGCATATTTTTCTCGACCCGAAGCCGGATCCCAAAAGCAGTTTTACCGAGCGGCAGCGTTTGTTCAAAAAGCCACGCTCCGGCTGGGATGATTACAACCTGGACAGAATATCCACAGGCGGGGGGGTGTTTTCCCGTTTGGACAAAACCATTCCGCTGAGCCAGGAAGTTCGTGCCTGGCTGGAACTGGAAGAAACACAAATGCCACCGCACGATTTGATCAAGCATCTGTTACAGGCTCCGGTTGACCTATTGTGGAATGGTGGTATTGGCACCTACGTGAAGTCGAGCAAGGAAAGTAATGCCGATGTGGGTGACATGGCAAACAATACCGTGCGCGTAAATGGCAACGAGCTGCGCTGTCGGGTGGTAGGTGAGGGTGGCAACCTGGGTTGTACCCAGCGGGGTCGGATTGAATATGCCATGGCAGGGGGCCGGATCAACACCGACTTTATCGACAACTCCGCCGGTGTGGACACTTCCGATCATGAAGTGAATATCAAGATCCTGCTGGCACAGGCCATTCGCTCTGGCAAGCTGAAAGAGAAAGACCGGCCCGCCTTGCTGGCATCCATGACCGAAGAAGTGGCTGCTCTGGTTGTGCGCAGCAACTATCTGCAGACCCAGGCCATATCCATGATGGAAACCATGAAAGGTCCGCGCATGGGGTCCAAGCAGCATTTCGTCGCGGTAATGGAAGGACGGGGCATTTTGAATCGCCAACTGGAGTTTCTGCCCGAAGACGAACAACTGACCGAACGTCGCACCCGCGGTGAGGGCTTAACGCGTCCGGAGCTTTCAGTGCTGCTGTCCTACAGCAAAATCGTGGTCTATCAGCAATTACTGGCATCTGATCTGCATGAAGACGCCTATTGGTCTCGCGAGCTGATCCGCTATTTCCCGCTGCCATTACAAAAGCGTTTTGCCGACACCATGGAAGAGCATCGTTTGCGGCGGGAGATCATTGCCACGCAAGTGACCAACAGCATGGTGAATCGAATGGGCGTGAGTTTCAGTCTGCGCATGCAGGAAGATACCAGCGCCACGCCAGCAGGAGTGGCCAAGGCCTTCACCATTGCGCGCGAAATTTTCAATGCGCGGGAGTTCTGGGCGGAAGTTGAGTCACTGGATAACATGGTCCCAGCCGAGGAGCAGACTCACGCTTTGCTGACCATGTGGAATGTTTTGCGCCAGGCTACGCGCTGGGTGTTGATACGCCGCGGTGGTCGGCTGGATGTGCAAGAGATGGTGGAACGCTGGTCGCCAGGCCTGAAAGCCATGGAAAAATCCATCCATTCAATTCTGTCGCCAACTGATAGCGGAGCGATGGAGCTGAAGCGACAATCCTGCCTCGAAGCCGGCCTGCCTGAACAGTTGGCCAGTCGCATTGCCTTGTTGGAGTTCATCCTGCCCGCTTTGGATGTGGTGGAAACTGCGGCTCAACGCAAGTTGGCGGTTCAGGATGTGGCAGAGGTCTATTTCCGGCTGGGAGAATTGCTGCATTTGAAATGGTTGCGCGAGCAATTGGAGAGTCTGCCGGTCAAGGGGCAGTGGCACGCTCACGCCCGGGCCATCCTGCGCGATGAGTTGTTTTCCCATCATAACCAGTTGGTGGACACCATTCTGCGCGAATCCGGTCGCAGCAAAGATGCGGTCAGCAATTGGATCAGCAAGCACCAATCCAGAGTCAATCCGGTCATCAGCTTTATGAAGGAAATGGCTGCTTTGCCGGAAATGGATTACGCCACTTTATCGGTTGCGGTGCGCTCGCTGGGACAAATGTTGGAATCAGACAGTGCAGCCTGATCAGGTTCGCGTTACGCGACGGGGCCAATAGCGAGCTGATGACCAACTTGAAAGTACATTTTATTGCCGGTCCGTCTGAAGCTGCACAGCAGGCATTGAAGACCTTGAGCCAGCGCTATGGTCAGTGCGAGTTGTCTGATGCGAAAGTCATTGTCGCCTTGGGTGGCGACGGTTTTATGTTGCGTACTTTGCACCGGTTACTGTCGGCAGACTTACCCGTTTATGGCATGAAGTTGGGCAATGTCGGCTTCCTGATGAATCGCTATCGGGAAACCGGTTTGTCAAAAAGGTTGGCCGCCGCCAATACCGTGTCATTGGCGCCCTTGTGCATGGAGGTGGCAACTGAGGCGGGCGGCCAGGTAAAAGCACTTGCCATCAATGAAGTCTCGCTGTTACGGCAGATGAATCAGGCAGCGCATATCCGCATCCTGGTGAATGGTACAGTCAAGGTGGAGGAACTGGTTTGCGACGGTGTATTGGTTGCGACTGCAGCCGGCAGTACCGCGTATAACCTGTCTGCCCAAGGCCCCATTCTGCCTTTGGGCACCCAGGCCTTGGCACTGACACCCATTTCACCCTTTCGACCGCGCCGTTGGCGTGGTGCCGTATTGCCGGGCTCGGCACGGATACGGTTCGAAGTGCTGGATCACTACAAGCGGCCAGTCAGTGCAACCGCGGATGCGCAGGAAGTCCGCAACGTATTGGCAGTAGATGTTTATGAAGAGAAAACCATTCGGCTCAAACTGATGTTCGATCCAGATCATTCTCTGGAAGACAGAATTCTGAATGAGCAGTTTCTCTAAATCAGTTGGCTCGAAAACCTTACCGAAAACGAGTTGTTCATCAATTCCTTTTAAAGTAGAACAGATTTATGCCCAATCCGATTACCGACACCTGTCATTGCCTGGTACGCCACCCCGATAAAGCCAAGTTCCTGGTGGTCAAGCATGAGGAAAGCTGGGCGCCACCAACCTTGTCGTTTCCGCAGGGGCCTATTGAGTACAAAGCCAATATGCTCAATAAGGGCATGCTGGCCAAATACGGTTTGAAAACCAGAGTGCTGCGTCCGATCGTGCGGTTGCCAAACTATCACTGCATCGAGATGGAATTGGCCTCCACCCAGCCCTCGAAAAAACTTGCGGCGGTTTGGGTAGATAAGGCCGAATACATGCGCACGCGAACTCCACTGGGCGATGTTCCCGATCCGTTTGAACTCTGGTTTGCAGAGCAGGATGCTGGACAGCCACCCGTAAGGCGGCCACCCTTTCATCAACCCGGCTGGTTTAATCATGCCGATCACTGGATCCAGTTTCAGTTGGATAGCCTGGCTATCCAGGTCACCGGTTCGGTGGAACAGTTTCGTCAGGGCTGGACTTCATCCTGTCTGTTGCGGGTGCCTACCAACCAGGGCTGGGTCTACTTCAAGGCGGGATATGAAGCCGCGCCAGGCGAAGCTGCATTGACCGCCGCGTTGGCCAGCCTTTGGCCGCAAACGGTTGCCCAACCGCTGGCCATTGACGCCAAACGAAATTGGATGCTGAATCGCGATTTTCGCGAACAGAGCATCAGGTCAGACCTTGAGGAACTGCCCGCTTTTGCCCATTCGGTTGCTCAGTTGCAGTTGGCAAGTCATGACAGTCTGGATAAATGGCAGGCCTTGGGTTGTCGCCCAGTCACTCTGGAAAATTTGGCACAATTCAGTCAACAACCTGAACAGTACCGGCCTGTTTTACAGGAAGGTGGTGGTGGATTGACGGATCAGCAGTGGTCAGCACTGTTGGAAGCTTTGCAGCCTATAGGCGAAGGATGCAGTGTGCTGGCTGAGATTGGCCTGCCTTTGACGCTGGTACATACCGACTTCCGCAATGACAACATGACGGTTTCCGAAGGTCGCCATCTCCTGCTGGATTGGAGTGGTACGGTGATTTCGCATCCGTTCCTGGTGCTGAGTCTGGTGTTTCAGGACCACCGGGCGACCTTGGGCAACGGCGGGTTCGCGGGCACCATGAGCATTAATGATGAGCTGTATCAGCGGGTGATCGAATCCTATCTGCAGCCGTTTTCAGCGCTGGCCAGCCAGGCTGATTTGTTGCGTGCAGTGGAAGCGGTCAAGCAGCTTGAAGGGGTGTGGATGATGCTACGGATGATTTACCAACTTGAGTGGGTCGAAGCCAAAACGCCGCACTTTTACCGACAGGTGGTGGGCGTGCAGGCGGGTTTCAAGCAATTTATCAATCAACATCTGGTCAGAACCTCCTTGGCTGACAGGATTATCATGGATTGATCAGCGCGCTGTTATGCTAATGCAATGGAAGCATCACCTCTGAAAACGGAAAATCAGCAACACAGCCAGGAAAGCCTGGTGATCGCGATTTCTTCGCGAGCCCTGTTTGACCTGTCAGACAGTCACTCGATTTTTGAGCGTCGCGGACTGGCAGCCTATGCCGATTACCAACTCGGTTTGGAGGATGAAATCCTGCGGCCGGGCATGGCCTTTCCGCTGGTGCGCAAACTGTTGGCGTTGAACCAGACCGCTGTCGACCATCCAGCCGTAGAAGTCATCCTGCTGTCGCGCAACAGTGCCGATACCGGCCTGCGGATATTCAACGCCATTGAGCATTACGGCCTGAATATCGAACGCGCCGCTTTTACCAATGGCGCCAGCCCCTATCGGTACATGTCGGCCTATGGCGCCCAATTGCTTTTATCCACCAACGCAACGGATGTGCGTAAGGCACTGACCGAAGGTTATGCAGCCGCCACCATATTGCCGGGCAAGGCAGCGGGTGAAGGTCTGGGTCAACTACGTATTGCTTTTGACGGCGATGCCGTGGTGTTTGGTGATGAGGCAGAGCGCATCTACCAACGTCATGGGCTGGAAGCCTTTTCGGCCTCCGAGCGTGAAGCGGCCCTACAACCTTTGTCCGGCGGACCATTTCGGCCGGTATTGGAAGCTTTGCACCGCATTCAGGCTTCCTATCCGATCGAAAACAATCCTATCCGCACTGCCCTGGTTACAGCACGCTCGGCTCCCGCGCATAAACGCGTGGTGCTGACGTTGCGCAATTGGGGTATTCGTATTGATGAAGCATTGTTTCTGGGTGGGCGTTCCAAGGGCGAGTTCCTGAAGATATTTGGTGCCGATATTTTCTTTGATGACCAGCAGGTGCATATCGATTCGGCCAAGGTTCACGTCGCGGCAGCGCATGTGCCCAGTGGTGTGGCCAATGAAGAAGATGCTGAGGATACGGTAACAGATGACATCACTCGTACTCACCCTTAGAATGTGAGATATTTTATACCTTAAATAATTTCCTTACCTTGATGCGGACACTGGCCTGGTGTGCTGGCCCGCACTTTATACCTTGGAGTTTTTTGATGGCCAAATTGAACCCCTACGACCTGTACGATGTTGATTCATTGCTCACTGAAGAAGAGAAAATGATCCGCGACAGCGTTGCCCGTTTTGTAGATGAACGTGCCATGCCCATCATCGCAGAGCATTTTGACAACGCCACCTTCCCGGCTGAGTTGGTCAGTGAAATAGCCGACCTGGGGCTGCTGGGTTCCAGCCTGGAGGGCTACGGTTGCGCTGGTTTGAATGCGGTTTCCTATGGCTTGATCTGCCAGGAACTGGAACGTTGTGATTCTGGCCTACGCAGTTTTGTATCGGTGCAGTCCAGTCTGTGCATGTACCCGATTTACGCTTATGGCTCGTACGAACAAAAAGATCGCTGGTTGCCGGGTATGGCCAAGGGCGAAATTATCGGCTGTTTCGGCCTGACCGAATCGCAGGGCGGCTCCGACCCGGCCAATATGAAAACCCATGCCAAGCGCGATGGTGATGATTGGGTCATCAATGGTTCCAAAATGTGGATTACCAATGGCAATCTCGCTGATATCGCTATCGTCTGGGCCCGTACCGAAGATGGCATCATGGGTTTTGTGATGGAAAAGGGCATGGCTGGGTTTGAGGCCAGGAAGATCAAGTCCAAGATGTCCTTGCGGGCGTCAGTTACTTCAGAGCTTTATTTTGACAATGTGCGGGTGCCGGATGCCAATCGCCTGCCCAATGTAGTGGGCCTGAAAGGCCCGTTGGGCTGCTTGACCCAGGCGCGTTTTGGCATCACCTGGGGCCCGATTGGTGCGGCGATTGCCTGTCTGGATGAAGTGGTGAAATACACCTCAGATCGCATTCTTTTTGATCGTCCTCTCGCTGCCAATCAAGCCATTCAAATTCGTCTGGCAGACATGGCGCGTCGTATCACCGGTGCGCAATTGATCGCATTGCAACTGGGCCGTCTTAAAGATGCCGGCAAAATGCAGCCCACCCAGGTCAGTCTGGCCAAGTGGAATAATGTACGCATGGCTTTGGACATTGCGCGTGATTGCCGCGATATTCTGGGCGGGGCTGGTATCACCACGGAATACCAGGCGATTCGGCATATGCTCAACCTGGAAAGTGTGATCACATACGAAGGTACCGAAACCGTGCACCAGTTGGTGATTGGCCGTGAGTTGACCGGCATTAATGCTTTCTGAGCAAAATTCACACTAACCTGGCAACTCGCAGCGGGAACAGTTTCCCAGGCATCAAGCAAGCTGCCGAGTGAAGGAATCCGATCGGAACGATTTTCAGGATGAAAATCGAGCGCCGAATGGTCAGGACGGTCATCCGGTGCAGTTCCGACAATCGGGTTCCGATCGAGGGTATCCCAGGCTTCACCCTGGGACAGCGCAGCAGCCGGGAAACTGTTCCCGCTTCGAGGTGCCGTCAGCCTTAAACTTAGTCAGAAGATCGTGACTGATCACGGATCGCACGAAACTCGTTGCCCTCGTACCACTCAGGCCAGTCTGGACTGTTGGCGATTCGCTCGCCAACCGTAAAGTACAGCACCACGTCCTGCGCCAGGCCACGTAAGTCCCAGTCATCCCCGACCTCGTCAGCAGGTGAGTGATAGCGGTTTTTCAGGTAGTAGTCGCCTTTTTCCTTGAGATATTCCGGGCCTTTTTCTACATGATCTGAACCCGACTTGGCGTACAGCATGGGCACGCCTTTTTTGGCGAAATTGAAATGATCAGAGCGGTAATAGCTGCCGCGTTCCGGGTGCTCCTCTGCTTTAACATAGCGCTCCTGGCTTCCAGCGGCCTGGATCAAAATGTCTTCCAGCTCTGAGCTGCCATAGCCAACCACCACGATGTCTTTGGTGGGGCCGTAAACGCCCAGGGCGTCCATGTTCACGCCAGCAACGGTTTGGGTGAGCGGTATGGCGGGATGTTCGGCATACCAGGCCGAGCCCAGCAAACCGGATTCTTCGGCGGTTACCGCCAGAAAGGCCACACTGCGGGCCGGTGCCTGCGGCATCTGGCTGAAGGCGTCTGCCAAAGCCAACAAGGCAGCTATTCCCGAGGCATTGTCGATCGCGCCGTTGTAAATGGCATCTTCGCCCGGTGCTGCATTGGGGTTGGTGCCAATATGATCCCAATGCGCCATGTAGATAAAAGCTTCGTCCGAACGTGAATGGCCTGGCAGCATGGCTCCGACATTGTAGGACTGGCGCTTGATGGTCTTGTTCTGCACGCTGGCATCCATGGTGCTGCTCAATGCAACGGCTTTGAATTCTGCCGATTGCGCTTGCGCCATCAGGCTGTCCAGGTCCAAGCCATCGGCGGCAACGATTTCTTCTGCCACCGAGCGTTGTATCCAGGATTCGATCGGTGCCCGGTCCATATTGTTATTTTCCCGGTCGAGGTGAAATTGTGGCCCGGTAGCGCTGTTGCGCACCACGTCCCAGCCGTAGGCCGCAGGTTCGGTATCATGGATGATCAGGGCCGCCGCCGCACCTTGCCGCGCGGCTTCTTCGTATTTGTAAGTCCAGCGGCCGTAATAGGTCATTGTGTTGCCTTTGAACAAGGCGGGGTTTTGTGTGGCAAAGCCGGGATCGTTAACCAGTATCAATACCGTTTTGCCCTGCACGTTTACATCAGCGTAGTCGTTCCAGCCGTATTCTGGAGCGACGATGCCGTAACCCACAAAAACCACTTCACTGTTTTCTACGCTCGATTCTTCGGCCACGCGCCGAGTGCCCAAGATCATTTCATCGCCAAGCGTAACCAGGCGATCGTTGTCCTGCAGATGAAAACTCATGCGAGCACTGGCCGGATCAGCTTCTATGGAAACCAGGTCTACGGCTTGCCGGTACGCATCATCAAACAGCGGTTGTAGTCCCAATTCGCGGAAGCGGTTTTCGATAAGTTCCAGGGTCAGGGTTTCGCCTTCCGACATGGGCTCACGGCCGCCAAACCGGTCTGAAGCCAGTTCGCTGATGGTGGCCATCAATTGGTCTGGATCAATGCTGGGGATAAATGCAATGGCATCTGCAGGCGAACTGGATGCAACTGAAGGGGATTTGGCCTCGGTGCCTGGCTCATCCTTGCCGCAGGCTGCCAGTAACAGGATCAGCAGGAGTATCAGCAGCCTGCAGGCTGGAAGACTAAATGGAAATAGGGATTTCATACTGACTCCTGTAATGGAAAATCGGGATTATTGGCTGAACAGCCTTGTCGGCTGCCGGAACCATAATGCTTCAATACCGTGCCTGCAAGCTGCACTAATGCTTGCGCGGATTGAGATAGATTCTCGGCTCGGGATCCAGACGCAGGCCGAATTTCTGGTATACGCGCGTTTGCACCTGCTGGGCCAATTGCCACAAGTCCGCACCACTGGCACCACCCTGGTTGATCAACACCAAAGCATGTTGGCTGGAGACAGCCGCTGCGCCTTGTTGCTGGCCTTTCATCCCAGCCGCCTGGATCATGGCTGCAGCAGAGAGCTTTATTTGCCCATTCGTCAGCACCCAATGAGGTAGCGCGGGGTGGCGGTCCAGCAAGGCTTCTGCTTCGTGCTCAGAAAGCACCGGATTTTTGAAAAAGCTGCCGGCATTGCCCACCACAGTTGGGTCAGGCAATTTCTGCTGGCGCAATGCGACTACGGTGTCGAATACATTCTGTGCGTTGGGTGATTTGCCAGCCAGGGCTTCACGCAATCCGGCATAGTGCAGCCGGGGTTCAAAATCGCGCTTGAGGCGCATTCGCATCGAGGTGATGAAATAGCGATCACGTGGCTCACGCTTGAAAATACTGTCACGGTAACCGAGTTCGCATTGTTCGTTTTGAAACACCACCCAACCGGATTGAAGCCAGTCCCAGGCCGTGACTGATTCGAGCACCTCAGCCAACTCAACTCCATAAGCGCCGATATTCTGAATCGGCGCGCCACCGGCCAGACCAGGGATCAGCGCCAGGTTTTCCAGTCCATACCAGCCTTGTTGCAGTGCATAACAAACCAGCGAGTGCCAATTTTCCCCGGCGCCCACTTCAATCAAAACGCTGTCTCCGTTCGCGTCGATCAGGTCGATTCCGAGTATGCGATTGAGCACAACTTTGCCTGGAACATCGTTTACCAACAGGATGTTGCTGCCACCGCCCAGAACCAGGTCCTGTTGCGATTTTAGAGCAGGGAGCGCCAGCATGTCCTGTTGGTTTTCCACTTCGAATAATTGGCGGGCAGTGCCGCCAACACCAAAGGTATTCAATAACGAGAGGTCGGCCTGTTGTTGAATCTTCATCGCAACAGTATCGCCAGGCGCAAGAGGCCTGCTTGATTAGTAACAGTAATGCTTGACCACATCAGGCGACTTTTCGCTCGGCTATGGCTTGCAGACATTCGGCCAGCAGGGCCGGGCCACGATAGATCATGCCGGTGTAAAACTGGACCAGGCTGGCGCCCATGTCCAGCTTGTCGACTGCATCCTGGCCTGAGCAGATGCCACCCACGCCAATCAGGTCCACGGAATTCGGCAATAGCTCGCGCAGTTCGACCAGTGTTTGATCCGCCAGCGCTTTCAGTGGTGCGCCGGAAAGACCGCCGGCCTCTGCTGCATGCGGCAGTCCTTCAACCCAGGGTCGACTGGTGGTGGTGTTGCTCGCGATGACTGCTTCAATGTCGTGCAGGCTGATGGCGCGCGCTACTGCTTCCAGTCCGGCATGATCCAGGTCGGGTGCAATCTTGACGGCCATCGGCACACGGCGGCCATGAGTCTTTTGCAGCTTGTTGCGCTCAACGGCCAGTTGCGATAACAGTTGATTGAGGCTGTCCTCGGCCTGCAGCTCACGCAAGTTCTGCGTATTCGGCGAAGAGATATTTACGGTGACATAGTCTGCATAAGGGTAGACCTGCTGTAAGCAATGCAAATAATCATCTGCAGCTTGCGCAATCGGCGTGGTGGCATTCTTGCCGATATTGATGCCCAGTACGCCGTCGTATTTGCGTTTGCGAACTTGCGCAACCAGGTGATCCACGCCTTTATTATTGAAACCCAGCCGATTGATCAGGGCTTGTGCTTGCGGCAGGCGGAACACCCGTGGTTTGGGATTGCCAGCCTGGGGCTTGGGGGTAATGGTACCCACTTCAATAAAACCAAAACCCAACGCTCCCAGTGCCTCGAAGTAATCAGCGTTCTTATCGAGGCCAGGGGCTATGCCCACCGGGTTACCGAAGTTCAAGCCCATGCACTTCAGCGGGATGTCCCGGTGGGTGCATAACAAACGGGTTGCACCGAGCTGATGCGCTCGCCGCAGGCTTTCCATGCTCAGGTAATGAGCGGTTTCCGGGTCACTGGCAAACAGCGCTTTCTTGGCCAACTCATAAAACATCGTTACCGCTCCAGGTTGATCTCCAATCAGAGATCGAACTTGATGCCCTGAGCCAATGGTAAAGTCTTGCCCCAGTTGATGGTGTTGGTTTGACGGCGCATATAGGCTTTCCAACTGTCTGAGCCGGACTCACGCCCGCCGCCAGTTTCCTTTTCACCGCCAAAAGCTCCACCAATTTCAGCACCGGAAGTGCCAATGTTGACGTTGGCGATGCCGCAGTCCGAGCCTGAAGCCGACAAAAACAGCTCGGCATTGCGCATATCGGTGGTGAAGATGGAGGATGACAGGCCTTGCGGTACGTCATTCTGCATGGCGATGGCCTGATTCAGGTCGGTGAAGGGAATCAGGTAGAGGATGGGTGCAAAGGTTTCACTCTGAACCACAGCATAGTCATTTTCGGCCTGAATGATGGTGGGTTCTACAAAGAACCCCGGGCGATCGATGCGCTTACCGCCAGTTAGCACTTTGCCGCCTTGTTGCTGAGCAGCAGCCACGGCCTGCTCAAAGCGCTTCACGCTGGCTTCATCGGTCAACGGGCCCATCAGGGTTTTGTTATCCAGGGGATCGCCGATACGCACCTGCTGGTAGGCCGAAGTCAGGGTTTCTATTACCGATTTCAGCAGTGATTCATGGACAAACAGGCGTCGGGTGGTGGTGCAGCGTTGTCCAGCGGTGCCGACTGCGCCGAATACGATGCCGGGTATGGCCAGCTTCAGGTCGGCGGTTTGATCAACAATGATGGCGTTGTTGCCACCCAGTTCCAGCAGGCTGCGCCCCATGCGGGCCGCTACCCGTGCACCCACCTGGCGACCGACTGCTGTTGAACCGGTAAAGGACACCAGTTGTACCCGCGGGTCATCGACAAAACGCTCGGCCAATGCATGGCCCGGTTCCATAAAGCTCAGGAAAATGGGCGGAAAGCCTCCTTCCTGTAATGCTTCGTTGCAGATGTTCTGCACGGCCAGGCAGCACAGCGCACCTTTCGGTGACGGCTTCCACACCGACACATTGCCGCAGATGGCAGCGATGAACGCATTCCAGGCCCACACCGCAACCGGAAAATTGAAGGCAGAGATAATGCCGACCACGCCATAGGGATGCCATTGTTCGTACATGCGATGCAGCGGGCGTTCCGAATGCATGGTATTGCCGTAAAGCATGCGCGATTGGCCAATGGCAAAGTCGCCAATGTCGATCATTTCCTGAACTTCGCCATCACCCTCGGGTTTGATCTTGCCCATCTCCAGGCTGACCAGGCTGCCCAGTGCGTCTTTGTGCTTACGAAAAGCGTCGGTGCACAGTCGCACGGCTTCACCGCGGCGGGGTGCCGGCAGCATGCGCCACTCCTTGAACACTTCCTCTGCACGGCTGATGATCTTTTCGTAATCCGCTTCAGATGCGCCGTAAACGCTGGCAATTAATTCGCCACTGGCCGGATTGATGGAGTGAATTTCACCCTGGTCGGTAGCGCCTGACCATTGGTCAAAGCCAAAACAGGCACCGGGATTGTTGGCCCTGATAC
Organism: Lysobacterales bacterium; assembly: GCA_034440115.1. Taxonomy (GTDB): domain Bacteria; phylum Pseudomonadota; class Gammaproteobacteria; order Xanthomonadales; family SZUA-36; genus JAWXBM01. The sequence goes on along the minus strand of JAWXBM010000117.1, from coordinate 34,005 downwards.
CCAGGGTATTGAGAGGATTCATGCTGATAACGCTCCGAAATCATCGAAAGATGGCAGTTTAGATGCACTTAGCTGGGCATTATCGCACCGCCCCGCCAGGCATGCACCTTTAGTACTTTCCAACTTTTCGCCATTAAACTGTTGCAGGGAACTCATACGACAGAGGCCGGTCATACCCTGCGGAACAGGCCTCTGGTCCTGATGGAAGTAACAGCCCACAACCCAGTGCATGATATGCTCAACCGAGGGAGTCAAGCAGCCATGAAGGCAGCGATAAAAACTCACAATAATGAACCAGGTTCTGGCATTGCCGCACTGATACCTCAGGCTAACAAGCTGGTGTCAGTTATAGCGGTCGCGGTGCCAGAGGAAGAAGTGGAGCGTGCACGCATGAGCGAAGCACAAGTAGACCAGTTGTTGGTTGAGCGGGTACAGAAAGGTGACAAACATGCCTTTGACCTGCTCATCAGTAAATATCAACATCGCATTGTGAACCTGGTGCGACGTTATGTGTCAGATCCCCACGAAGCGCAGGATGTGGCACAGGAGTCGTTCATCAAGGCTTATCGTGCCATAAAGAATTTTCGTGGCGACAGTGCGTTCTATACCTGGCTGTATCGAATCTCCATCAACACAGCAAAAAACTGGCTGGTGGCGCAGAAACGCAGGCCGCCTTTATCAGACATCGATGCAGCAGATGCTGAGCAATATGATTTTGACAGTCGCCTGAAAGAGAAAGGCACTCCGGAAAACGAGTTGTTAAAGGAAGAAATCAGACGCACGGTATACGACTCAATTGCTGAGTTACCGGAAGATTTGCGCACCGCCATCATGTTGCGTGAAATGGAAGGCATGAGTTATGAGGAGATAGCTACCACCATGGAATGTCCCATCGGTACCGTCAGATCGAGAATATTCAGAGCGCGTGAGGCCATAGACAGCCAATTGAGGCCATTGATTGAAAGCCATTGATACAGAACCGTCCAAAAGGGCAGGACACAGCAAACATGAATCCAACTGATATGACAAATGACTCAAGAGAAAATCTTTCATCTTTTATGGATGGTGAGGTGGATAAATCCGCCGGTAGTTTTTTGGTGCGCCGTTTGGCCAATGATGATGATTTAAGGTCAACCTGGAATCGCTATCACATGATTCGCGATTGCCTGCATCAGCAGGATGCGCATCTGGTGCACGACGACTTTTGCTCCCGTGTACGCCAGGCCATAGACCAGGAAGACTTGCAGGAAGCTGACAACAAATCGCCGTTGGGCTGGATCAAACCCATGGCAGGTGCCGCCATCGCCGCCTCCGTAGCCCTGCTCGCCATTCTGTCGGTGGGGAGTGGTCAACAAGCCGGACCGGATAGCGGGCCGCAAGCGACGCCATTGGCTGCTCAGGCTGTGCCATTTGTCAGCCCGAATATGGGCAACCTCATGCCGGACAGTCAGCCGGTCAACCTGGCGGGTCAGCGTGCATCCGAGCAGGAAAAAGCCAAGGCATACCTGCTGCGTCATTACCAGGTAACCGGCGATGGTGCCGGCCAGGGCTTTGTGGCGTTGGTACCCATTTTGGTAACCAGTGATAACGCCTTGCAGGCAGATAACCCCGAGGTAGTGGCAACCATCCAGGAAGCTGAATCGGCTCAGTAATGAAACTCCTGGCTTTTTGCGCTAGCGCTGTGCTGCTGTTGGGGCTCTCCCTGCAGACAATCGCCGGTGATGATCCGCAACATTGGCTGGAGCGCATGGGCGCTGCCATGAACCAGATGAGTTACCAGGGCACCTTTATTTATATTGCAGGTGGGCGCATGGAAACCATGCGGATCACTCATGTGATTGATGAAAACGGATCCAGGGAGCGTTTGTCTTCGGTCTCCGGGCCGCGCAGTGAAGTGGTCCGTGATCAATCCGGTATGAGGTGGATTTCAGGCGAAGATGAGGCCGTGATGGCGGATCCGATCGTGAACTGGCCGATGTTTCTGGATCAATCCATACGCGGCCTGTCAGCCCATTCTGGTTACTACCAACTGAAGTTAGGCGATCAAAAGCGCATTGCTGAACGCATAGGTCAGAGACTGGATATCGTGGCCATCGACAATTATCGTTACGGCTACAGCCTGTGGCTGGAATCAGATTCGGGCTTGTTGTTGCAATGGCAGCTCAACGACCAGAACGGAGAGATCCTGGCCAAGCTGGAGTTTACCGAGCTTAAAATGGGTTCAGAAGTTGACATGAGCGAGCTCAAACGTGGCCATTCGGAAACGCGCCAGATTGCTTCCGGGTTGCCAGTTGGAGCCGCCAAACCCGTCTCTGAACGCTCCAACTGGAAGGCTTATTGGCTGCCACCCGGTTTTCGTATGACCGCCAACCGGGCACCCAGCCAGAATACACTGGGTATTATTTTTCAGCATCAGGTTTACAGTGATGGAATAGCTTCTGTCTCCCTTTATGTGGAACCTCTGAATGTTGAAGCAGGTGCTGGCCTGGGATTACGTGAATTGGGTACCAGCCATATTTTCAGCCGTAAAACCAATGATGTGCTGGTTACCGTAGTGGGCGATGTGCCGGCGTTGACCGTAGAGAAGATCGCCGAGTCGGTCAGTCAGAATCAGCCTTGAAACGGGTGGTTTGATTGGGATTATTGCAGAACAAATCCGCGGGTCTTCAATCAGTCTCAGAAACCTCTGGTGCATGGTGCGGCCATGATTGAACAACAAGGCCGGGTTTTGGAGTTGCAAGCGCAGCTGGTCAAAGTCGCGTTGGGTGCCACCTCGGGTTGCCCCGCTTGCGATGCAGGCCAGGGCTGCGGTGGAGGAATCTTCGGCAAACTGGTCAGCCGCAAAGAACAGACACTGCTGCTCGACCATAATTTACAGGATGGGCATCTTCAGCTCGAGCCTGGTCAGGCCGTTATCGTAGGAATTTCCGAAGCATTTTTCCTGAAACTGCTGGCCAGGCTGTATCTGGTACCTCTGCTGGCAGCATTGTGTGGTGCGGCCCTTGGGCACTACTCGGGCAATCAAATGTCCCTGAACGGCTTGAGTCATGATCTGCTGGCCTTGATGGGGGCTTTGTTTTTGGCTGCTTTGGCCTTACTTATCAATTGGAAGAGCAAAAGGCTGCAAGTGGGTGAAGAGCAGGTGCAATTGTTGCGCGGCCCGGATTCACAAGCTGGGCAATACTGCCAGACTGGCTTCGGTTAGGGCCATGCCAGATATCCATAATTAATACATTCAAGCAATACATTCAAGAGGATTTGTTATGACTCGCAGAATTGTGCAACTGATCAGTGTGCTGGTTTTTAGCCTGTTTTCAGTCGGCTCCATGGCGGACGTAAGTGGCTTGCCCGACTTTACCGAGCTGGTCGAAAAAACCGGGCCAGCGGTAGTCAATATCCAGGTAACCCAGTTTGGCAACCGCGTACAACCGGGTGACGGCGACAGTACCCAAGCGCCTTATGATGAGCAGGAAGTGCCGGAATTCTTCCGTCGTTTTTTTGGGCCGCAGGGAAACCCCAATGGCGCTGAGCCCGATCGTCGTGGCCTGGGTTCGGGTTTCATCTTTGAAAAAGACGGTTACATCATCACCAACCATCACGTGGTCGATGGCGCGGATCAGATCATTGTGCGTCTGGCAGACCGGCGCGAATTTGAAGCCGAGCTGATAGGCACCGATCAGCAGAGCGATATTGCCCTGCTCAAGATTGAAGCCAGCAATTTACCCACTGTGAAATTGGGCCATACCAACGAGCTCAAGCAAGGTGCCTGGGTGGTAGCGATTGGTTCGCCATTCAATTTCGAACAAACGGTGACAGCCGGTATCGTCAGTGCCAAGGGCCGCAGCACGGGCGCGCAGCAATATGTACCTTTTATTCAGACGGATGTGGCCATCAACCCGGGCAATTCCGGCGGTCCGTTGCTCAACATGAACGGTGAAGTTGTGGGCATCAATTCATGGATACTGAGTGGCGGTAGTGGCGGCTATATTGGCTTGTCTTTCGCCATTCCGGTTGAAACCGCAATCGAAACGGTACGCCAGTTGCGCGAGCACGGCAAAGTATCGCGCGGTTTACTGGGCGTTGTGGTTGGCGTAGTGACCCGCGAACTGGCTGAGGCGCTGAACCTGGATCGCTCAGCCGGTGCTCTGGTCAGCGATGTCTCTTTGGCTGGCTCCGCTGATCGCGCCGGCATCAAACCCGGTGACGTCATTCTTGAGTTGAATGGCCAGGCCATCGAAACCTGGGGCGATCTGCCCCCTCTGGTGGGGGCGAATCCACCCGGCACCAAAGTTAAAGTCCTGGTCAGCCGCGATGGCAAGAAAAAGACCTTTGAGGCAACGCTGGATGCGCTGGAAAGTAGCGGCAGTGGTCAACCCACACCTGCAGAAGCTGACGAAAAGGCCAGCAATGCGCTGGGCCTGGAAGTCGAATCCATATCAGCCGAGAAGCGCGCTGAACTGGGCAATCCGGTGGGAGGCGTGTTGATTACCCGGGTGCTTGGTGACGCCGCTTTTCGGGCCGGATTGCGTCCCGGCGACCTGCTTCTGGCCATCAATAATCAGGCCGTTGCGAACGTGGATGAGTTTGAATCGGTGGTCGGGAAACTACCGGTCAAAAAGGCTGTGGCATTGCGGGTGATGCGCGGTGGAGCCACCACCTTTATTGCCTTTACACCGGATGGCGATGAGTAGGCTATAATCCGCGCTGCAAACAACGCAAGGTCAGACCATCTGGCCACCCCGGCCTGTCGGCCAGGGTGGCCTTTTCCTGTATGAAGCCAGCATGAATCAGCAATACATTCGCAACTTCTCCATCATTGCCCATGTTGACCATGGCAAATCCACTTTGGCTGATCGTTTCATTCAGCTTTGCGGCGGGCTTACTGACCGGGAGATGGAGGCGCAAGTGCTGGATTCCATGGACCTGGAGCGCGAGCGTGGTATTACCATCAAGGCGCAAAGTGTCACCTTGCAGTACCCATCGGATGACGGTCACACCTATCAATTAAACCTGATTGACACCCCGGGGCACGTGGACTTCTCTTACGAAGTTTCCCGCTCGTTGGCGGCTTGCGAAGGCGCGCTGCTGGTGGTCGATGCCGCCCAGGGTGTGGAAGCGCAAAGCGTGGCCAACTGCTATACCGCAGTTGAACTGGGCCTCGAAGTCATTCCGGTATTAAACAAGATCGACCTGCCGTCGGCCGAGCCCGACCGGGTGCGGCAGGAGATTGAGGATATCATCGGCATTGAAGCATCGGATTGCCTGGAAGTCAGTGCCAAAAACGGCATAGGCATCAAAGACATTCTGGAATTGCTGATAAAGCGGGTACCGGCTCCCAGGGGTGATGCCGCAGCGTCTTTCAAGGCCCTGATCATCGATTCCTGGTTTGATAATTACCTGGGGATTGTTTCCCTGATCCGCGTCGTCAATGGCTCGGTAAGTAAGGGTGAAAAGATCAAGCTGATGTCTTCTGGCAACCAGCACCAGGTAGAGCAAGTGGGCGTGTTTACCCCCAAGCAGGAAAAGCGCGAGCGCATCAGTGCAGGCGAAGTAGGTTTTCTGGTTGCCGGCATAAAGGATGTCCATGGTGCGCCGGTGGGCGATACCATCAGCATGGCCAAAGACAGCTCCGTGGAGCCTCTGCCGGGTTTCAAGGCCATGCAGCCGCGCGTATTCGCCGGCCTGTTTCCAACCGACGCTGATGCTTTTCCGGACCTGCGTGAGGCGCTGGACCGCTTGCAGTTGAATGATGCAGCCTTGCAGTTCGAGCCCGAGACATCAGAAGCATTGGGCTTCGGCTTTCGTTGCGGTTTCCTCGGCTTGTTGCACATGGACATTGTGCAGGAGCGACTGGAACGCGAGTACAACGTTGACCTGATCACCACCGCACCAACGGTTATTTACGAAGTAGTGCAGAATGACGGCTCGGTGATGACGCTGGAGAATCCGGCCAACCTGCCACCGCCCAACAAGATCGCTGAAATCCGCGAACCCATCATTGAAGCCAATATTCTGGTGCCACAGGATTACGTGGGTGCGGTTATTGGCCTGTGCGAAGAAAAACGTGGAATGCAATTGTCCATGCAATACCTGGGTGGGCAGGTATCCATTAAATATGAATTGCCCTTGTCGGAAGTGGTGCTGGATTTCTTCGACAAGTTGAAATCCGCCAGCCGCGGCTATGCCTCTTTCGATTATCATTTCATTCGTTTCCAGGAAGGCCCGTTTGTGCGGGTGGATGTATTGATCAACGGCGAAAGCGTTGATGCCCTGTCGCTGATCATGCACCGTGATCAGGCGCAGCGCCGAGGGCGCGAGCTGGCCAGTAAAATGAAAGAGCTGATTCCGCGGCAAATGTTTGACGTAGCCATACAATCCACCATAGGCTCACAAATCATCGCGCGCACGACTGTTAAAGCCTTGCGCAAGAATGTGACGGCGAAATGTTATGGTGGTGACATTACGCGCAAACGCAAGCTGCTGGAAAAGCAGAAAGCCGGCAAGAAGCGCATGAAACAGGTGGGTCGGGTGGAGATCCCACAAGAAGCATTTCTTGCCGTGTTGCAACAAGACACCAAAAAATAAGGATTAGGGTCGAGCACTATGATTCCCGATTTCAGTTTGCTGCTGGTATTGCTCACACTGTTTACTGGCCTGGTCTGGTTGCTAGACAGCCTGTTTTTTCAACGTCGCAGAATGGACAAGGCGGTACAGCAGAAAGTCCAACGTGCTCGTGAACCGGTCCTCATCGAGTACTCACGCTCGCTGTTTCCGGTATTGTTGATTGTGCTGTTGTTCCGGTCTTTCTTGTTCGAACCGTTCAAAATTCCTTCCGGATCGATGATTCCCACGCTGCTGATTGGCGATTTCATCCTGGTTAACAAGTTTACTTACGGACTGCGACTGCCGGTTCTGAACAGCAAGTTCTTGGACGTTGCTGAACCCAAGCGTGGTGATGTAGTCGTGTTTCGTTACCCAGTCGATCCGGGTGTAAATTTCATCAAGCGGTTGGTTGGCCTGCCGGGCGATACCATCGTTTACCGTGACAAGAAGCTGTTCATCAATGGTGATCCGGTGGAACTGGAATCCCAGGGCAGTTTTTCCAGCAATGAAATCAAATGCACCACGCCGCAGCCCGATGCTGAGCGCTATGCAGAACAGCTCGGTGAGGTGAAGCATGACATCCTGCTGCATCACGGCAGTGGTTCCCGTGACGGCCAATGGGTGGTGCCGGAAGGGCATTACTTCATGATGGGTGATAACCGTGACCGCAGCAACGACAGCCGTGAATGGGGCTTTGTGCCTGAAGCGAACCTGATGGGGCGAGCGGTAGGAATCTGGTTGAATTTTGATTACACCAAGGGATGTGGCGACTTTTCCAGGGTTGGAAACGGCATCCACTAGGGGATGTCTGCACATTTGAATGACGAAAATTTTGAGCTGTTTGTCGCTCAATGTGGCAGCAAGCGGTATATTATGAACAAGTATACCGGATGAGCTTTCCGTTGCTCCTTTAAAGGAAGAAGGTGAGGAAAATGATTATTCGCAAGCAACGCGACAAGCGCAAACAACGCGGCCTGACATTAATCGGATTCATTATTGTTCTAGCCTTCGGTTTGCTTATTGCTTACACCGGTATGCGGGTCATACCCATGTATCTGGAGTATCACGCACTGGTCAACGCGCTGAACACGCTGCAAGCTACCCCCGGCGCCAAGGATATGGATCCCAGTCGAATGAGAACCAACATCATCAACAGTCTGTGGGTCAGTTATGCCAGCAACAATATCAAGCGCGAGCACATACGTATCAGCCGCAGTGATGGGGTCAAAGTGCGGGTGGCTTACGAGGTGCGCAAGCCCTGGATTGGCAACCTGGATCTTGTTGGCAAGTTTGAGAAATCAACCACCCTCAGGTAATTTCGGCATCATGGCCTGGCAATTCGGCAGGCCAGACATTTCTTCAGGGCAACCTGATGGGACTGCATGCTTGTGATTGATACGGTTCCGGGAATTGATCATCGGTTCGCAAATACTGTATTACTGCAGGAAGCTTTAACACATCGCAGCTCCGGCCCCAGTAACTACGAGCGGCTTGAGTTTTTGGGCGACAGTATACTGAGCCTGGTGGTTTCGCAGCTCTTGTTTGAGCGATTCCCGCAAGCGAACGAAGGTGACCTCAGCCGCATGCGAGCGCGCCTGGTTCGTGGCCGTACCCTGGCAGAAGTTGCAGCCAAACTGGATCTTGGCAAGCAGATCAAGCTGGGCCAGGGGGAAATGAATTCTGGCGGAATCCGCCGCTCATCCATCCTGGCTGATGCGCTGGAAGCCCTGTTGGGCGCGGTATTACTGGACGGTGGCTATGTCGCTTGCCAGGCAGTGATCGCCAGCATGTTTTATCCATTGATTGATGCACTCCCTGCCGCAGAATCACTGAAAGACGCCAAAACCCAATTGCAGGAATGGTTACAAGCCCGGGGCAAAGCCTTGCCGGAGTATCGATTGGTCAAGGAAGAAGGCGCGGATCATGCCAAGAGCTTCCATATGGAGTGCCGCTTGGATGACCATTCACCCGCTTTGATCGCAGTTGGCAGCAGCCGACGCAAGGCTGAGCAACTGGTGGCGGCGCTATGCCTGGAAAAGCTGATAAAACCGGCAATTCCAAATGAATGAGGCCAGCAACAAGCAGCAGGAAGACCAGACACGCTGTGGTTACGTTGCTCTGGTGGGCCGGCCCAATGTTGGTAAATCCACCTTGATGAACCGCATTCTGGGCACCAAGGTCAGTATCGTAACGGCCAAGCCCCAGACCACTCGCCAACAAGTGGCAGGTATCAAAACCAGCGAAGCGGGACAGGTAATCTATCTGGACACCCCCGGAATCCACGAGGCTGCCAGCCGTGCTTTGAACCGGCATATGAACCGGATTGCCCATGCCGCATTGCGCGAAGTCGACCTGGTGCTGTTCCTGGTTGAAGCGGACCGCTGGAGCAAACAGGACGAGTACGTGGCCCGCGCCCTGGCCAAGGTCGATGTGTCGGTAGTGCTGGTGGTGAACAAAATCGATCTGTTGCCGGATAAAACCCGTTTGATGACCTTCCTCAAGGACAAGGTGGATTCCAGCCGTTTTGAAAAAGTGCTGTTGGTTTCGGCCAAGAACGGCAACGGTGTGGCTGAAATTGAGAAGACGGTCATGCATTACCTGCCGTTTTCCCGGCCCTTTTACGACTCGGATCAGTACACCGATCGTACTGAACGGTTTTTGGCAGGTGAGCTGATACGTGAGCAATTGATGTTGCGTCTGCATCAGGAATTGCCTTACTCCCTGGCGGTCGAAATTGAAGAATTCAAACGCGATGATAAATTGTTGCGCCTGGGCGCCATTGTCTGGGTAGAACGTCAGGGACAAAAGCAGATCGTGATAGGCAAGGGCGGTAATGTCCTCAAACAGGTTGGCACTGAGTCACGCAGGGAACTGGAAAAATTGTTTGACGAGAAAATATTCCTGCGCCTGTGGGTGAAAGTCAGTCCTGATTGGTCCGACAACGAACGGGCCATGCGTCAATTGGGATTTGATGAGTTCAGTGGCTAGTCAAGGGAGTAGCCGGCCGAACAACAGGGTAGGCCAGGCCAGCCTCGAGCCATCCTTTGTTTTGCACGGCAGGGCTTACCGGGAAAGCAGCCTGTTGTTGGAAATATTTTCCCGCGAGCATGGGCGAGTGGGCCTGATAGCGCGCGGTGCACGTGGTGCGAAATCGCGCTGGCGCAATGTCTTGCAGCCTTTTCGTCCGCTGTTGCTGAGTTGGCGCTTGCGTGGTGAATTGGGCAGCCTGGTGGAAGCGGAGCAGGTTGCTGCCCTGCCACTCAATGTTGGAGACGCCTGGTTTTGCGGTTTGTACGTCAATGAATTATTGATGCGAGCCCTGCATCGGGGCGATCCGCATCAGGATTTGTTTGATGCCTATCGCATGCTGTTGCAGCAACTGGCCAGCCAGGAAACACCGCAAGCACTGTTGCGGAATTTCGAAAAGCAATTGCTGGAGGCTGTAGGCCTTGCCATGATTCTGGCAGTTGAGCCTGCCACTGGCGAGCAGGTGCAGGCAGGCCGCTGGTATCGCTACCACCCTGAGGCAGGCGCTGTGTGGCAGCGACAGAGCGGGGGGCTGGATCCGCCGGCAGGTCACAAATTGGTATCCGGCTCAGCCTTACTGGCTTTAGAATCGGGTGATATTGAAGACCAGCACCTGCAGGAGTTGAAACGCTTGATGCGCCGGGTGCTGCGTTTTCACCTGGGTGATAAGCCGCTGGTTTCGCAAAGCCTGTTCCAGTGAGCCGGTAAAATATTGAAGCTCTGAATAAATTGGAGCTTCCTGGAGGACAGAAAGTCATGACCGTATTATTGGGCGTCAACATTGATCACGTGGCTACCGTGAGGCAGGCCAGGGGAACCATCTATCCATCAGTTATCGAAGCGGCGGAATATGCCGAGCGCGGTGGCGCACATTCGATCACGGTGCATTTGCGTGAAGACCGGCGGCATATCCAGGATAGCGACGTCGCCGTATTGTGCAAACGTTGTGCCACGCCTATCAACCTGGAAATAGCTGTTACTGCCGAGATGTTGGATTTTGCTCTGACACACAACCCTTCCGATGTCTGCCTGGTGCCCGAGAAGCGGGTTGAATTGACCACCGAAGGTGGTCTGGACGTACTCGCCCATCAACCTGAAGTGGCCGAAGCAACACGGATACTCAGCGCTGCAGGTATACGCGTGTCATTGTTTATCGACCCGAATATAGAACAGATCAGTGCTGCTCATGCGGCTGGTGCGCCGGTAGTGGAATTACATACCGGCACTTATGCTGACTGCAACGGGGCAGCCAAGGAAGCAGAATTGGAACGCATTCATATCGCAGCCTTACACGCCCATAAGCTGGGCTTGCAGGTCAATGCCGGTCATGGATTGCATTACACCAATGTGCAGCCGATTGTCCGTATTCCGCATATGGTGGAGTTGAATATAGGCCACGCTATTGTGGCGCGTTCCATATTCACCGGTCTTGAAGCGGCGGTGCGGGAAATGCGTCAACTGATTCACAGCGCGTGATTGACGGTCCCGATCTCTGGGCCCGAAAAATTCTATTGTTGCGAACCTCTGAACCAGACGCCGAACTGACGATTCCAACATCTGTCAGACTACTGTTATGCCATTACCGCACTACCTGATAACTGTTGCTGGCCGCCTGGCGTTTTCGATATTGTTGATGCTGAGCTGTGGCTTGATTTGCACGCCGCTGTGGGCGTTTTCATTACCGCTAGAACTTACTGCCGCTGAAATTGAGTATCAAGGTGTTCGTCTGAGAGATATTCATCTGCAAACGGTTGCAGAGGGTATCCGGCTGACTGCGGCGCAAGCTGGCGTGGATACACAGCCCGATCTGAAAGCAACTGCACTTGCACTGTCTTGTGCACAACTGGGTAATGAAGTTGACGGCTGGTGCCCCGGTGGTGAGTGGCAGGTTTTGCTCGGTTCGGCAGCATCCGGGTGGGAGCAAAAGCTGCAAGGTACTGTTTCTGCAGCTTTGTGGAATGATCAGCAGCAAGCCTTGTCCAGCAGCCTGCAGGCTGGCAAATTTATTGCCGCACTTCAATTCAGGTCTGCGGCAGCCGAATCTGAACTGCTCATCAAATGGTCGGGCCAGGCATTGGACGCCTTGCCCTTCAAGGCTCTGTTGCCCGATGAACTGGACTGGGTCAAAGCGGGTAAAATCAGTGGCCAGGCGTCTTTGCTAAAAGCTGCCGGCAAAAGCCCTGCAGAGGCTGCTCCGCCTGGATATGCAATTCGCTTTGAGCTGGGCCTGGCTGACATCAGCATGGATTCACCTGGGGGGCGTTTCGCAACTGAAGGATTGGATCTGCAGGCTGAAGGGCAATGGCAATCGGGAACGCCCAGCTTGTTAGCGCTGGAGGCAAAATTTCTGGCCGGTGAAGTGCTGGCAGACCGGTTTTACACCGCTTTTGGTCCGCACACCCTGCAGTTGAAAACTCACATAGCGCTAAGCGGTGAGCGGATAGACATTGGTGACTTACAGCTCAGTGATGGCAATGTGCTGCGGGTCAAGGCAAGCGGGAGCTTATCCTTAAATGACCCGGTCAATAGCCTGAAATACAAAGTTCAGCAATTGAATATGCAGTTTCCGATGGCCTATGAGCGCTACCTGGAACCCGTGCTGGCCGCGTGGACTTTGGACAAGCTAACGGTCACCGGCGGTGTCAGCTGGGCGGGGTCTGGCGAAGGCAGCGGTTTCCCCAGCGGCATGTTGGTGTTTGAAGATCTGAGCGTGGTGGATCATTTGCAGAATCGCTTTGCCTTTACCGGTATGTCGGCGCATGTTGAGGCGGGCGCTTCCAGCGGCGTTTCTGACTTTTCCTGGCAGGGATTGTTGTTGGGACGGATCAATTTGGGGGCCGGAAAGATAAATTTAAACACTGCGCCGGGCCTGTTCCAACTCGCCGAGCCGCTGAAACTGGCGGTACTGGGTGGCGAGTTTGTGATTGATGAGTTTAGTCTGGAGCTGCCAGAAGTTGGTGCAGAGCAGGCAGAGCCCGTCGTGCATTTTAATGCGGGCCTGAATGCCTTGGATATGGAGCAGTTGACGGCGGCCCTGGGATGGCCCACTTTCGCCGGCAAAATCAGTGGGCGCATTCCGGGGGCATCACTGGATAACGGCGTGCTCACGGTGGAAGGTCTGTTGAGTTTCGAAGCGTTTGACGGGCAAATCCAACTCAGCAATCTGCGGGTCGAACGCTTGTTCGGTGTTTTGCCCAGTTTTGCGGCCAACCTTGAAATAGACAACCTGGATTTGCAAATGCTCACCAGTGCCTTTTCTTTTGGTCAGATCGCCGGACGTCTGGATGGCTACGTGCATGAGCTGCGCATGCTGGACTGGTCGCCGGTGTCTTTTGATGCCTGGATAGGCACGCCGGAGCGGCAGTCTGACTCCAAGCACATCTCCCGCCGGGCGGTAAATAATCTGACCAGTATTGGCGGAGGCGGTGCCACCGCGGCGCTGACCGGTCCCATCATGCGCTTGTTCAGTAATTTCTCTTATAAGCGATTGGGTATGGGCTGCAGACTGGAAAACTATGTTTGCGCCATCCGTGGCCTGGCCGACGAGGATAACAGCGTGTTGATCATGGAAGGCTCAGGTATTCCCAAACTGTCGATCAGAGTGTTCAACCGCCGGATGGATTGGCCACAGCTGGTTTCCAACCTGACGGCTGCCTCAGCCGGTGAAGAGATCCGCATTGGTGATCCCTGAGGGTATGGCAGGTGGCGGCCTTGCCGGTTGGTTCAGGCACGATTCGCCAGCGCCGTGGTCTGCTATCATGGGTGCCTGCCTGGCCAACCTGGCCAAAGCTTTGATCACTTTGCGCTCAAACGAGGAATTCCCATGTCTGTAGCCAAACCCGAATCATCAAAATTCAAGCGGCCGAAATTAATCTGGATTGGCCAAGGACTGCTGCTCGGCGGCATGCTGGTGCTGGCAGCTTGTGTCACCATCAATGTTTATTTTCCTGCTGCCGCCGTAGAGCGTGCCGCAGAGGAGTTTGTCGATGATGTTTTGGGCGAGCCAAAACAGGACAGTGGGCTGTTTGATCCACTGCAGCAACAAAAACCAGATTGGCAAGAACAAAGTTGGCTGGCCATGGCCGGTATGGGTCTGCTGGATATACTGATACCCAGTGCCCAGGCGCAACAGGCATCCATTGATATCAACACACCGCAAATCAATGCCATCAAAAGCCGCATGGCTGAGCGTCAGCGCAGCAGCCTGAATGCCTGGTTTGATGCGGGCGCCATTGGATTCGGGAATGACGGTTTAGTTGTTATCCGCGATCGTGCTGCGGTGCCTTTGAATGAACGGCGCAACCTGGAAAGCGTGGTGGCGGACGAGAATCGTGACCGCGCAGCGGTATATCGCGAAATCGCCGTAGCCAACGGACATCCGGAGTGGGAAAGCGACGTACAGAAGACTTTTGCCAAAGAATGGGCTGACAAGGCCCGGCCGGGTTGGAATTACCAGGACGAAGCGGGTTCCTGGAAAACAAAATAGACCGCCACGACTGGTAGCAACGGCCTTTTCGGGCCGTTGCTAAAGGCGCGTAAGCAACCGTGCCTGTGCACTACAGGAATCAGAAAACTTGGGTAGACGCAGTAGAGGCAGGCTTCCGCCTGAACCCCTTGATTTGGCAATTACCGGCCTCAGCCACGATGGCCGCGGTGTGGCCGATTGGGAAGGCAAGAAGGTTTTTGTGCATGGCGCCTTGCCGGGGGAAAAAGCGCTAGTCAAAATCACCCAGCGTAATCGACGTTATGACGATGGTATTGCGCTTTCCATAGAATCTGCGGCTGCTGACAGGGTGGAACCTGCCTGTGCACATTACGATATGTGCGGCGGCTGTGCGTTGCAGCATTTGTCCAGCGCAGGCCAGTTGCTGGCCAAACAGGACAGCCTGCTGCAGAACCTGGAGCGCATTGGTAAAGTCAGTCCTTGGGAGATATTGCCACCCTTGAGCGGACCTGCCTGGCACTATCGGCGTAAGGCCCGTTTATCGGTGCGCTGGGTGCGTAAGAAGGACAGCGCTCTGGTGGGTTTCCGCGAGCGCGGCTCGGGTTTTGTTACCGAAATGGATTCCTGCGAAGTGCTGGATAAGCGGGTGGCAAAATTGCTGCCTGATCTGCGCACTTTAATCGGCGGCATGCAGGCACGCGAAAACATTCCCCAAATCGAAGTGGCCTGCGGTGACGATCAATGCGCCCTGGTTTTTCGCAACATGCAAGCATTGTCCATAGAAGACACGGAAGTTCTCAGGCAATTTGCCCGCCAACACGAAGTGGCCATTTTGCTGCAACCCAAAGGGCCCGACAGCATTTATTCGCTGGAACCCGATTCCGTAGCTCTGGACTATGCCTTGCCCGAGTTCGATTTACGACTGGCTTTTGAGCCGTCCGATTTTACTCAGGTGAACGCAGAGCTGAATCGCCTGATGCTGCAACGGGCCATGGCCATGTTGCAGCCAGGCCCGGACGATTGTGTGCTGGATCTGTTTTGCGGCCTGGGGAATTTCACCTTGCCACTGGCGCGGAAAGCCGGTCAGGTCATCGGTGTGGAAGGTGACTTGGGATTGGTTGAACGAGCCCGCGCCAATGCCGAGCGCAATGGCCTGGATAACGTGGAATTCCATCTGGCCAACCTGGTTGAAGACCAGCAACACGCTGCCTGGTGGCAGCACCGCTTTACCCAGGTGCTGATTGACCCACCGCGCTCCGGAGCGTTGGAAGTCTTGCCACTCATCGCGGCTACGACCGCAGAGAAACTGTTGTATGTTTCCTGCCATCCGGCCAGTCTGGCACGTGATGCCGGCAGCCTGGTTCACGAACATGGCTTCAAGTTGGAATCTGCCGGTATCATGGACATGTTCCCGCAAACCGGGCATGTAGAATCCATCGCCCTGTTCAGCCGCAAAAGCAAGCATTGATATGAGTTCCGATGCGATGAATCCGCTGGGTCCCATCATGATCGGTATCGCCGGCACCGGGCTGGATCAGCGGAGCCTGGAACAATTACGTCATCCTGCCGTGGGTGGAGTGGTGCTGTTCAGCCGTAATTTCATCTCGGCCGACCAGATCCATGAGCTGGTGAGCGAAATACGTGCCTGCCGCCAGCCCCGCCTGCTGATTGCCATCGACCAGGAAGGCGGCCGGGTGCAGCGTTTGCGTGATGGCTTCACAGCGCTGCCTCCGCTGGGAGCCCTGGGCGCTCTGTGGCAGCAGGATGAGGCCCTGGCCAGTGACTTTGCCTACCGGCACGGGCGGGTGATGGCCAGTGAAATGCTCAGCCTGGGTATTGATCTCAGCTTTGCACCCGTGCTGGACCTCGATCGAGGTAGCTGCGTCATCGGCGACCGTTCGTTCTCGGCGGGTATTGCAGCGGTCAGCGACCTGGGCAGCCATTACCTGGCCGGTATGCACGATGCGGGCATGAAAACCACCGGCAAACATTTTCCCGGCCACGGTTCAGTGCTGGCCGATTCGCATGTGGACGATGTACTTGATGCGCGGGATTTCGAAACCATTGAAAAAACCGATCTGCAACCTTTTATCCAACTGCAATACGGCCTCGATGCATTGATGATTGCGCACGTGGTTTATTCGGCTGTGGATAAATTGCCTGCGGGTTATTCCGGCATTTGGTTGCAGGATATTCTGCGCAGCCGGTTGCAGTATCGGGGCGTGATCATGTCGGATGATCTGGGTATGCATGCAGCTTTTGCCGTAGGTGACTTGAAAACGCGCCTGCATCGCTGCCTGGATGCCGGTTGTGAACTGGTGCTGGTATGTCGCCCGGAAGATGTGGAAGAATTGCTGCCCGTGCTAGACCAGCCTCTGGCTGATACGGACCAGTCCCTGGCTGATATGAGTGAGCGTATTGCAACATTGTATGGTCATGCGGCGCTGAGCCGGGCAGAGTTGGCTAAGGCAGCACAACAAGGTGCCGCAGAATGGCAACACTGGTGCAGCAGCCTGGAATCCCTTAATAAAAGTAAAACAGAAAACGGAGCTTAAGCAATGTCAGATCTCCAGAAAATGAATCCGCGAGCCATACTCGAAAAATCCGTGCTGATTGCCACTCGCGAGGAGATTTTTGCCTCGGTCGATCGCATGGCGGCAGAAATCAACGCCTACTACGGTGACCGCGAAATCATCTTGCTGGCGGTTATGACCGGCGCAATTCTGCCGGCTACCTGGATTGCCTCGCGCCTGACCATGCCCTTGCGCATGGATTTCGTGCACGCCACGCGCTATTCGGGCCAGACCGAAGGCGGGCAACTGGAATTCCGCGTAGCGCCGCGGCTGAACCTGCAAGACCAGGAAGTGCTGATCGTGGATGATATCTACGATGTTGGGCTGACGCTGGAATTGATCGAGCGTTACTGCTTATCCCGCGGCGCTCGCAGCGTCAACAGCGCAGTGTTGGTCCGCAAGGTGCACGATCGCGAAACCGCAGGCGAATTGCCGCGCTTTATCGGCCAGGAGGTGGCAGACAAGTATGTCTTTGGTTGCGGCATGGATGTGTACGAGCATTGGCGGCATCTCAGCGAACTGCGCGCCCTGGAATTGTACTAATGCCTGGAATTGCGCCTGAACTGACAGATCGACAGCCAGTGCCGAAACCCTGCACCCTGGCTCTGATTGGCGGTACCGGGCTGAATGAGTTCAGCGGTGCTGCGGAAACTCTGGAAATCGATACCCCCTACGGCGCTGCTTCTGGGGCGGTGCAGATGCTGGCTACAGAGCCGCTGCGCATCCTGTTTCTGCCAAGACATGGCAGCCCGCATCGATTTCCACCACATAAAGTCAATTACCGCGCCAACATCTGGGCTCTGAAAGAAGCGGGTGCCGACCACGTTTTGGGCGTCTACGCCGTTGGTGGTATGGGCGGAGTCTATAGTCCCGGTGCCTTGGCAGCGCCTGATCAATTGATCGATTACACCTGGGGCCGGCAGCATAGCTTCAGTGATTCGGTTGATGTGCCCCTGCAACACGTGGATTTTACCTGGC
Source organism: Lysobacterales bacterium (assembly GCA_034440115.1). GTDB lineage: Bacteria > Pseudomonadota > Gammaproteobacteria > Xanthomonadales > SZUA-36 > JAWXBM01. Next base: position 16,380 of record JAWXBM010000117.1, on the reverse strand, counting down.
CTTTTGCGGGACCGCTGCGCCTGGCTCTGCTGGCTGCGGCCGCAACGGAAGGCATCGCGCTGCTGGACAAAGCCTGCCTGGGCGTGTTCCAGGGGCCACGACTGGAAACTGCCGCTGAAGTGCGTCGGGCGGCACAGGATGGTTGTGATATCGCCGGCATGACAGCTTTGCCAGAAGCTGCGCTGGCCCGCGAACTGGGACTGGATTACGCCGGCCTGGCTGTGGTTTCAAATTTCGCTGCAGGCATCAAGGATCAGCCCTTGTCTGAAGACAATATTGCAGAAAGTCTGCACGAACCCATGCAGCGTGTGCGTCAGTTGGTGCAGGCTCTGGCGGGTCAATTGGCCCAAGCAGGAAAATCAGTATGACGACCCAAACGATAAAATTTCCACACTTGTTGGCACCCCTGGATCTGGGCTTTGTTCAGCTCAGGAACCGCGTGTTAATGGGCAGCATGCACACCGGCCTGGAAGACCGTGCCAAGGATTTTCCGAGGTTGGCACGCTATTTTGCCGAGCGTGCTACAGGTGAGGTGGGCCTGATTGTGACGGGTGGTTTTGCACCTACCTTACGTGGCGCTTTAGCGCCGTTCTCGTCCAGCATGATGTTTCCCTGGCAGCCGCGCCAACATCGGCAAATAACCGACGCGGTGCATCAGGCGGATGGCCGTATTTGCATGCAAATTCTGCATGCAGGCCGCTACGGTTACCACCCTTTGAGCGTGGCACCCAGCGCCATTCAGGCACCTATTTCGAAGTTCAAACCCAAAGCACTGTCTGCCCGTGGCGTAGAGCGGGAAATACGCGGCTTCGTGCGGGCTGCCCGCTATGCGCGTGAAGCGGGTTACGATGGCGTTGAGGTTATGGGTTCGGAAGGTTATTTCATCAACGAATTCACCACGCCGCGCGTGAACAAACGCAAGGATCAATGGGGTGGGCCGGCCGCAGCCCGTTACCGCATCGCGGTGGAAATTGTCAGCCGTATTCGTGCAGCGGTAGGCAAGGATTTTATCATCATCTATCGCTTGTCCATGCTGGACCTGTTGCCGGATGGTAACAGTTGGGATGAGATTGTAGCCCAGGCACAGGCCGTAGAAGCGGCAGGTGCGACCCTGATCAATACCGGCATCGGCTGGCATGAAGCGCGTATTCCCACCATTGCCACCATGGTGCCCCGGGCCGGATTCACTTGGGTTACCAAGCGCATGATGGGCTCGGTTAAAGTGCCTTTGATTACCACCAACCGCATCAACACCGCGCCAGTCGCGGAACAGGTGCTGGCCCGCGGTGATGCCGACATGGTTTCCATGGCCCGGCCGCTGCTGGCCGATGCCGAATTTGTGCGCAAAGCGCGTGAAAACCGGGCGGATGAAATCAATGTCTGTATCGCCTGCAACCAGGCTTGCCTGGATCATACCTTTACCCGCCAACTGGCCAGTTGCCTGGTGAATCCGCGTGCCTGTCGCGAAACCGAGCTGAATGTTCTACCCACCACCAAGCCCAAACGCATTGCCGTGGTTGGATCAGGACCAGCCGGCCTGGCTTGCGCCGTAACGGCGGCAAAACGCGGCCACAAAGTCAGCCTGTTTGAGGCAGCCGATCAGATTGGCGGCCAATTCAACCTGGCCAAGCGCATACCGGGCAAAGAGGAGTTCCACGAAACCATTGGCTATTTTGCCCGCCAACTGGAGCTCACCGGGGTGGATGTGCGCCTGGCTACGCGGGCGGATGAAGCCACGCTGATGGGTTTCGACAGCGTGGTACTGGCTACCGGTGTAAGGCCCAGAAATCCTGCGATCGATGGTATCGATCACCCCAAGTCGGTGAGTTATCTGGATGTGCTTAATGGCACCGTGCAGGTCGGTTCGCGGGTGGCCATTATGGGTGCTGGCGGTATTGGTTTTGACGTGGCCGAATTCCTGTCACAAGCCGCCAAGGACCCTTTGCAATTTCCCACTGCAGAGGAGTTCAGCCGTAACTGGGGCATCGATATGAGCCTGCAGGCACGCGGCGGTGTGGCTGATGTCAAGCCGGACGTAACGCGGTCACCACGTGAAATTTTCCTCATGCAACGCAAAACCACCAAGCTTGGCAAAGACCTGGGCAAAACCACCGGCTGGGCGCACCGGCTGGAGTTACAGCACCGCGGTGTGCATATGCTGCCGGGCGTGAGTTATCAGCGCATCGACGATGCTGGGCTGCACATCCAGATCGACGGCAAATCCAGTGTGATGAAGGTTGACCACGTGGTGATCTGTGCCGGGCAGGAATCGCGCCGGGAGCTGCAACAGCCTTTGCTGGATGCCGGCATCGAAGTGCATCTGATTGGTGGTGCCGACTTTGCGGCGGAACTGGATGCCAAGAGGGCTATCTTGCAGGGTACGGAGCTGGCTACAACTTTCTGATTCCAGAGTCGAATTAAACTCTCATTGAAGAAGCTGTAAACACGAAATATAATTCATCGATATTTGAATTCAAGCACAAATTTCTGAATGCTATCGGGCTGCTGCTAAAGAGAGGCTGTCATGAGTGAATGGACTTTATTCAGCAACCACGGGCACGTTCTGGTTTGTCTGGCGAACAATAATGAAGCCCGGCTCAGGGATGTTGCCGCTGAAGTAGGCATTACCGAACGAGCGGTGCAGAATATCCTGCGGGAATTGCAAAAGTCGGGAATCGTTCAGGTCAGCAAACATGGCCGTTGTAATCATTACCAGATCAATACCCGCAAGTATTTGCGCCATCCATTGGAAGCCCATTGTTCTGTGGGCAAATTGTTGGCCTTGCTGATATCCGGGGATCGTGAGGCAGAAAATGTCGTTGTCCAGAAGGCGGCGGAAGACCGATCAAAGCCGGTGAAAGCCACCACCAAGAAATCCATTAAAGATCAACCAGAAGCCGAGACAGATGACAAAAAGGCTGACGACGATGAAGTCAAAAGAGCCAGAAAGAAAGATGGCGAAAAAGATGACAAACAGGATGGGCCATCCGCCACCGATCAAGGCAGTTTATTTTGACCGACGCGAATATCAGGGAGAGTTCGGCTTCGGTTGTTCTGATCACGGGAGCGGGTAGCGGCTTGGGTGCGGCCATGGCGCGGCGTTTTGCACGTGCCGGATTCCGGGTGGCGGTTACCGATATCAATGCACAACGTGCCCAGCAGGTCAGCGATGAATTGACGGCTGGCGGAAACACCAGCTTGCCTGCCGAACTGGACACCACCCGTAACGAAGATTGGCAACGTGTTGGCGCACTGGTTGAACAGCAGTGGGGCCCGGTTAACGTAATCATCAACAATGCTGGTGTCGCTGCGTCTGGTCTATGCGAGGAAACTTCGCTGGATGACTGGCAGTGGGTCATCGATATCGACCTGCTGGGCGTGGTGCGGGGTTGTCACCGCTTTCTGCCAGGGCTGCGCCAGGAAGGTGCAGCCGGAAGGCTGGCTCATATCATCAACATTGCCTCTTTTGCCGGCTTCAGCGCCATGCCGGGCCTGTCAGCCTATGGCACGGCCAAGGCTGCCGTGATCGCTCTGTCTGAGCATTTGCTGACTGAGCTCGATGGCAGTGGTGTGGGTGTGTCGGTAGTTTGTCCGTCCTTTGTGGCCACCAATTTATTGGAGTCCTTTCGTTCTACTGAGAATGATATGCGAAAAACTGTGGAGCGCTGGATGAAGCATTCTCCTGTGACTGCTGCTGACGTGGCCGAAACGGTTTTCACCGCCATGCAGAACAATCAGTTCATGGTACTGACGCATCCGAAAACCCTTTGGGCTCTGCGTATGAAGCGATTTTGGCCTACACGTTATTACCGTCGGATCATTGCAATGTCGCGCTTGGCCAGGAGCAGAAAATCGTGAAACGGCAACAATGGATGATTTACGGCGCCAACGGTTATACCGGCCGACTGACGGTGCTGGAAGCCGTCAAGCGCGGCATGAGTCCGATCCTGGCCGGACGTAATGCCGCAGCACTGGCTGAACTGGCCGCAGAAATGGGTTTGGAGGCTCGTGTATTTGATCTGAAATCCAGCGCTGAGGTGGTTGAGAACCTGGCTGATTGCCGCCTGGTGCTGCATTGCGCCGGGCCTTTTTCTGCCACCAGCCAACCGATGATAGCTGCCTGTCTGGCAGCAGGCGTGCACTACCTCGATATCACCGGCGAGATATCGGTGTTTGCCAATGCACATAAACAAGCAGACGCAGCACGTCGGGCGGATGTGGTGTTGATCCCGGGCGTGGGTTTTGATGTGGTGCCGTCAGATTGCCTGGCAGCAAGCCTGGTACAAGCCTTGCCGGCGGCGATCGAACTCTGCCTGGCTTTTGAAGCGGGCGGTGGACCCAGTCCAGGCACCGCCAAGACCAGCACCGAAGGGCTGGCGAGGGGCGGGGCGATACGCAAGGACGGCAAATTGACCAAAGTACCTTTGGCCTGGAAATCACGTTCCATACCCTTTGCTCATGGTGAACGCATGGCCATGACCATACCCTGGGGCGATGTCTTTACCGCCTATATCAGTACTGGAGTGCCGGATATCGAGGTGTATATGTCGGTACCGCCCGCCACCATACGGCGCTTGCAGCGCATGCGTTGGCTGCAGCCTTTGCTGGGCACAGCCATGGTGCAGAATTTCATGAAAAAGCGTGTTGAACGTTCAGTCAAAGGCCCGAATGATGCGCGCCGGCAAAATACCGATGCGCAGTTGTGGGGGCAGGTGAAGAGCGCGGATGGACGCACGGTCAGTGGCACCATGACCACTCCAAACGGTTATGACCTGACGGTGATTGCCAGCCTGGGAATCGCCGCCCATTTGCTGCAGAACGATGTGGAAGGGGGTTTTTACACACCATCGATGTTGATGGGGGCCGCTTACGCGCAAACCCTGCCCGGAGTCACTATGTCCATCGGCCAGGTCATTGCTGATAAGTCCTGAGTTGCAATCAAAGTCGCTTGAGGTTGGCGCTACCGCGAGTACCGTCGCGTAACCGGCTTTGCAGTAGGCGTAGTCGATCCAACCTGACTTCCAGCAACAATCGCAATCCATCAGGCTCGAAATTTTCTTCAAGTATCAGCGCCTCGCAGGCATCCGCTGCGGCATGCACAGCTCCAGTATGCTCAAAAGCCGCTTCGATACGGCATCGGCAACTGGGGTGATGCTGCAACAGTTTGGCCTGGTCGAGGCAGCGTGCCGCGCAACCGCCATAGGCCCGCACCAGTCCGCCAACGCCCAGCATGATGCCGCCAAAGTAGCGCGTCACTACCACCATGACCTGGCTGAGATTTTTGCCTTCAATCGCTGCCAGTATGGGTTTGCCCGCCGTGCCTGCCGGCTCACCATCATCATTGGAGCGCTGCGTATGTTCCAGCTTCCAGGCCCAGCAATTATGTGCGGCTGCCGGGTCTGCCACGGTCGCATAAAAAGCCAGCGTGGCAGCCAGATCAGCTACCGGTGCGCAATGCACCACAAAACGACTTTTCTTGAGCACATACTCGGCAGTAATCGTTTCTTCCAGGCTCAGCATGGCCCAGGTTCTTTTGTCATTGTTCCGCCTGCTGCAGAGCTAAGGCCCAGCCGGGTAAAGGATAGTCCGGATGATCTTGCGCAAAGGCGTATAATTGCTCGGTCGCTTCAATGGTCAGGCCCTGATCGTGCAACTGCTGGATTAAATCCAGCCATGCTTGCGCCGAGTCGTTGTCGGCCTGTTGCAGATTGTCTGCTGAATCGGCAAAAACTTCTTCACTGAGTCTGGCCAAATCCGCTGATTCAGCCGGTGATTCAGCCGATGACGTAATCAATGACGTTTGCGGGGGAGACACCATAGCTTCAGCAGCTTGCTTCATCACCTCCAGGCTCGCGGAACGATCGACTGCCCGTGCGGGTTGATCTGCCGACTCGGCCCGCACGGAAGCAGCAGACTGCAAGGCGTCGTTGGTTTTTTCTGCTTGGAGGTGGCTCTCTTCCTTTTTCGCTTTAAAGGCAGGATCAGCAAGATTCGGTGTCGCTGGTGCTTGCACCAGCGAGATGCCCAGCGCAATAACAGCGATTGACGTGGTCGCCAGCCCTGCAATCCAGCCCAGCTTGCCCGCCAGGGGAGAGCGCTGCCCCAGCACCTGCCTCTGCACCTTCTGGTACGCCTGGTTTTGCACTGCGCGCCGGGCCATATTACGCACCGCCTGGTCAATCATTGCCGGTGGTTCGATGTCCGACAGGACTTGCCTGGCTTGCAACTGGTCCAGATCGCGCAGCAAATCTTCACCCTTTGGGTATAGCTTATCGGGGCACATGATGTCCACCCTCCGGTTCCGGATTGACCTGCATCTGTTGTTTCAACTTGGCCAGGGCATAACGCAATCGGCTTTTGCAGGTTTCCATGTTGACGCCCGTCAAGTCCGCAATGGCGGCCAGGTCCAGCCCTGCTTCCAGCCGTAACAACACCACCTCACGCTGCTCACCGGGCAGGGCATCTATGGCAGCAGCCAGGCAGTCCGCGGTCTCGTCTTGCAGGGCAGAGGATTCAGGGCCAGCAGCCTCGCTGGCCAGCTCAGGCAGTTCACGCTCCGGGCGGTTTGGCTGGCGGCGATAGTGGTCAACCACCGTGTTCCTGGCAATGCGGAACAACCAGGCGGCAAAAGGTGACTTGCCGCGATAGCTTTGGCGGCCTTTGATCAGCTTTTCCCAACATTGCTGGTACAGGTCATTGCTGCTGACCGGATCTTTGACCTGACGCAATATAAAGCGATAGAGCGGCCCCCGATAGCTTTCATACAGACGGTCAAAGGCCGTTGCATCGCCCGCTGCATAGGCCAGCATCAATGCTTCATCAATGCCAGACGTCACCGGCCAGTGCTCAAGCCGCCAGTCCGGGTCTGGCAGAAAGTCTGGGCTTGGCCGAAAGGCTGGTCTGGCGGTAGTACCTATGCTGTCTTCCATGCCTATACCAACGTTGCCGAACGGCGATTTGGGTTAATCCTGTGAAAACTCTTTCAATCATCCGCCACCACGCCGTTGCTGTTCATGCCCAACAAGGTTTCAGGGCTGATGTGATCGACCGTGCAGCGCAGCCGACCATCAGCCAACTGTGTATGGATGTTTTGCCCAAGTTGAAAATGCTTGCGATGGCTCATCATTGCGCCAGATTCCGCGTCGCTGAGTACCGCATAACCACGATCCAGTGTGGCCAGCGGACTGATGGCATGCAGAGTGCGCGCAACATCATGCAGCTTGCTCCGCTGCTGCCGCAATCCCTGTTGCACCGCCCGTTGCAGCCGCTGTTGGCTGGTTTGTAATTGTTGCGTCTGAATGGCTAACTGCCGCTGTGGGTGGCAAAGACTCAATCGCTGACTCATGGCCTTCAGACGATTGCTGCGATCCTGCACGGCACGCTGCATGGCGCGCAACAGTTGACTGCTGGCGCTGGCCAGCTCTTTTCTCTGGCCACGCAGCTTCAGTTCCGGCTGCTGCTGTGCCAGGCGATGGGACAAATGATCCAGTTTTTGAGCGTTTTGCTGCAAACGATATTGCATGCGGCTGGTCAGCAAACGCGCTGTACGCTCAAGACCGAGCAGTAATTGAGAACAATCCGGCGTGGCAATTTCAGCCGCCGCAGAAGGCGTTGGAGCCCGCACATCAGCGACAAAATCACAGATGCTGTAATCGGTTTCGTGACCAACAGCGGAAATCAACGGGAGTCGGGAATCAGCCACTGCACGAGCAACCGCTTCGTCGTTGAACGCCTGCAGGTCTTCCAGGGAACCACCGCCACGGGCCATGATCAGTACTTCTGCCCAATCTTCCCGGTTGGCTTGTTGCAAGGCGGCTTGCAAAGCAGCAGGTGCTTCAGCGCCTTGCACGGGTGAGGCATAGAGTCGTACTTCGGCTACCGGCCAGCGGCGCTGCAGAACATGCAATATATCGCGTATCACGGCTCCGCTGGGGGAGCTGATCACACCGATTCGCAATGGAAATTTCGGCAAGGGTCGTTTGCGTTCAGCAGCAAACAGGCCTTCGACTTCCAGTTTTTGTTTCAACTGTTCGAATCGCTGCTGCAGCAAACCCACGCCAGCTTCCTGCAGGCTGTCAATGATGAATTGATAATCGCCGCGAGGCTCGTACAGGCTGATCTTACCGCGCGCCAGTACTTGCATACCGTTGGCCGCGCGCAAATTGATGCGGCTGGCAGATTGTCGGAACATAGCGCAACGAATCTGGGCGCCATCGTCCTTGAGGCTGAAATACAAATGCCCGGATGCGGGCTTGGCCAGGTTGGAAATCTCACCTTCCAGGCTGATGCGGGAAAAACCCGCCTCCAGATGGATGCGCACTTCGCGGTTAAGCTCGGTTGGGGTATAAACTGCGTCGTTAGAATCCAGGTTGAATGGTGGCATGCCCCAATGATAAACCGCTCAGTAACTTTCCTGAACCGCTTTGCTCGTTTTATTTCCGTTTTACTGACTTACTGACTTGCTGCCTGCTGGCCGCATGCGATAAAGCAGTAACCGAACCGACCGAACAGCCGATGGCCGTGGTGGCGCGAGAGGTGACGCAAGACACCCTGGTCTATAACGGCCGCATCTATACCTTTGACCCCAGTCGTACCGTGGTCGAGGGCGGGGCCATGGCTTTGTCTGCTGCGGGGGAAATTCTGGCCATAGGCCAGGATGAGCCCATGCTGGCGACCTTTCCGGACGCCAAGCGCCACGACCTGCAGGGCAAAGCCGTGTTTCCCGGCCTGATTGACGCCCATGCGCATTTTCTCGGCTTGGCCAGTGCCTTGACCCGGGCAGACCTGGTGGGTACACAAAATATCGATGCGGTGATAGAGCGTTTGCAAGATTTCGAAACGACATTGTCTGAAGATGACTGGCTGATCGGCCGGGGCTGGGATCAGAACGATTGGCCTGGCCAACAATTTCCCAGCAAGGCTGATCTGGATACGGCCTTCCCGGACCGCATCGTTTGGCTGGAGCGCATCGATGGTCATGCCGGTTGGGCCAATTCAGCGGCTCTGGCCGCCGTTGATCGGGATCTGAGCGGCGACTGGCAGCCACAGGGCGGAAAAATTCACCGCGATGACAACGGTGCAGCCACCGGCATCTTTATTGACGGCGCGACCGCCATGCTGGACCAACTGGCGCCGATGGCGCTCTGGGCAGCCGGGGTGCGGCCTTATTGGAAGACTACAGTGATGAGCCCGGTTCGCGCGGACTGCTGTTTGTCAGCGACGACGAAATGTATGCGGCAGTACGGCGCGCATTGTCCTGCAATCTGCAGGTCGGGGTGCATGCCATTGGTGATGGCGGCAATCGCCAGGTGTTGAATGTCTACGCAGATGAAATTCCTGCATTTCCGGACAATCCCGGCCGCCATCGCATTGAGCATTCTCAAGTGATTGCGTTGGACGATATCCAACGTTTTGCGGATATGAACACCATTGCTTCGATGCAACCCATTCACGCCACCAGCGACATGTACTGGGCCGAACACCGCGTGGGTGCGGAACGGATACAGGGCGCCTACGCCTGGCGCCGCTTACTGGATGCTGGTGTTCACCTGGCCCTGGGGTCGGACTTTCCGGTAGAGCAGGTCAATCCCATGCTGGGCATTTATGCGGCGGTATCGCGGCAGGATCTGGAGGGCAAGCCAGCAAGCGGTTGGTATCCGGGTCAGGCGCTGAGCCGCGAAGAGGCGATTCGCGGCTTTACCGTTGATGCCGCCTGGGCGGCTTTTATGGAATCTCAGGTGGGGTCGCTGGAAGCGGGCAAGCGGGCCGATTTCATTGTGCTGGATCGTGACCTGATGACCATCGAAACAAATGAAATACCCAGCACCAAGGTGTTAGAAACCTGGCTGGATGGTCAGATGGTGTGGCGCCAGGCTGACTGAATTCCGCACAAGTTTGGGAATCAGGCCCGAATGGTCTTATGCGCTTTTCACCTCAGGCTGAACATCGCGTTATAATTGCCGCATTATTAACGCTACACGCAACGCCCGGGTATTCCCGGGCGTTGCTGCATTTAACAGGGCCTTGGCATACATTAAGCATTTTCAGACTGCCGGGGCGCACAGCAACTAGGAGAAAGGACGTCATGCAACTGATCGGTGAAGCCCTCACTTTTGATGACGTAAGCCTGGTGCCTGCTTATTCCAGCATCCTGCCAAGGGATGTTGATCTCAACACCCGGATTACCCGTGATATTCCGCTCAAAGCGCCGTTGGTTTCTGCCGCCATGGATACGGTGACTGAGGCCCGGCTGGCCATCGCCATGGCCCAGGAAGGTGGCATTGGCGTGATACACAAGAACATGAGCCTGGAAAAGCAGGCTGAACATGTGCGTATCGTCAAAAAATACGAAGCCGGTGTTATCAAGAATCCGGTAACCGTAACTCCGAATACCACCATACGGCAGGTATTTGAAATCACCCAGCGCCACAATATCTCTGGTGTGCCGGTGGTGGATGGCAATGAACTGGTGGGCATCGTTACCAGCCGCGATATGCGTTTTGAAAAGAAGCTGGACGATCCGGTACGCAATATCATGACCCGCAAAGACAAGTTGGTCACTGTACAGGAAGACGCCAGCCAGGATGAAGTGCTGGAGTTGCTGCACCGCCATCGCATCGAAAAAGTGCTGGTCGTTAACAAGAATTTTGAATTGCGCGGCCTGATCACCGTCAAGGACATTCAGAAATCCAGCGACTTTCCCAATGCTGCCAAGGACTCACAGGACAGTTTGCTGGTGGCAGCCGCTGTGGGCGTAGGCGGCGACACTGAAGCCCGTATCCACGCTTTGGTTGAGGCGGGTGTTGATGTGGTGGTGGTCGACACCGCGCATGGCCATACGCTGGGGGTGCTTGATCGGATACGTTGGGTAAAGCAACAGTTTCCAAATGTGCAGGTGATTGGTGGCAACGTTACCACCGCCGAAGGCGCATTGGCATTGGTAGAAGCCGGAGCCGACGGCGTCAAAGTGGGGCAGGGGCCGGGTTCGATCTGTACCACCCGCGTGGTTGCCGGTGTGGGCGTGCCGCAGATCACGGCAGTTTCGAATGTGGCTGATGCGCTGAAAGGCAGCGGTGTTCCGGTTATTGCCGATGGCGGTATCCGCTATTCCGGAGATATGGCCAAGGCCATCGCCTCAGGTGCCTGGTCGGTGATGATCGGTGGCCTGTTCGCCGGTACCGAAGAGGCGCCCGGCGACGTTGAGCTGTTCCAGGGACGTTCCTACAAATCCTACCGCGGCATGGGTTCGATTGGTGCCATGCAGCAAGGCTCCAAGGACCGTTATTTCCAGTACGATGTCAGTGCTGACAAGCTGGTGCCCGAAGGCATTGAAGGGCGCGTGCCTTACAAGGGTTCGATATCAGGAGTAGTGCATCAATTGCTGGGTGGCTTGCGCTCGTCCATGGGTTACCTGGGCTGCAGCACCATCGAGCAATTCCGTGAAGAAGCCCGCTTCGTACGCATAACCAATGCCGGTATTCGCGAGAGTCACGCGCACGATGTGCAGATCACCAAGGAAGCACCTAATTACAAATTGACCTGAGCGGCTTTCGTTCGGTATGAAGTTTTTGACAGGACAGACCAGCCATGAATCCAGCCAATAATTTGGCCAGTAGCTCAAAAGGTAGCTTGGCCAGTAACTTGGGCGATATCCATCACGATCGCATTCTGATCCTGGATTTCGGTTCGCAATACACCCAGTTGATTGCCCGCCGCATACGCGAGATTGGTGTTTATTGCGAAATCTGGCCCTGGGACAGCAGTGCTGAGGAAATTACCGGATTTGCTGCCCGCGGAATCATACTCAGCGGCGGCCCGGAATCGGTCCATGCTGAGAATGGGCCGAAGGCACCGCCAGTCGTTTACGAATTAGCTGTGCCCGTTTTAGGCATTTGCTACGGCCTGCACACCATGGCCGTTCAGTTGGGTGGCGTGGTCATACCTTCGGACGTTAAAGAGTTTGGTTATGCCCGGGTTGACCAGGTGGCTGAGTCTGAATTGCTGCAGGGCTTGGTAGATGCCGTCGGTAGCAAAGGACAGGCGCAACTTGATGTGTGGATGAGCCATGGTGACAAGGTCAGCGAATTACCAGTGGGCTTTGAAATTATCGCCGCTACGCAATCTGCGCCCATCGCAGCCATTGCCGATGAGGCCAGAAAATTCTACGGAGTACAGTTTCATCCGGAGGTGACACACACCGCACAAGGTCAGGCCATGCTCAGCCGTTTTGTGCTGGAAATTTGTGCTTGCGCGGCAGCCTGGACGGCTGAGAACATCATCGAAGATGCGATTACCCGCTGTCGCGAACAGGTCGGTAGCGACGAAGTGATACTGGGCTTATCGGGCGGGGTGGATTCCAGCGTGGTGGCCGCCTTGCTGCATGAAGCCATAGGCCAACAATTGACCTGCATCTTCGTTGATACCGGCATGCTCAGGTTGGGTGAGTCCGACCAGGTGATGGCGACTTTCAAACAACACATGGGCCTGAAGGTAGTGCGGGTGGATGCAACAGAGCGCTTTCTCGGCGAACTGAAAGGCGTTTCCGACCCGGAAGACAAGCGCAAAGTGATTGGCCGGTGTTTTATCGAAGTGTTTGAGCAACAGGCAAAGCAATTTGGCAATGCACGTTGGTTGGCCCAGGGCACGATTTATCCTGATGTGATCGAATCAGCCGGCAGCAAAACCGGCAAGGCCCACGTCATCAAATCGCATCATAATGTCGGCGGCCTGCCGGCAACCATGAACATGGCTCTGGTAGAACCCTTGCGTGAATTGTTCAAGGATGAAGTGCGGCGCATCGGCCTGGAATTGGGCCTGCCGCGTGAAATGGTATTCCGCCATCCTTTCCCCGGTCCGGGCCTGGGTGTCCGTGTATTGGGCGAAGTGCGCCCCGAATACGTGGCAGTGCTGGCGCAGGCAGACCATATCTTTATTGAAGAACTGCGCAAGGAAGGCCTGTACGACAAAGTCAGCCAGGCCTTTGCGGTATACCTGCCGGTGAAATCGGTAGGTGTAACTGGTGATCAGCGCCGCTATGAACACGTCATCGCGCTGCGCGCAGTAGAGACCATCGATTTTATGACCGCCCGCTGGGCGCGTTTGCCGTATGAATTCCTCGAGCGTGTTTCATTGCGCATCGCGAATGAGATCAAAGGCGTTTCCCGCACCGTTTACGATATTTCCGGCAAGCCACCGGCGACCATTGAGTGGGAGTGACTGGAACCTCAAGGTAATACGGGTGCCGGACTATACTCTTGAAACAGGACAAACAAAGGACTCACAATGACACGGCTTGCAGTACAGAAGAAAGCCAGGAAGAAACCATCGGAATTTCAGGAACTCTGGGCTAAAGCGGAAAAGCTGAAGCAGGAAAATGCACGTTTTCGTGATCGCCTGGACGGGATTATGCACCGTATCGAAACTGAAATCCGTCCAGTCGAAGAAGAAACAGCCCGCCGTCAAATGCCTTTGCTTAGGTGCCTGCTCACACTTGGGCAAAGAAAATCGCTGACCCAGTGGCAGCGGCAGATGTTGGATAGCTGGATCCGGGAAATCCTGGAACCATTGCAAAGCACCTCTCATCTGAATTCAGAAATTATGGCCGATTTAGCCCGTTATGATGCCTTTCGACTGGGTTTTGAATTGGATGAAGACTCGTCAACGCCGATCACCGAGCAGCTCCAAGCGCATATCGAACGCGAGGGCATGCTGCAAGAGGAAGAATTTGCGGCAGAAGATGAGGCATGGCGTGAGGCAACCCGCAGCGAAGTTGAAATGATTCTGGACCAGATGTTTGGCCCTGAACCGCCTAGGCCAGAGCTTTTGGACGGGGCTATGGCTGATCTTTTTCAGGGTGAACTGAAACAAGAACAGCAGCGAGCTTTTGAGGCTTACCATGAAGCCCGTAATTCTGCCCGGAAGGATCTTCTTGAAAAAATGCTGGACGATTCCGCGTCGGATGAGGAGGAAGAGGATTTTTTTGATTCCGATTTTGATTTTGATCCGTTTGGCTCTAGCGGGCCATTTCCCAAGGAAAAGGAGGACAGCGCACCAACTATCAGTAATGCCGTTTTCAAGCGACTATTTCGCAGCACGGTCGCACTGCTACATCCGGACCGTGAAAATGATCCGGACATGCGCGAGGAAAAACATGGTCTCATGACCCGTCTGCTCAATGCGCGAAAACAGGGCGATGTCATGACCATTATCCAGATGCATCAACAGCATGTAGGTGATGAGAACGCTCTCTCGAAGGCGGACGAAAGACAATTAGTCAAGGCGCTGAAAGCACAAGTGGACGAGCTGCGCCAGGAGCGTGAGAGGTACAGTTTTGAATCACCTTTTCACCGGATGGCTTTTGAAGTGTTTTATTGTCCGAGCCAGAAGAAAACCGATCTGGCTTTCAAAAAACATATACAGCAATTGGAAAAAACCGTCTCAGAAGCTCAGGCTTTATCTCACAGTATAAAATCCATCAAAACGCTCAAACCCCATCTCGAACAGCGCTATGATGAGCGCCGCTTTGTTAATCCACTGGAGGCACTCGAAGCGTTGTTTGGGTTCGTACGTTGAATATTTTGGGTGATGGTATTTTGGATGGGCCGCGTTATCTGACTAAATCAATATTCGGCAAATATGCGCGGGTGTGGAGTGGTGTTTGCAGCTGGTAACGACAAACAACGGTTGGTATGTTTCAGGGATAATTCTAACGAACCAGGCGTCGCTCAAGTAATGATGGTATATCCCTGCGGCCTACCTGAATGCTTTGTCGAAGGTTCGAGATCTTCACGGCCAACCTTTTAAGACTTCAGTGGTCAGAATCGTGAATCTCCGGTCACTTTCTAAAACAAATCGTCGATATCGCACTGCAGCGCATCGGCCAATTTGCGGGCTGTGTCGATATTGGGTTTGCGCTTCCCAGTTTCGATTTGAGTGACGGCCGACTGGGTGAGCTCAGCGGCTTCCCCGAGTTGAGCTTGCGACATAACGCGATATTTGCGCCACTCACGCAGGCGACTGTCTGTATTGATCAGCGCTTTGACCAAAGAAGCCGGCAGAGTTTCTTGACCGGTTCTAATCGAAGCTCGGATTTCGTCTATACCATCCATATCGTCCAGGTCTTCAGCCGCTTGAACCAAGCGGTCAAAATCTTCAATTGGGAGGATGGCATAAGCCCTTTTTCCATTCTCTTCGATGTACTGTACTTTGCTCATTTGTATACATTTCCACGTGGTCCAACTTTGATGACGAGAATGTTCATTGTCACACCTTCTTTTTCATACACGGCCCGGTAGTTACAGTGCCGTAATCTCCATGCGTTCATGCTGGTGAAATACTTGATGTTCAACCCTTTCAGATCGTCATTAGCGATTCGCTCCAGTTTTTCCAAAATAGCATTAGCGTGATGCCGAGGAATCTGATTCAGTCCTTTTGCAGCTTGCTTTGTAATCTTGATTTCGGCCATAAACTAAAATAACAAAACGGATTATTAAGTCAAGTCATAATAATATATAAATGTTTCTGTAACTTTACTCTGATTCCTTGGTTTCCTGCCTTCGCAACAGCCCTTCAATCACAATATCCATCTCCATGCCTCCACCGAGCCAGTTCGGAATGCATGTCTTGTGGTCGATTTGAATGCCGCTGTTGGTGTTTTCACTTTCCAGTGTAAAAGCGTTCCCGCTGGAACGTGTTTTGGGCGCCGCCGGCACCGCTTCGCCCTGTGGGTTAATGAACTGGAATCCACCGCCCATTATTTTGTTCAATTGAAAACCACCTTCGTGCACAAGGCGGTGATGCGTGCGGCATAGCAACACCAGATTATTCATGTTGGTTTCACCACCATCCGCCCAATGGTGGATATGGTGTGCATCGACGAAGCGGGCACAGGTACAGCCGGGGAACTGGCAGCACTTGTCGCGTTGCTGCAAGGCCCTTCTAATGGCTGGCGGAACCGTGCGGGATTTGCGGCCGATGCCCAGGGTTTCCAATTTACGCGGCTCGCCTTTGTTATCCAGCCAATGAATCAAACCCGCGTCGCAAGCAAGGCGTCGGGACGTTTCTGCGGGAACGTTTCCAGCGCTTTCTCCAGAACTTTCCATTGTCGATTCAGCTCCGGAACCAGCCGCCTTTAGGGTTTCGATATCGGTATGCAGGTTCACTACAAAATTACCTGCGTTACTACCTGACTTGCCGAATAGCCAACTCTCAGACATCCGCATCAGGGCATCGGCCCTGCGGCTGGCGATGGGATGGGGCCTGGGCAGATTGTCTCCCAGCTGATCTTCCGCCGACGTTCCAGCGGGAACGTCTTTCTGCTCCTCGAACAGCTGCTGCATGCCGGACGCAATCGCCTGTTGGAAAATGGCACCTTGCTCCGGA
>JAWXBM010000116.1:0-15285 GCA_034440115.1 Lysobacterales bacterium | reverse complement strand
GTCCCAAAACACCGTATGGATCTACGACTTGTGCCACGGCATAAATCACCCGGCTTTGTTGATCAATAACACCCTCGGTACGTACAATTTCAGCCTGCCACTGACCGCTCAGCCCGGTGCTTTCCGCGCTAAGCATCACAGGAGTTCCGATCTTTTCGCTCGAACCGGTTGCCGTGGGGAGGTGGAGAAATTGCAGATCGGCAATGGCCAGTGGCAGACGGATTTCAGCCGTATCGATGGCAAAGGTAATGCCCAGGCTGGTTCCAGGCGAAACGTATTGGCCAATGTCAACTTGTTTGCTGCGCACCAAACCATCATAGGGTGCTTTGATCGCGGTCCGATCGAGATTGCGTTGGGCTTTCTGTAAATCGGCCTCCGCTGATTTGACCCCGGCCAATGCTTCTGCCAATTGCGGTTTACGCAAGGTCAGATCGGAGGGCTCACCGCTGCGGCCCAGATTTTGCCAGTCTTTCAGGGCCTGATCAGAGCGGGCTTTCTGGTCGGCAAATTGGGCTTGTTTTGAAGCCAGGTTGGCTTCTGCTCCTTTGAGCGCTGCATCATAATCACTGGGGTCGATGCGCAACAGCACTTCACCTTTTTTGAAAAATCCGCCGGCAATAAAATTTTCTGAAACGCTCACCACCTTGCCAGAGACTTCGGCGATGATGTTGGTTTCAGTGCGGGGTAATACGCTGCCCTGTGACTCGACCACCAGGTTGAGTGATTCCACTTTTACCGCTATGACGTCCACCAGCAAGGCTTTGGCACTGGTTTCTTTTCGTTCTGGTCGCTTACCCTTGGAAATGGCCACCAGTGCCACAGCCACAACCACGGACAACACGATGATTCCCATGGGCAGGGTGTAACGCAAAAATTTCTTCATTACTGAATTCTCCAACCACCCGCCTACGGGCATTAGTTATTCTTTTATGCGTAGATTATCCCAGTTGGGCCGCGCAACGTCATGGGGCAAAAGGCATGTACAATAGTTCTTTTCGGCTCAATCTCTGGATCTTGCACTCTCAACTTGGCTGTTGAGCCCATAACGATGGACTGAATTGATGGCAATTACGCTGAAATCAAAAGCGGAGATAGAAGAAATGCGGGTGGCCGGGCAATTGGCCGCCGAAGTGCTGCATATGATAGCGGAACACGTGCAGCCGGGTATTTCTACCGGTGAGTTGGACGATATCTGTCATCGCTACATTACCGAAACCCAAAAAGCCGTTCCCGCACCGCTGAATTACAAAGGCTTTCCCAAGTCCATTTGCACCTCTGTCAATCACGTCATTTGTCACGGTATTCCGGGCGAGAAGGTTTTGAAGGGCGGCGATATCATCAATATTGATGTGACCGTTATCAAAAACGGCTGGCACGGCGATACCAGCAAAATGTTCCAGGTGGGCACTCCAACCATTAAAGGTCAGCGTGTCAGCGACATCGCCCATCAATGCATGGTTACCGGTATCGAGATGGTCAGGCCGGGCATACGCTTGGGTGATATCGGCCATGCCATTCAACGACTGGCAGAGGCACAAGGCTTTTCAGTGGTGCGTGAGTATTGCGGCCATGGCATCGGCCGGATTTTTCATGAAGATCCGCAAGTGCTGCATTATGGCCGCCCGGACAGTGGTGAAAGACTGGTGCCCGGCATGGTATTTACCATTGAGCCCATGATTAACCTGGGCCGGCGTGAAACCCGCCTGATGCCCGATGGCTGGACTGTAATCACCAAAGATCGCAGCCTGTCAGCGCAATGGGAACACACCATTGCGGTGACAGATGACGGTTTCGATGTGTTGACCAAATTCCCTGACGACCCGATCTGAGCATGTACGAACGGTTGTCCGCGCCACAGGCTTCCCGGGGTTGCCTTGATCCAGGCACCATGCGGGCTGTCGACCTGGCCTGTCGTTCTGTATTTCTTCCTGCGCATGAGCAGCAGGCCTTGCAGGAGCAGGCCTTGCAAGAGCCGGAAATTGCTGAGCTGCGTGATCAGATTCGCCAGGCATTGAATGGCGCTGATCAGCGACTGGCTGAACGATTCTGGGCCAAAGAAGATGTAGTGCAACTGGTGCGGGCTCGTGCCTGGGTGGTAGAACAATTGTTGCTGCTGGCCTGGCACAAGCTTATCCCCGGCCTGGATTCAATTTGTCTTGTGGCGGTAGGCGGATTTGGGCGTGGTGAACTGCATCCTCATTCCGATGTGGATCTACTCATTCTGCTGAGCGATGAAAACGAAGATAAAGTGCCGAAGGAGGCGCTGGAGTCTTTTATTCAGTTGCTCTGGGACGCAGGTTTTTACCTGGGTCACAGCGTTCGGACCATCAGCCAGTGTGCAGAAGAAGCGCGCAAAGATGTCAGCACAGCGACCACGATGATGGAGTCGCGTTTGCTGGATGGGCCATCTGATCTGTTTCAAAGCCTGCGGCTGGAGCTGGCTCCTGCACGTATGTGGCCAGCCGACAGCTTCTTTGAAGCCAAGTTTGCGGAGCAGAAGCAACGCCATGCGCGTTATCACGATACTGCCTACAATCTCGAACCGAATATCAAGGAAGGGCCAGGCGGCCTGCGCGATATTCAGATGATTGCCTGGGTTGCCAAGCGGCATTTCGGCGCTCAGACCCTGCATGGCCTGGTTGAGCATGGCTTTCTGACCGAGACAGAATATACCGACCTGGTCAATGACCAGCGTTTTCTGTGGCGGGTGCGGTTCGCTCTGCACCTGCTGTCGGGCCGCTCAGAAGATCGTTTGTTGTTTGATCACCAACGCCAGGTGGCGGAAAAATTTGGCTACAACGATGCAGAAAATAATCTTGCAGTAGAGCAGTTCATGCAGCGCTACTACCGCACCGTGATGCAGTTGGAACGCCTGAATGAGCGCTTGTTGCAATTGTTCCAGGAAGAGCTGTTGTCTTCCGATGGCGATAAAGTTCAGGACCTGGACGGTGAATTCTGCGTGCGTCACGGCTACCTGGAAACCCGTGACGAGAATGTGTTCTTGCGTCGCCCGGCTGCATTAATGGAAATGTTTACTCTGCTGGCGAAGCATGAGGACTTGCGTGGCGTTACAGCAGCTACCATTCGACTCGTCAGGGACAATCTCTACCTGGTCGATGACGAGTTTCGCAACGACCCGGAAGTGAGCAGGCATTTTCTCGAGTTGCTCAGGCAGCCCGAGGGGGTTTATACCCAGTTGCAGCGCATGAACCGCTACGGCCTTCTGGCCGAATACATTCCGGCTTTTGGCAATATTGTTGGTCGCATGCAATACGACCTGTTTCATGTCTATACCGTCGATCAACACACGCTGTTCATGGTGCGCAATCTGCGCCGTTTCGCTTATGGCAAATACCGCGAGATTTTTCCGCACGTGCAGTCGGTATTCAAACGTCTGGAACGGCCGGAACTGCTTTACCTGGCAGCCCTGTTTCATGACATTGCCAAGGGCAGGGGTGGCGATCATTCCGAACTGGGAGCCGTGGATGCGCGCGGGTTTTGCCAGCGCTTGGAGCTGGATCCGGCTGACACCGATTTGATTGCCTGGCTGGTACAGCAGCACTTGTTGATGTCGCAAACTGCTCAGCGCAAAGATTTGTCCGACCCGGAAACCATCCAGGCCTTTGCCGCCATCGTCGGCAATATGCGTTACCTGGATAATCTTTACTTGCTGACGGTGGCTGACATTGCCGCCACCAATCCCAAGCTGTGGAATGCCTGGAAAAACGGCTTGTTGTGGGATTTGTATCTGCTGGCCGGTGCTGCGTTGCGACGCGGCCTGGAGAATCCGCTGCAAAGCGCGGTTGCTATTGAGGAAACCCGGTCGGGCGCACTCAGTCGCTTGTTGCGCAAGGACAGGTCAGCAGCCGCGGTTCGCACGCTTTGGCGACAATTGCCGGATTATGCCTTTCTGCGTCTGACCATAGATCAGCTCGAGTGGTGTACCGAGGTGGTCATTCTGGGCGAAAACCAGGAAAAGCAAATAGCCGTCAGGGCAGTTCAACCACACGGCGTTTCGGAACTGCTGGTTTGTGTGGCCGATTACGGTGGCCTGTTTGCCTCCATCACCAACGTGTTGGATGAAATGGGCTTCAATGTCATGGCGGCACGTATCCTGACCACCAAGGACGGTCGCAGCTTTGATTTGTTCCAGTTGATGGATCAGCAAGGCCATGCCCTGGCAGAAGTCGATGCTGCCGAACTGGTTGAACGCCTTGAATCTGCCACGGATGTGAGCAGTAAGCGCTCACCAGTATTTCGGCCACTGCCGCGTCGGCTCCGGCATTTCATTTCACATCCGCGCGTTGAGTTTGAACGGGCTATGGGCACTAACGCTACCGTAATGGAGTTGCAGTGCCATGACCGTCCCGGCCTGCTGTCTCGCCTGGCTGCTGCCATGGTAGAGCAGCGAGTGCAGGTTCATGACGCCCGAATTGCAACCTTTGGCGAGCGGGTAGAAGATACTTTTCTGCTCAGCAATGCAGAGCATCAGGCATTGAGTGCTGAGGCGCAAACAGCACTGGCCGCAGCAGTCAAAAATCATTTGGAGCAAGGTTAATGGGTATGACAATCAATCCGGGTGTGGAAAACGCGCGCGATCTGATTGAAGAAGGTTGGGAAAACCGCGCCACTTTATCGCCGCAGAACGCGCCGGTGGAGTTACGGGCGGCAGTGGAAGAATCTCTGGATGCCCTGGAGCGGGGCACACTCAGGGTGGCTCAGCCAAGCGATGAACCTGGAAAGTGGCTGGTCAATGAGTGGCTTAAAAAAGCGGTATTGCTGTCTTTTCGTTTGCAGCGCAATGAAGTGATCGAAGGTGGCTTCACCCGCTTTTTTGACAAGGTTCCGCTGCGCTGGGGTGGTGAGATGGCCAATGGAAAAGGCGACGATATCAGCCAATGCGGTGCCCGTATTGTGCCTCCAGCGACCGTTCGGCGCGGCGCATTTATTGGCCGGGACGCGGTGCTGATGCCCAGCTATGTCAATATCGGCGCCTGGGTGGGCGCTGGCACCATGGTCGATACCTGGGCCACAGTGGGGTCCTGCGCGCAGATCGGCGATCGGGTGCACCTGTCCGGCGGCGTGGGCATTGGCGGTGTGCTGGAGCCGCTCCAAGCTGCGCCAACCATTATCGAAGATGACTGTTTTATCGGCGCTCGTTCCGAAGTGGTGGAGGGTGTGATCGTGGAGCGTGGCAGTGTGCTTTCAATGGGCGTATTCATTGGTCAAAGCACCAAGATTTATGATCGCGCTACGGGCGAGATTCATCGCGGCAGGGTGCCTGCCGGTTCGGTGGTGGTGCCTGGCTCATTACCGGCTGCCGATGGCAGCCATTCACTTTATTGTGCAGTGATTGTGAAACGTGTAGATGAAGCCACCCGCGCCCGTACCAGTGTCAACGAGATTTTACGCGATGCCGGTTAAACATTCTGACCTGTTGCTGGTTTTCGGCCTGAAAAATTGCGACAACTGCGCCACGGCGCAAGCCTGGCTGAAAGAGCATGCAGTGGGCTATGAGTTTCGCGACATAGGTGCTGAAGGGGTTGATAAAGAACGGTTGCAGTGCTGGCTGGATTCATCTCATGCACACTTGCTGATCAATCGCAGATCTACCACCTGGCGAACGCTGACCCCGGAGGAAAAAGAACTGTCCGAAAGCAATCCGCTTAAAATCCTGGGCAAGCATTCCACCTTGATCAAGCGCCCGGTGCTGGAGCGGCACGGGCACGTTCTGCTGCTGGGTTTTTCTGCCGATGAATACCGCAAACACCTGTTGTCGTGAGCACGGATCAATTGACACATGTGGCTGATCTTGCTTGCCAACTGGTTCGCCTGCCTTCCATTACTCCAGATGATTCCGGTTGCCAAAAGCTGATCGCCCAACGCCTGCTACCATTGGGGTTTGAGGTCCGCTGGTTTTTGTGTGGTGACGTCAGCAACGTGCTGTTTACTTATGGTCAGGGTAGCCCTTCCTTGTGGTTCCTGGGGCATACCGATGTGGTGCCACCGGGTGCTGAAGAATTGTGGACTCATCCACCGTTTGAGCCTGTAGTAAAAAACGGTCTGCTTTATGGCCGTGGTATAGCAGATATGAAAGGCGCGGTAGCGGCCATGGTGCTGGCGTTGGAAACCTTCGTGCAGCAGAACCCTGGCCAGATCAAGGGGCAATTGGGCCTGTTATTGACCAGTGATGAAGAGGGTGTAGCCATTGATGGCATCGTTCGGGTTGCCGAGGATATGGCAAAGTTCAACTACGCTCCTGACTACTGCCTGGTAGGCGAGCCCTCCAGTCAGCAAACTCTCGGTGATAGTGTGCGCATTGGTCGGCGCGGCTCGCTGCATGGCCGCTTGCGGGTGATTGGTGTGCAGGGCCACACGGCATTCCCGCATTTGCTGGATAACCCGGTGCATGGCATGGCGGGCTTCCTGAACGAGTTGGTCAATACCGAGTGGGATGAAGGCAACGAAGCCTTTCCGCCCACCAGTTGTCAGGTCGCCTGGATCAAGGCCGGGCAGGGTGCGCGAAACGTCACCCCAGCCGATGCCATCCTGCAGTTCAACCTCCGTAACTGCCCGGAATCAACTTCTGCTGCGCTGCATCAACGCATTGAAGTCATGCTTCGCAAACATGGAATTGAGAATTACGAGCTGGAATGGGAAGTGATGGGTGAGCCGTTCTACTCACAGCCGGGCCGTTTGCGAGAAGCCACGATAGCCGCCTGTAAGGACGTACTGGGCAATGAGCCGGATCAGAACACGGCTGGTGGCACTTCGGATGGCCGATATATGGCTCCTCTGGGCACGGAAGTTGTGGAATTGGGCCTGCTCAATACCAGCATCCACAAAATCGATGAGAGCACTCCTTTGGCCGATCTCGATCGATTGTTTGCGGCTTATTACGATATTTTGCGGCGAATAAACATGTAGGAGGTCGCCTCGGGCATCCCTGCACAATGGCAGCCATGCTGTCGATCATCGCGCGCAAGCGCGCTCCTACAAGGGGCGCCGATTAATGTCGTGTAGGAGGCCGCTCTGCGACCGATCGGATCGTTCCCACAGCAGCTGCGCTCAACATTTGATTCGCTGCCAGTATTGAATTCACGCCCAAAAACCCTCAAATAGTAAGTAGATCGGCCCTAATGTGTGGCCCAGCAATTTGAGGATTCCAGCATGAGAATGGACAAACTAACCAGCAAGTTCCAGTTAGCTCTGTCAGATGCACAGAGCCTGGCCAGTGGCTTGGACAACCAGTTGATTGAGCCCGCTCATCTGATGGTGGCGCTGCTTGAGCAGGAAGGCGGCTCAACCCGTCACTTGTTAACCAAGGCCGGTGCACGCGTCAGCCAATTGCGCTCGGCGCTGGGTGAAAAGCTGGACAGTTTACCCAAGGTGAGCGGCGCTGCCGGTGAAATCAGCCTGTCTAACGACCTGGCCAAAATCCTCAATGTAACCGACAAGATGGCTCAGAAATGGGGTGATCAGTACATCTCATCAGAATTGTTTCCGTTGGCGGCATTGGAAGTTAAAGGCGCATTGGCAGACATACTGGTACAGGCCGGTGCCAACAAGGACGCCATTGAGAAAGCCATAGACGAGATGCGCGGCGGTGAGCAGGTCACCGATCAGAATGCCGAGGAAAATCGCCAGGCACTGGAAAAGTACACCATCGACATGACCGAACGGGCCGAGCAGACCAAGCTGGACCCGGTGATTGGTCGCGATGAGGAAATACGCCGTTGCATCCAGGTATTGCAGCGTCGCACCAAGAACAACCCGGTACTGATCGGCGAGCCGGGTGTTGGTAAGACGGCCATTGTCGAAGGTCTGGCGCAACGCATCGTCAATGGTGAGGTGCCCGAAGGGATGCGTGGCAAGCGCGTGCTGTCGTTGGATATGGGTTCCTTGCTGGCAGGTGCCAAGTTCCGTGGTGAGTTTGAAGAACGCCTCAAAGCCGTGCTGAATGACCTGGCCAAGCAGGAAGGCAATGTTGTCCTGTTCATTGACGAATTGCACACCATGGTCGGTGCAGGCAAGGCCGAAGGCTCCTTGGATGCAGGAAATATGCTCAAGCCTGCTTTGGCTCGTGGAGAGCTGCACTGCATTGGTGCCACCACGCTGGACGAGTATCGCAAATACGTGGAAAAAGACGCGGCATTGGAGCGGCGTTTCCAGAAAGTATTCGTAGGCGAGCCTTCGGTGGAAGACACCATCGCGATATTGCGTGGCTTGAAGGAGCGCTACGAAGTCCATCACGGTGTGGAAATAACGGACCCGGCCTTGGTGGCTGCCGCTACCTTGTCACACCGTTACATCAGTGATCGCCAGTTGCCCGACAAGGCTATCGACTTGATGGACGAAGCCGCTTCGCGTATCCGTATGGAAATCGATTCCAAGCCAGAGTCTCTGGACCGTCTGGAACGTCGTTTGATCCAGCAGAAAATCCAGCGTGTAGCGCTGAAGAAAGAAACGGATGACGCTTCAAAACAGAGGTTGGAAGTCCTCGAGGCGGATATCGACGAGCTGGAGCGTGAGTTCTCCGACCTGGAAGAAATATGGAAGGCTGAGAAATCTGCAGTACAGGGCACTTCGCATATCAAGGAAGAAATCGAACGCGCCCGCACTGAGCTGGAAATGGCCGGGCGTGCGCAGGATCTGGCGCGCATGTCTGAGATTCAGTATGGTCGCTTGCCTGAATTGGAAAAACAACTCGCAGCGGCCGAGCAGGGTGAACAGGCCAGCTTTCAGTTGTTGCGCAACAAGGTAACCGAGGATGAAATCGCTGAAGTGGTTTCACGCTGGACCGGTATTCCAGTATCGCGCATGCTCGAAGGTGAACGCGACAAGTTGCTGCGCATGGAAACCTTCCTGCATCAGCGCGTAATTGGCCAGGAAGAGGCTGTATCGGCCGTGTCCGATGCCATACGCCGTTCCCGTGCCGGCTTGTCTGACCCCAAGCGCCCCATGGGTTCCTTTATGTTTCTTGGACCAACGGGTGTGGGCAAGACCGAGCTCACCAAGGCCCTGGCTAATTTCATGTTTGATACCGAAGAAGCCATGGTGCGTTTGGATATGTCCGAATTTATGGAGAAGCATTCGGTTGCACGTTTGATCGGCGCTCCTCCAGGCTATGTGGGCTACGAGGAAGGCGGCTACATTACCGAAGCCGTGCGTCGCCGGCCGTACTCGGTGATCCTGCTGGATGAAATTGAAAAAGCCCATCCGGATGTATTCAACATCCTGTTGCAGGTGCTGGATGATGGCCGCCTGACGGATGGCCAGGGTCGCACGGTCGATTTCCGCAACACCCTCATTGTCATGACCTCCAATCTGGGTTCCAGTCGTATTCAGGACCTGGCCAATGCAGGTGAGGATTACGAGGCAATGAAGTCGTCTGTGATGGAAGTGGTGGGGCAGCATTTTCGCCTTGAGTTCATCAACCGGGTAGACGAGATCGTCGTGTTCCATCCATTGGATGAAGATGAAATCCGCCAGATTGCTGCCATACAGCTGAAGCAATTGGCCGGAAGGCTGGAGTCGCATGGCTATAGTTTGGATGTGACACCAGCGGCTTTGAGCCTCTTGGGTGCAGCCGGTTTTGATCCTGTTTATGGTGCGCGGCCTTTGAAGCGTGCCATCCAGCAGCAGATCGAAAACCCACTGGCACAGAAGATTCTGGCCGGTGAGTTCGATCAGGGCGATACGATCAAGGTCGATGTGGACGGGGAGAAGTTCAGCTTTGCTTCGGCTTAGCGGGCATGCCGGGCTTGAATCGGGATTCAGTGACTTAAACGAGTCCGGAGCCAAAACCAATTTACACGCCGTGAATCAGACCAAGAATTAACGTGACGGCAAAACATGCCTCAAGTTCGGCGCCCCCAGTGGCCGCAGGAATTGCCCGAACATCTCGTAGCTGAGCTTGATCGATTGGCCAATCAACTGGTGCGTGTCACGCTGGATGGTTTTCGCATCTTTGCCACGGCCCATAGCATTCAGGTCCTGCTGATATTCCGGATAGTGCAGCCAGCGATTGATCAGGCGTTCATCCAGCTCCAGATGGCACTGTAAGCCGTAGGAGTTTGGCCCGTAGCGGAACGCCTGGTTTTCGCAATCATTGGATCGCGCCAGATGCACCGCCTTGTCGGGCAGATCAAAGGTATAACCGTGCCACTGGAACACCGGTCTCGCCGTGCTAAGCGCGCAGAACATCGGATCTGCTGCAGCCCTCGAAGTAGGTTGCAGGTCATACCAACCTATTTCCCAACTCTTCAATGGACGAACCGCAGCGCCAAGCGTCTGCGCCAGCAATTGCGCGCCCAGACAAATCCCCAAAACCGGAATTTCCAATTTCAGTGCCTGTTCGATACAGCGCATTTCAGTGCGCAAGTGAGGATGCTGGTCTAACTGGTCGGGCATTTGTGAGCCGCCCAAAACAATCAGCCCCTGATAGCGGCTGACATCCGGTTCGGCAACGGGCGTGCGGTGGAAATTGACGTAGCGTATGCGGTGACCGCGATCACGCAACATCGGGTCCAGAGTACCCAAGGGCTCCGCAGTGACATGTTGGAATACCAATACTTTCGACATCGTCAGGCCCGCACTTGTCCATCACCGCGCACCACCCACTTGTAACTGGTCAGCTCGGCCAGAGCCATCGGTCCGCGGGCATGCAGCTTCTGCGTGCTGATACCGATTTCCGCACCCAGCCCGAATTGTGCGCCGTCGGTAAACGCGGTTGAAGCATTGGCATACACTGCTGCCGCATCCACCTGCTGCAGGAATTTTTCGATCACCGCAGCATCTTCAGCAACTACCGCCTCTGAGTGTTTGGAACTGAATTGATGAATATGCTCCAACGCTTCATCCAGATTATTTACGGTTTTGATCGACATGCGTAAAGACAAAAATTCCTGGCCGTAATGCTCTTCCAGTGCTGTGTGTAATGGTCCAGCATATTTGCCATGTAATGCGTCAAACGCAGGCCCATCGGCGAATACTTCTACCTGGAATTGTTCGCCCAATCGTTGCATGAGCTGAGGCAGTTCTGGCAGCAGGTTCTGGTGTATCACCAGAGTGTCCAGTGCGTTACAAACGCTCACCCGCCGGGACTTGGCGTTGGTGATAATGGCTGCTGCTTTTTCCAGGTCGGCGGATGCATCAACATAGGTGTGAACAATACCGGCACCGGTTTCGATCACCGGGATGCGGGCATTGTCACGTACGAAATCGATCAGGCCACGTGAGCCACGGGGAATCGCCAGGTCGATGATGCCGGTGGCTTGCAGAATCTGCGGCAAATATTCGCGTTCCGGTGGCGCGAGGTATATAACCCGTGGATCAAAATCCTGCTGCTGCAATACTTCATGCATCAGTCTGACCGCCACGGTGTTGGTGTCGTGCGCATCACGGCTGCCCTTCAAAACACAGGCATTCAGGGTTTTGAAACACAGGCTGAATACATCAAAAGCCACATTCGGGCGCGACTCGAAAATTACCGCAATCACGCCTATGGGAACGCGAACCTTGCTCAGCTGCAGACCGTTCTCCAGTTGCCGTTGTTCCAGCACCTGGCCAACCGGCGAGGGTAGGGCGGCTACGTTGCGCAGGTCCTGAGCAATCCCGGCAATACGTTCTTTATTCAGCAGCAAACGATCATAACGCGGGTCGTCCACCTCCATGCGCTGCAAATCTAACTGGTTGGCGATCAGAATTTCGGCTGCTGCCGATTCCAATCGGTCAGCCAGTAACCGCAGCAATTCGTTAACGTCTTCAATACTGCAACTGGCCAGGCTGCGAGCGGCTTTCTGCGTGGCCTTCAGTTGTGATTGAAGCTCATCGCTTGTTTCTGAACTATTCATCAGTGACGGATCGATTCCAGCATAAAGAGGTAATCGTAATGGATTAACGGCTTATGGCCACGTTGCCCCAACCAGGCCGAGGCTTCGTCAGCACCATAGCGGCAGCGCCCGCAACCAATTACCCGGTCTGCCTCATTGCGAATCTGGATCACATCACCCGATTCGAAAGGGCCATTCACTCGGCTGATGCCTACAGGCAACAAACTGGCCAGGCGGCTCTGATCCAACAAGGCAGCCTCTGCTCCCGGGTTGACCACCACGCTGCCTACGGCCTGGTTCTGGGCACTGGCCAACCAGCGCTTGGCCGGAGATACGCCCGAGCCCGGTGCAAAGCGCGTACCAATGGTTTTCCCATCCAGGATGGATTGCAACACAGCAGTTGCTTTGCCGTCGGCAATAACCACCTCGGTTCCCAATGCTGCTACTTTGCGAGCGGTGGTTATTTTGCTGTGCATGCCGCCTCGGCCCAAAGCAGATGTTCCTTTCAACACCACGTCATCGACCTTGTGCACGGCCTCATTCCACTCGGCAATACAATCAGCTTCGATGCTGCCGGGCTGCCCCGTCAGAACCCCTGCCACGGTGCTGAGCAGGAATAAACAATCGGCATGAACCATTCCGGCAATCAGGCCGGCCAGTTCATCGTTATCGGTAAACATCAGTTCGGTAACAGCCACCACATCGTTTTCATTAACGATGGGTACCAAACCCGCGTCCAGCAGTGCTTCGATGCAGGAGCGCATATTGAGGTAATGCCGACGGGTCTGGAAATCACTCTTGGTGGCCAGTATCTGGGCGACAGCCACGCCGTGCTGGCTGAACAGTTTCTGCCAGGATTCCACCAGGCGGACTTGTCCGGCCGCAGCCAGAGCCTGCTTGCGCACCACCGGATTGGTGATCTGGTTCAGCTTATGGGCACCGGGTTCATTGCGCATCACACCAGCGCCGGAAGCCACAGCGCCGGAAGATACCAGCACTATCTGCCAGCCCTGTGCATTCAGTGCGCTGATCTGCTGGGCCAGACTGGCCAAAACTGGCAGATTCAACGCGCCGCTATTATTACAAAGCACCTGGCTGCCGACTTTGACCACCAGTCTCTTGTTCTCTTGCTGCTTTAACATGCGTGATCCAAACGAAGAAAGCCTTGTGTTGTTCGGTCAGGGTGAGGACGGTTCAGCCTGACCCCGAGCAAATCAATTCGCCAGGCCCAACACCTCCACGCCCTGTTCAAATACGATATCCACCGGAATGCTCGCGGCTGCCAGTCTGTCCAGGTCGGTCTGCAGTTGTGGAGTGACTCCCGCCATTTCTGCGACAAAAACATCGACGGCCGCATAGTCACCATTGCCCTGCAAGGTCAGCAGAGTGCGACTCAGGTCTTCCACAGCCTGTTCAAACACGGGTACGTTAATGCGGTACTTGCCAGTGGCTTCATCGCGGCTGAAGGCGCCGGCCTGCTCAAAGAAATTAAAGCGGATCATATTGGCCTGGCCATGCGCGCTGGACGCGCCGAAACGCACCGAGCGGAAAATGCCAGCCATAAAAGTGACGTAATCATTCATCAACTCGCCATCGGTGATCTCACCTTTTTCTCTCAGCTTTTGCACCATGTAAAGCCCGAGGATATCGGCCTTACCTTCTTCCAATGCAGAATCATATTCTTTCAGAGCCTGGCGCACGGTATTGCTGCCGTTCAGGGTATTTTTGATGCCCAGACCATGCGCCACTTCGTGGAACATGGTATTGCCAAAGAAGGAATCAAAGGTGATGTATGGGCGCTGGTCATCGGCAATCAGCATATCGGCGATAGGCAGCAGTATCTGGTTGTACTTGGCCAGCATGGCATTTTTCAACTGCAGCCGTCGCGAACCTTTTTCCAGTTGCACCTGCTCGTCATTCGGCAGGTTAATGGCGATGGTTTTGGAACCGGCATTGCAGTGACCGGCGTAGTACACCACGTCATAGGCATTCAGATCCGCATCTGCACCCGGGGTTTCTGCCTTGTACTCATCTGGAACCGGCAGGCCGGATTGCAACTCCGGCAGATAGGCTGCGAAACGCGCCAGACGCTCGCTCCAGGCCAGATCCTTGATCAGCACATAGCCCTCATAAGCGGCGCGGTAACCGTACAGCCGGTCTTCATAAGTTTCGATGGCGCCAATCACCAGCTCAATGGGGTTGTTTTTCATGTCCATCCAGGCCATATCGGAGGGCTGATAATCGTCAGTCTCCAGGGCATTTGCGCGCATCTGCAGGTAGTTGGCAAACTCGGCATCGTCGGCCAGTTCGGCGGCCTGGCGTAACAGGCTGCCAGCCTGCTGCAGTTCGGTTGCAAAAGCTTCGCTGTAAGGGGTTAATTGCAGTGCACCGTTGGCATCGCGGGTGACGATGGAATAAAGGCCGTCTTTACCCGGCTGCTGCCAGGCTTCGAATTCTTCCTTACTCATGTCTTCGGGGTAGAACCGAGCACCCAGGGGTTTTTCGCCGGCACTTTCCAAAAAGGGCTGGTCGCCGGCCAGGCGGTCCCAGGGGCCATAGTTGATATCGGCAAAACGGCGCTCGGCTGGGTCTTCTATGCTGGCCAGCAAGCTGTCTTTGTCACCATAAGCTTGCTTCCAGAAAAGCTTGTCCATGATGGCAGAGGCTTCGATCAGCAAGGGAAGCATTTTTTGCTGGTTTTCTGTCAGTGAGCTGAGGTCTGCGGTCAAACGCACAGTGGCATAAATGTCGTAGCGCGAGGGCTCGGTTGTGGCCGTCTCTGTCTCAGCTTCAGCGCCGGTTCCTGATTCGGCAGGCGCTGCTGCCGCTGTGGGCTCTGCAACCGGGGTTTCTGAGCGCTGACAGGCTGACAGGGCAATCATTGTTATAAAGAGCAGGCTGGTCAGGAAAAATCTCGACATGGGAAATCTCTCTTTGTTTGTGGTTTAAGCAAGGCTAAGCCGCTCATGTTATCAGTTCAAAGCGGATTGCAAGCGTGGAAAAAGCCGAAATCGACCCCATTTGCACGAGCATCACTTATAATTTCCGGTTCCGCGCGACCAGCCTGCTGCGGAATTTATGGTCAGGAGTCGAGAAATGCCAATTTATGAATACCGTTGCCAGTCTTGTGGACATGAGCTGGAGAAGTTGCAGCGCATGAGTGATGCGGAGTTGACCGATTGCCCCGAGTGCGGCAAGAGCACTTTAAAGAAGTTGGTTTCCGCAGCCGCCTTCCGACTCAAGGGCGCCGGTTGGTACGAAACTGATTTCAAGCAAACCAATCAGCGTAATTTGGTTGATTCTGGGACTGACTCTGGCAAAGAAAGCAGCGCCAGCTCGGAGTCTGGAAAAGATTCCGGCAAAGACTCGGGCAAAGAAGCAGGCAAAGACTCGGGCAAGGAACCTGGCAAAGACTCGAGCAAGGAATCTGGCAAGGCATCCGCTAAAGAGT